>SHLT01000105.1 GCA_004282875.1 Chromatiales bacterium | reverse complement strand
GAAACAGCTTGTTTCGCTTAAGCGTTCAATAGTCATAGCGGCCGATTATGGCCGACTCAAGACGCGCAGACTAGCGCTTCTGGAATATCAGCGTGCCGTTTGTGCCACCGAATCCGAAGCTGTTCGACATCGCCGTACGAATGCCGGCATTGTCAACGCATGCCGTGACCAGCGGCGTACCTTTGACCGCTTCGTCCGCATCCACGACGTTGATGGATGGCGCAATGAAGTCGTGCTCCAGCATCAGCAGGCAGTGAATAGCCTCTTGCGCACCGGTTGCGCCGAGCGAATGCCCGCACATCGACTTCGTCGAACCGTATTTCGGCATGTCGTCGCCGAACAGCTCGCGCATGGCCTCGACTTCCTGGATGTCACCCACCGGCGTGCTCGTGCCGTGGGTGTTGATGTAGTCGATCGGGCCCTCGACCGTGGATCGTGCCTGCTCCATACAGCGAATCGCACCCTCGCCGGACGGGGCGACCATATCGTGACCGTCAGACGTTGCGCCAAAGCCCACCAGTTCCGCATAGATGTGGGCGCCTCGCGCCCTGGCGTGTTCGAGTTCTTCGACGACGACCATGCCGGCGCCGGACGAGCTCACGAAACCGTCGCGGCCGGCATCGTAGGGACGTGACGCCTGCGCGGGATCGTCGTTGTACTTGGTGGACAGCGCACCCATCGCGTCGAACAGGCCGGTCAGCGTCCAGTCTTCCTCTTCACCGCCGCCGGCGAACACGACATCCTGCTTGCCCAGGGCGATCTGCTCTGCGGCGGCACCAATGCAATGCGCGCTGGTGGCGCAGGCCGAGGTGATCGAGTAATTGATTCCCTTGATCTTGAACGGGGTAGCCAGGCAAGCCGCGACAGTACTGCCCATGGTTTTCGTCACGGCGTAAGGACCGATCTTGCGGACGCCGCGCGAGCGCAGCGTGTCGGCCGCCTTGACAATATTGGCACTGGAAGCGCCACCCGAACCTGCGATCAGCC
This sequence comes from Chromatiales bacterium, assembly GCA_004282875.1. Taxonomy (GTDB): domain Bacteria; phylum Pseudomonadota; class Gammaproteobacteria; order Steroidobacterales; family Woeseiaceae; genus UBA1847. The sequence goes on along the minus strand of SHLT01000105.1, from coordinate 10,846 downwards.
CGCTGCGCGGATTGGAAACCTCGTGCTCTTCAAGTCCCGAATCGGTGACCGCCTGCTGCATCGCGATATAGGCGTAAGCGGCGGCGTCACCCATGAAACGCAGGACCTTGCGGTCGATGTGTTCCTTGAGATCGACCTGGCAACTGCCTGAAATCTGGCTGCGCAGCCCCATCTCCTTGAAGGTCTCGTTGGCGACGATGCCCGAACGCCCGTTGCGCAGCGCATCGACGATGTCTTCTTTTGAATTACCGATACACGAGACTGCACCGAGCCCCGTTATAACCGCGCGTCGCATACCCGCCCCTAGAAATTGTCTGTGGAAGTGAAAAGCCCGACGCGCAGGTCTTCGGCCGTGTAGATTTCGCGGCCGTCGACTGACATCGTCCCGTCCGCGATCGCCATGTTGAGCTTGCGGGCGATAATTCGTTTGAGGTCAATCTGGTAGGTGACTTTCTTGGCCGTAGGCAGCACCTGTCCCGTAAATTTGACCTTGCCGACGCCGAGGGCCCGGCCGCGCCCCTGCAGGCCTTGCCAAACGAGGTGGAAACCGACGAGCTGCCACATGGCGTCGAGCCCGAGACAACCGGGCATGACCGGGTCGCCCTCGAAATGGCATGCGAAAAACCAGAGGTCCGGGTGAATGTCGAGCTCGGCAATGATTTCGCCCTTCCCGTATTTGCCGCCCTCGTCCGTGATCCGCGTAATGCGATCCATCATGAGCATGTTGGGCTTGGGCAGGCGACCATTGGTCGGTCCGAACAATTCCCCGTGGCCACTGGCGAGCAGGTCATCGTAATCGTAGGAATTTTGCCGTGCAGGCAGTTCGGCGGTCGAATCTGTATCTGTCATCCGACCAATTTTACTCCTGTGGTCCTTCCCGGGAGTTTTGAAATCGCGCCAAATGCTTACTATGACTTGTCGTAGTCGAGCAGTAACTCGTCCGTGACTGGCGTGCTCTGGCAGGCCAGGACGAAGCCCTTCTCGACTTCCCAGGGTTCCAGCCCGTAGTTCGTTCGCATATCGACTTCACCGGCGCGCACATGCGTGCGGCAGGTGGCACAGACGCCGCCTTTGCAGGAATATGGCAACTCGATACCCTGCGCCGCAGCCGCATCGACGATATTGCCGTTGCCTCGCTCCATCTCGAACGACTTCTTGTGGCCGTCCATGATGACGGTCACTCGCGCGCTCTCCGGGGTCGCCGGAGTGGGCGCCTCGGTGGCCGATTTCCGTGCTTTGTGCGGTGCACCGAAGCGCTCGACGTGCACGGCATCGGCCGGCATGCCGAGATTTATCAGTGCGTCGCTCACCACGGCGATCATCGTGTCCGGGCCGCACACCCATGCCTCATCCACCTGCATGCCGCGACAGAATTGCTCAAATAAAACGGCCACCTTGTCACCGTCGATACGGCCGCTGGAGACCTCGAACTCCTGTTCCTCCCGGCTGAACACGAAGTGCACCTGGAAGCGCGCGGGATACCGGTTTTTGAGGGCAAACAGGTCCTCGATAAACATCGTCGTGTTCTGTTTGCGATTGCCGTAGAACAGCGCGAAGCGACTGTGCGGCTCATTCTCCAGAATTGACGACACGATCGACAGGATCGGCGTAATGCCGCTTCCCGCGGCGAAACCAACGTGCGCCTTGCCATCGACCCGCTGCTCCGGCAGATGGAACCGTCCGGTGGGCGGCATGACGTCGACGGTATCGCCGACTTCAAGTTCGCCGGCTGCGAACTCAGAAAACTGTCCGCCCGGCTGAATACGGACGCCAATTTCCAGCGGCCAGCAGCCGTCGGCCGAGCAAATACTGTAGGTTCTGCGTACGAGCCTTCCGTCCCGTTCGATCTGAATGGGCAGGTGCTGTCCCGGCAGGAAAGTAAACTCATCGTGAAGGTCTTCGGGAACGTCGAAAGCAATGCGCACCGAGTCGCGCGTCTCGGCGTTCTTGGCAACAACCGTTAAGGGATGAAATTGTTTCATAGGCACTTGAAGTACTCGAAGGGCTCGAGGCAATCAATGCAGCGATAAGAGGCCTTGCAGGCTGTCGATCCGAATTCGCTGACCAGCTCCGTATTGCTCGAATCGCAGCGCGGACACGCGATGGGCCGGTCCCTGCGTTCGGGCGGCGCGATACCGTACACGGTTAGCTTCTTGCGACCCGCCTCACTGATCCAGTCGGTGGTCCACGGCGGCGAGAGGACGCGCTTGATGCGCACGTCGTCGACGCCATGCTCCTGCAAGGTCGCTGCAACGCTGGCCTCGATCGCTTCCGTGGCGGGACAGCCCGAGTAGGTGGGCGTCAGCGACACGGTGACGCCCGCGCTGCAATCCACGTCACGAACGATTCCGAGGTCGGTAATCGTAAGGACCGGAATCTCCGGATCGGGGACCTGCGACAGCCACTCCATAATCTGCGCCGGCGTGTACTGTGCGTTTACCACGTCGCCCCCGGATAGGCGCGTTGCAGGTGCTGCATCTCCGCCAGGAGAAATCCCATGTGCTCACTGTGCTGCCCCTGCTTGCCACCGCTCGCCATCCACTGGTCGTCCGGCATGTCCAGCGTGGCTTCTGCAAGAACTGCCGCGACGTTCTCTCGCCACTGCGTTTCGATGACTTCCAGGTGCGGTCCATTGAACACGGCCCGCATTTCGTCGTCGAGATCATCGGGCGCAAACATCTCACCGGTATAGCGCCACAGGTCATCGAGCGATGCCTTGACGCGCGCATGGCTTTCCTCGGTCCCGTCTCCGAGGCGAACGAGCCACTGGCTGCTATGCCTCAAATGGTAGCGGACTTCCTTGATCGCACGCGCAGCGATGATCGAGATGCCCTCGTCGCTGCAGCGCGTGAGCGCCTCCAGCAATAGCACGTACCATGATTCGAACAGGAACTGCCGAACCGTGGAGTCGCCATAATGTCCATTCGGCTGTTCGACGAGCAACAAGTTCTTGTAGTCGTGTTCCGGCCTCAGAAACGCGAAGTCGTCCTCATCGCGGCCGGCGCCCTCGCGCTCGCCCGCGTAGGTGTAGTACATCCGGGCCTGGCCGATATAATCGAGCGAAAAGTTCGCATTGGCGAGCTCCTCTTCGAGCTCGGGGCTTGCGGCTACGAGTTCGATCATGCGCTGCCCGAGAATGAGCGCGTTGTCGCCCAGGCGGGACGCGTAGGACGCCAGTGTCGCGTCGGAACTCACAGGTTTTCCACCTCGTCGGGAATGTCGTAGAACGTCGGATGACGATAGATCTTATCCTCGGCCGGGTCGAAAAACGCCGAGGTCTCGGCCGGATCGGATGCCACGATCCGGTCGGATCGCACAACCCAGATGCTGACGCCTTCGCTACGGCGCGTGTAGGTGTCGCGCGCGTTGTTGAGCGCCATCTCGTCGTCGGCCGCGTGGACGCTGCCGGCGTGCCGGTGACTGAGTCCCGAGCGCGTACGGATGAATACTTCGTATAAGGGCCATTCTTGCCGGGTCATTGTGTGTCCTATGCGGCGGCCTCTGCCGCGGCCTTCTTGTCTGCGTAAGCACGGGCTGCTTCCCTCACCCATGCGCCATCGTCGTGCGCCTTGCGGCGCTTGGCCAGCCGTTGCCTGTTGCAAGGGCCGTTGCCGGAAATGACATCGAAGAACTCCTGCCAGTCGATGTCCGAATGCTCGTAGTGCTCAGTGTTTTCGTTGAACCAGAGCGCCGCATCAGGCACCGAAAGACCCAGGAACTCGGCCTGCGGAACGGTGACGTCAATGAACTTCTGGCGCAGTTCGTCATTGCTGAAGCGCTTGATCTTCCAGGCCATTGACTGCGCCGAATGGCTGGATGCCGCATCGTTGGGCCCGAACATCATCAGCGCCGGCCACCAGAAACGATTCAGTGCATCCTGCGCCATGGCCTTCTGTTCATCCGTGCCCCGGCACAGCGTCAACATGAGCTCGTATCCCTGCCGCTGATGGAAGCTCTCCTCCTTGCACACGCGAATCATGGCGCGCGAGTACGGGCCGTAGGAACAGCGGCATAAGGGGATCTGGTTCATAATCGCCGCGCCGTCGACGAGCCAGCCGATTGCGCCAATATCAGCCCAGGTCAATGTCGGGTAATTGAAGATACTCGAGTACTTCGCTTTCCCGGACAGCAGGTCCCCTACCATCTCATCGCGCGAGACACCGAGCGTCTCGGCCGCGCTGTAGAGGTAGAGACCATGACCGGCTTCGTCCTGCACCTTGGCGAGCAGGATTGCCTTGCGTTTCATCGTGGGCGCCCGCGTCAGCCAGTTTCCCTCGGGTTGCATGCCAATGATTTCGGAATGCGCATGCTGGGAAATCTGCCGGATCAACGTGCGGCGGTATGCCTCCGGCATCCAGTCCTTGGCCTCAATTTTTTCCTCGGCATCGATGCGCGCCTGGAACGCATCGAGCTGCGCCCTGCTCTCTGCCTCACGCGTGTCGGGGCCGCCTTTTCCCGCCTGGTCAAGGCCTTGTGTGTACATGTCAGAACTCCTGGAGACTGCCTGACAATGTGTCACGGAAATTCGTTTTTTTCAACATATTCGGTATCACTTCAGGATTGAATCACGGGTTTGCTGTTGCTGGCCGAACGGCCGCGAAACAGCGCCACGAGCTCATCCCGCTGGTTCCGCACTTCGACGGTGTAATAGCCATTGCGGCGGCCTCGATAGTCTTCGCTCGCCGTGGCTGTCAGCACATCGGTCGCTACGGCTGGACGCAGGAACTCGATCTGCGCGGCCGCAGCGAACGACTGCTGGTCGTAGCTGTTGCACGCGAACGCGAACGCAGTATCCGCGAGGGCAAACGTGAGTCCCCCATGGATCACGGCAAAGCCATTCAACATGTCATCACGCACCCTCATCCGGGCAATCGCCTTACCCGGCTCGACAATCTCGATGCTGATACCCATGGCCTGCGACGAGCGGTCGTTGGCCAGCATGGTCTCGGCGCATTGTTGTGCGATTTTCAGGTCATCCATTACTCACCTTTCGAGCCGTGTTGAGGCCGCCAAAGCGGCGCGCAAAGGCACGCGATGGTGGCGGCAACGGCCCATCCGCGGTTTCCATCACGACGTCGAGGTAGGCGTCGGCCGGGCCGTGTACGCCTCGATACAGATTGCGGCAGAGCTGGTACGCGGCCGCCCCATGCCAGTCTGCCGGTAACAACTCTGCCGGCAGCCACGGATCGCGCAGCAGTACCTTGCGATACTCCTGGATCAGCAAGGTCCGGATCAGGAAAGCAGACTTGTCGCTTAGCGCCTGCTTACCCGACAACGCCTTGTACACGGGACGGAACCGCCGCACGAAATCGGCGTAGCGCGCGTCGATCTCATCGAGGTTCCAGCAGGTACGCGTCAGCTCACGCATCGCGCGGTCACCTCCAATGGTCTGGCCGCGCATGACCACGAGCTTCTCCTGTACACCCAGTCGCCGCATCGTACCGTCGAGTTCGGCGGGCTCCGGCGCCGGGTGCGCCAGGACGTTCGCTGAGAGCGGCCCGAATCCGAGCCAGCCACACTCCCGGCGCACGATATCCTTCGTTGGTGTGTTCAGCCCCGACAATAACAACAGGCACCATTCACCATCCCACTGGTCGACGGGTTCGCCGTAAATACGATTGGTGGCCTGCTCGAATCGTTCGCGACCTGCCGCCGTCAGGCTGTAATAGGAACGCCGGCCGATTTGCCGGGACTGCAGCCAGCCGTCCTTCGCCAGCCGAAAAACGGATGTTCGTACGAGGCGCTCGCTGATCCCGAAGTCGGCCATTGCCTTGATGAGGCTTCCGAGCCAGACCGTGCCGCCGCGCGGCGCGATCGCATCACCAAAAACCGTCGTGATCAATGAACCCGCGCGCAGCGTCGGCCGCGAACGAAAGTCATCGACGAGTTTCTTGCAGGCGTTCTGGATACTCATGGCGGGGCGGCTTGCTTTCAATGGGAGTGACCGTACAATTCGATACAGATTTTTTCAAATTATTGCGAGTTTTGTATGACGAACAAGCTGGGCAATCTGGCGCTCGACACATGGGTCGAGGGCGACGGTGAAGGCACACTGCTGACCAGCGCCGTTGACGGCGAGCCGGTCGCGCGCATTACGAGCGACGGACTCGACTTCGGTGACCTGCTCCGATACGCACGCCAGACCGGCGGCGCCAGTTTGCGCAAGCTGACGTTCCACCAGCGCGGTGAGATGCTCAAGGAACTCGCGAAGTACCTGATGGAGCACAAGAAGGAGCTTTACGCGCTCTCGACAGCAACCGGCGCAACCCGCGGGGACAGCTGGGTCGATATCGATGGGGGTATCTCGACGCTGTTCGTCTTCTCGAGCAAGGGGCGGCGTGAAATGCCCAATGACCACGTCTATCTCGACGGCCCGCCCGAGCACTTGTCGCGCAACGGGACTTTTGTCGGGCAGCATATTTACACCCCCAAGCTCGGCGCGGCGGTGCATATCAATGCATTCAACTTCCCGTGCTGGGGCATGCTGGAGAAACTCGCCCCGACGCTGTTGGCCGGAGTGCCAGCTATCGTCAAGCCCGCATCGAGTACCGCGTACCTCACAGAACTGATGGTGCGTCGTATCCATGCGTCAGGTATTTTGCCCGACGGCGCTCTGCAGCTGGTCTGCGGCGGTGTCGGTGACCTGTTCGATCACCTGAACTGCCAGGACACGATTGCTTTCACAGGATCGAAAAATACCGCTGAATTCCTGCAACAGCACCCTCGCGTCATGAGCGAGTCGGTGGCGTTCACGGCGGAGACCGATTCGCTCAATTCATCCATCCTGGGTCCTGATGCATTGCCGGGAACGCCCGAGTTTGACCTCTACATCAAAGAGGTAACGCGGGAAATGACCAGCAAGGCCGGCCAGAAATGCACGGCAATCCGGCGCATCATCGCGCCGGCGCCGATCGCCGGCGAAGTTGCCGCAGCGCTGGCCAAATCGCTGGGTGAAGTACGCATCGGCAATCCGGCCAGCAAAGACGTCGACATGGGCGCGCTGGCCAGCCAGGGCCAGCGCGACGAAGTGCGTGACCGTGTCAACGAGCTGTCGCACCAGGCCAGCATTGTCTACGGCGGGAATGACGACTTCGACGTTATCGATGCAGACGCCGGCAAAGGCGCTTTCTTCATGCCAACGTTGCTGCACTGCGAAAAGCCGTTGACGGCATCTGCGGTGCATTCGGTCGAGGCCTTCGGCCCGGTCAGCACCATCCTCCCGTATTCCAACCTCGACGAAGCCATCGAGCTGTCCCGACTGGGCGAAGGCAGCCTGGCCGGTTCTATCGTGACCAACGACGATAACGTCGCGCGAGAACTGATACTCGGTACCGCGGCCTACCACGGCCGTATGATCGTGATTAATCGCGACTGCGCCGCCGAATCGACCGGACATGGGTCACCGTTGCCGCATCTTGTGCATGGCGGGCCCGGCCGCGCCGGCGGCGGCGAGGAAATGGGCGGCATCCGGGGCGTCAAGCACTACATGCAGCGCACTGCCATCCAGGGATCGCCGCAGACACTGACGGCCATCGGTCGACGGTGGATTCGGGGAGCTCAGCAGAATGATCCGGGCGTGCATCCGTTCCGCAAGACGTTCGAGCAACTCTCGATCGGCGATACGGTCGTTACCGACGCGCGCGAAGTAACGCTCGAGGACATCCAGCATTTCGCCGAGTTCACGGGTGATACCTTTTACGCGCACACCGACGAAGAAGCAGCGGCAAAGAATCCGTTTTTCGACGGCCGCGTCGCTCATGGTTACCTGATCGTGTCCTTCGCGGCGGGCCTGTTTGTCGATCCGGACTTCGGGCCCGTGCTGGCAAATTACGGCGTCGACGACCTGCGCTTTGCGCAGCCGGTGAACTACGGTGACACGCTCAGGGTGAGGCTTTGCTGCAAGCAGAAAACCCTGCGCGCCGGGACCGGATACGGGGAAGTCCGCTGGGACGCCGAAGTGACGAACCAGGACGAGGAAATCGTGGCTCAATATGACGTCCTGACGATGGTGGCAACCGACGAACAGTGGGCCTCCGTGCAGTAGGATGCGGTGCAATACGGGCCAGCGCTCTATATAATGCGCCGCATTTTGCGGCATAAGAATAAAGGACGCGCATGGCCAAGATCATCTACACGAAGACCGACGAGGCGCCCGCTCTCGCGACGTATTCGTTTCTCCCCATCGTCAAGGCCTTCACCGATGCCGCCGGCATTGACGTGGAAACGCGCGACATCTCGCTGGCGGGCCGCATTCTCGCCAATTTCCCGGAAAACCTGACCGCCGAGCAGCGCGTTGACGATGCGCTTGCCGAACTGGGCGAGCTGGCCAAGACGCCGGAAGCCAATATCATCAAGCTGCCGAACATCTCCGCGTCCATCCCGCAGCTGGTCGCCGCGATCGAGGAACTTCAGTCACAGGGATACGATATCCCTGACTACCCGGAAGAACCCTCGGACGATACCGAACAGGCCATCGCCGCAAAGTACGCGAAAGTCCTTGGCAGTGCGGTGAACCCGGTATTGCGTGAGGGTAACTCGGACCGCCGCGTCGCACTGGCCGTCAAGAACTTCGCCAAGGCGCACCCGCACCGCATGGGTACCTGGAACGCGGACTCGAAGTCGCACATCGCGCACATGGACGACAGTGACTTCTACGCAAGCGAGCAATCAGTCATTGTGGAAAAAGCTGGCAGCGTGCGCATCGAACATACGGATGCAGACGGCAATGTCACGGTTTTGCGCGATGCAGTGCCCGTCCTTGATGACGAAGTGATCGACGCGAGCGTGATGGACTGTGCGGCGCTGCAGGAATTCTTTGCCCGGGAAATCGACGCTGCGAAAGAAGAAGGCGTTTTATTCTCGCTGCACCTGAAAGCCACGATGATGAAGGTCTCCGACCCCATCATGTTCGGCCATTGCGTACGCGCCTACTACAGCGACGTGTTCGCGAAACACGGCGCCGTATTCGACGACATCGGCGTGGATGCCAACAACGGTATTGGCGACGTCTACGCGAAGATTGACGAGTTACCCGACGCACAGCGCGACGCGATCAAGGCAGACATCGATGCTGTCTACAAGACGCGTCCGGAGCAGGCCATGGTCGACTCGGACAAGGGCATTACCAACCTGCACGTCCCGAGCAACGTGATCATCGACGCATCGATGCCGGCAGCTATTCGGACGTCGGGACAGATGTGGGGTCCCGATGGTGCTCTGCACGATGCCAAGATGGTCATTCCCGATCGCTGCTATGCCGGTATTTACGAGGAAGTCATACAGGACTGCAAGACTCACGGCGCGTTCGATGTCACCACGATGGGCAACGTGTGCAACGTTGGGTTGATGGCACAGAAAGCCGAGGAATACGGCTCCCATGACAAGACCTTCGAAATCGCCGCGGACGGTGTCGTCAAGGTGACCGACGGCGACGGCAACGTAGTCATGGAGCATCCCGTTGGCGCCGGCGACATCTGGCGCATGTGCCAGACCAAGGATCTGCCGATTCGCGACTGGGTCAAGCTTGCGGTGACGCGGGCGCGTGCGACGGGATCTGCCGCCATCTTCTGGCTTGATGAGAAGCGGGCGCACGACCACAACCTGATTGGTCTGGTCAACACCTACCTGGCCGACCACGACACCGACGGCCTTGATATTCGTATCGAGTCACCCGTCGAGGCCATGCGCTCAACGCTGCAGCGCGTGCGCGCGGGAGAGGACACGATCTCCGTGACAGGCAATGTCCTGCGCGACTACCTGACAGACCTGTTCCCGATTCTCGAACTGGGTACCAGCGCCAAAATGCTGTCCATCGTGCCATTGCTGGCCGGCGGTGGCCTGTACGAAACCGGTGCCGGTGGTTCGGCACCGAAGCACGTGCAGCAGTTCAACAGCGAAGGCCACCTCCGCTGGGATTCGCTCGGCGAGTTTCTCGCACTCGCCGTTTCCATCGACGATCTTGCGGACAAGACCGGTAGCCGGAAGGCGCGCCTTATTGCCAGGGCCCTGGACGAGGCGAACGGCCGCTATCTCGAAGAGAACAAGGGACCGTCACGCAAGGTCAACGAAATCGACAACCGAGGCAGCCATTACTACCTGGCGCTTTACTGGGCGCAGGCCGTGGCTGACAACGACGAGGACGCCGAGCTGGCCGCGAGATTTGCAGCGGCTGCCCAGGCGTTGGCTGACAACGAAGCCGCTATTGTCGACGAACTCCTTGCGGCCCAGGGCGAGCCCGTCGATATCGGCGGCTATTACCAGCCTGACGATGCACTTGCGGCGGCGGCGATGCGGCCCAGTTCAACGCTGAACGGGATCGTCGACTCCATCTGAGGTGTTTCTGCGTTTAATGCGTTGATTTGACAACGCTTTTACCTTTAATACTGTATAAAATAACAGGTCTATTCCACTGACAAGGGTCCGTCATGAAGCCTGTTCCCGAGCTGGTTCCCATCGAGGAACTCGACAGCAATATTCACTCCCTGTGCACCTGCATCAATGCGGCGACCTTTGAACTGCTCGTCCTCGTGCGCGAGTTCGACGAGCGCGGCGGCTTTCTCAAGTGGGGCCTGCATAACTGCGCCGAGTGGCTCGCCTGGCGGTGTGATGTGTCGATGACGACAGCGCTGGAGAAGGTGCGGGTGGCACATGCCTTGAAGGTGTTGCCGGCAATCTCTGCTGCGTTTTCGACCGGGGAGCTGTCGTATTCGAAGGTGCGGTCGTTGACGCGCGTGGCGAATGCGAACAATGAAGATTCGTTACTGGCGTTCGCGCTTCGGCATACCGCGGCGCAGGTGGCGGAACGCTGCCGCGAGTTGCGGTGTGGGTCGGTGGAGTCGATTGATTC
>SHLT01000104.1 GCA_004282875.1 Chromatiales bacterium | reverse complement strand
GAGTAGTTGGTGTGCAGGTGCGTGTCGCCCCAGAGAAGCTGGGTTTCCTGCGCTGTTGCTACCGCCCCAGTGAGCGTGAGGGCGGATACGGAAAGGCATAGGGAAAGACGTTTCATGAATGTTCACCAAATAAGGGGAGCGACGAGAGGATTGTGTAGATTAGAGCGTATTAAATCAATGTCTGCCTGAACAAGCCCTGGCGTCGCCGCAACAATCGACATCACGATGGCGAGTACGAGGTTTTTCATATTCATTTCCTTGACCTTTCAATATCGTTCAATTTCCAGGCCCGGTCAAAAAACTCCTGCGCAGGTCCGTACAGACGAAAGTAGGTGAACCAGCCGCGGCCCGGAATTGTCTTGACCCAATTGTTCTCGAGTCCCGCTGGCGCTTCCGGTCCGAAGTAAAGATCGACCGAACCGTCGTCGTTAACCGCCAGGTCCATGCGCGAAGACACATCGGAACGCGTGCCGGTGTCGATCAAGGATCTGGTCTCTACGTCATAGACCGAGAATGACCAGAATTGCACGACCGGCGCGTTCGCCGGTACCCGCAGTCGATAGCTCTGCCCGCCATCAAGCCATCGCCCGTCCGAGTCCTTCTGGGCTTCGAGGTAGCACTGACCGGCGCCGACAGTCCTGCACATCATGCCTTCGGAAACTCCAACCGCCTCGTAGAACCAGGAGGCGCGTTCATCGAGCTGTGTATGGGTGGGAGTATCCTGGTCGGTTTCATCAATGAGCAAGGACATCTCCCAGCGTCGGTCGGGCCAGACGCGCGAGCCCTCGAGCCTCTTCGCGTAGCCATTGGCACGAGCCATAGCCAATCCGACTAATGCCGCTTGTTCGAGTATTTGTTTCTGACGAGAGTCCGGCCGGAACGGCTGGCCGTGCACGATTCCCAGAGCTCGAAGCATGGCTGTCATCATCTTGTCGCGATCGTCGACAGGCTCACGATTGAGTATGTCAGCAAGCCTTTCCCAATAGGCAATGCCTTCCGGTGCTCCGGCAATCCAGCTGAGCCCGGCGGCAGGAACAATTCGAGTTTGCGGTGGATTATCGCGATCTTCATACGGATAGATTTTCAGCTCGCTGACAATCCGCGCCGCCGCGTCCTCGCGTGGATCGAGAACGCGAAAAGCGATGAACGTATTGTTCGTTCCGACGCGCACCGTCGCATAGCCTTCGACCTGCATATCGGGCTGACCTGGCCCCAGGACCAGATATCGCCCGCCTTTTCCGGCGAACGGACCAATCTGTCCGGTGTCAACCGCGGGACGTTGCCACATGTCGAGAATGCCGCCAGCCGTGAGTCCCTCGGGCTCCTCGACAACCAGTGGTCCGGTCTTCGAAAGATCGGCGAAATTCAGGTAGTAGGGCGTCGTTGCGTTAGGCGTCAGGATACCGAGCTTCTCTCTGCCGCTGAGGTAGCCGACATAGTCGATTTCCCTCGCACCCGCCACTTCGCGGTGACTATGCTGCCACTCCGCGAAGGCAACAATCGGCAATGCCCAGAGATAGGCCTGCGTAGCTCGTTGAAAGTCCATTTCATCGAAGAGCTTCGTCACACTTTTGTCGGATGGGAAGCCGCTTTCGAAATTGAGGTTACCGATACGTGTGGCGACCGTGCCGTTCATTGGCAGTGCATCGCCAAGCGTTTGCGTTGGCGGCGAACCTGACCCTGGCTCGGCCGTTGCGGTTTCGGTACTCGGGCTGCAGGCGACTGTGCCGACCAGGAGTGCAATGGCGAGTGGTGCAATTCTATTCATCGAGTGGACCTTTGAAGCTCTCAGCTTATTCTCTTGTCGACCAAGCGCATGATTTTCTTCCATTATTTCAGAACGCCAGTAAAGCGCAGACGCGCCGCGGAAGAGTTTATCAATCGCGGCTGCGAGTAATGTTGTCATTTCGTGCCATCGGCCGTTTTATCAGGGCGGGGACTGCGTGTATTGTGGGTGCCATGGCCTTGCCCCATCTTGCCCAGGTTGGGTTCTTCCAACCCATTCTCGAAACCGTTCGCCATTCGGGCGCTCCTGTCGGGACGTTGTTGAAAAAGACCGGGCTGCACCGATTCGACCTTGAGGTCGGAGACAACTATGTGCCGCAGCAGCCGGTGCTTTCCCTCCTTGATCTGGTCCGGAAACAGGAAGGTGTTGACGATTTCGTTGCGTACCTGGGCAATCGCGTTCATGTCGCACAGTTGGCGAACTGGGGTAGCACTCTGAGCCATCGGAGTAGCCTGCTGTCGGCATGCCGGTTTGCCGCCAGGTACGGGCATGTTGTGCTCACCAATGAGCGCATCAAGCTGGAGATTCTCGGGCGCAAGGCGAAAGTATCCCTGATCTTCCTCGATCCGCCCACGACCGATTGGTCGCTGTTCGAGTACGTCAATTTCGCGTACATGTACAGCACCTTCAGCATGGCAGCGGGGGCCGATACGGCACCCGACGAGGTCCATTTCCATAGCTCAAGAGCACCGAACCTGGATAGGTTTCTGCCACCGGGCAACAACACGCGTGTTCTGCTGGGGCAGGCGGCGACAGCCCTGGTATTTCCTGTAGAGATTCTCGCCGAAGCCATGCTTGGGCCGGATTCGGAATCCGCGATCGAGCGGATGTTCCTGGAGAGACCGCCCGGGGCCGCGGAGTCGATCGCTGCAATCCTTGATTCGTGGGAGGGCGAACATACTCCGAACCTCGCAGTGGTCGCCGAGGCACTCGGTCTCTCCCGTCGCACGCTACAGCGCCGCATCACTGCAGAAGCAAAGACATTCTCCGAAGTGGTCGACCAATGGCGCTTCACGAAGAGTATCGAGATGATTTCGGATCCCGCAATGACGATCCGCGAAGTCAGTGAACGGCTCCATTATGCAAACACAGCAAACTTCGACCGGGCATTCCGGCGCTGGACCGGGGTTTCGCCCTCGGCATATCGCAGCAGTATCTGATCCGCTAGCCAGTAGCGCCGCCCAATTGCATCGCGTGAATCGCAACAAACGCAAGCAATAGCAGCCAGTTGCCAACGGCAAGAACGCCCTGCAATGTTGGGTTCCCCGACAGGCGCTGGCCGATGGCCAAAACCAGGAACAATGCGAAGTAGGGCAGCGTCGGTGCGAAGCTCCCACGTAGTACGGGTGACAGCAGTATCGCCCACAGCCAGGCGACGATCAGCACTGAGGCGTAGATCGGTCTGGCCCGTGAATAGTGTTCCCTGAGATCGATTTCGTCTTCGGCCAGGTCGGGCGCCAGCATGGCACTGCCGATAAACAGCAATACCGGACCGCTCAACAGGAACAGGTAGGAGAGGAAATTGATCGTTGCGGTGCCCCGAATGCTCCACAGCGACCACCAGAACAGGACGTGCAGCAGGAACTGGAAGCCCGCTGCCAGCGTAAACACCCAATAGTGCGTGAGCCGCAAACTCGGCCTGCGTCGCAGGTATTCGGTGAACCCGGTGAGCCAGCGAACAATGCCAAGGCCGTTGACGACGGCGGCGAGCGAAATTACAAAAACGAATGAGTCGGAATCTATGGGCATTTCTTAATTGCCTTTGTCTACCCAGAGGCGAATACGCGGTGTAAGCTCTCGCCCTCGGCTGCGGCGCAGGTTGATTTTTTTTCGCAGCGGACTAATCGTAACGTACGCACCCGGGCTTGAAAACAAAAGGACTCAGGCAATGACAACATCAATCAAACTGCTTGGCGCAGCGGTCTCGCTGACATTTCTGGCCGGTTGCGCTTCGACTTTCCAAGCGAGCTACGATCACGACTCGGCCAATGATTTCTCGAAATATCAGAGCTTTGCGTGGATTTCCAAGAATCCAATGAAGGTTGGAAACAATGTTGGTCCTGTAAATCCCTTACTCGAGCCACGCATCATGTCGGCGCTGGAAAACGCACTGGTGGCCAAGGGCTACGAGTATGTCATTCAGCCCGAGGCTGCGGACTTCGTGCTGTCCTTCACCGTAGGCTCCCGCGAGGAAATCTCTGTTAGCTCGTATCCCAGCATGTCAGCGGGTTACAGCGTGGCGTACCCACGGCAATGGGGTTGGGGTGGTGCCTACTACGGCGTTGGCACCGAGACCCGCGTGCGTGAATACACCGAGGGGATGCTTGCGGTCGACATTTTCGACGTTGAGGAGCGGCGTCCGGTCTGGCACGGCGTGGCGACCAAACGAATAAGCGAGTCGGATCGGGAGGAAATCGAAGCAACCGTTAAAGCCGCTGTCGATGCGATTCTCGCTGGTTTCCCCCCAAACTAGACGCCGGCTGCCGGGTAGGCGCAAGAGACCACAATCACAGTCAATCCACAGGTAATGCGTATGCCATTCGTCCGCTATTCGCTAGTCGTGCTGCTGATCCTCGGATTGTCCTCGCCGGTTTCAGCTGATTCAGATGTGCTGACTATCGTCAACGGTGATCGCCTGACAGGTGAGGTCAAATCGCTGGAGCGCGGCAAACTGCGGTTCGATACGTCGGCTACGGGCACGATACCGATTGAATGGGACGAGGTGGCGTTCCTGACAAGCAACCAGAATATCCAGGTAGAGACCGTATCCGGTGACCGCTACCTGGGCCGGCTGATTTCGCGAGACAGGCAGGGCTTCGTCAATGTCGGTACGGAGATCGACAGCGTCGAGATTGCCATGGAATCGATCGTGTTGATGACGCCAATCGAAGAACGCGGCATCGATCGATTCGACGGGGATATCACGGCCGGTTTCAATTTCGCGAAAGCCAGCGAGGTCAGGCAGGCCCAGCTGGGTTTCGAATTGCAGGCGCGCACCGAAACTCGCATTTTCGGGCTGGATGCTGCATCGGTAACCTCGGATAGCCAGGACAACGAATCCAGCCAGCGTCACAGTCTTGACCTCACTTATCAGCGACTCTGGCCCAAACGATGGCTGACAGGCGCCCTGGTTCGACTCGAGCGCAACGACGAACTGGACCTGGATCTTCGGACCTCGATAGGCGTGGGGGGCGGACGCAACGTACTGCAAACCAACACCGCAACGCTTTCCCTGACGGGCGGGCTTCAGCTCAGCCGGGAAAACCTGTCAGGTAACGTGACCGATGAGGACACCGTCGAGGCATTCGCAACGCTGAACTGGGACTGGTTTCGATACGACACGCCTGAGCTCGATTTGTCGACCACGCTTCAGATCATCCCGAATCTAACGGATGCCGGGCGTGTCCGTGCCGAACTCGATATCAGCCTCCGATGGGAGGTGATCGCAGATCTATTCTGGCAGCTGGAATTCTATGACAGCTACGACAGCGATCCGGTTGTCGAAGGCGCCGAAGAAAACGACTATGGCGTAATCACGTCACTCGGATGGGATTTTTGACACGCCAGGCTTGTCATAGATCCAATAGTCAGATGGTAGTATGCCGTCGCTTTCCGTAAACCAAATATCAAGATCAACATGCAGGAGACAAGCATGCGCACAGCCATAGCCTATCGATTCCGACCGTTTGCGGCCCTGATCATGGCGTCAGCTTTGCTGGTCGGCTGTGCCGGATCCACGCCGACAATAGACGCCGGCGATGATGCAGCCATGACCTACGACGGTCTGTATCCGGTAAAAGGCGGTACCGCTGATGAAACATTCGCGAGACCGGGCGCCGACATATCCCGGTATTCGAAAATCATGCTGCAGAGCGTCGGCATCGAATATCGACCGGGCGGCGAGTCCGGTCGATTAACGTATGGCCGGGCCGGGGCTGATCATTACGAGATATCCGATGCGCAAAAGCAGCGGCTCAGAGCCGTCGTGAGCGAGGCGTTTCTCGCCGAGTTGGGACAGAGCAAACACTTCACGCTGGTAAACGAGCCGGGTCCCGATGTGCTGCTGGTCCGTGGCGCGCTGCTTGACGTTGTTTCCTACGTACCGCCCGAGCCGTTAGGCCGGGGCGAGATTTACCTGCGCACAGTCGGCGAGGCAACCCTGGTGCTGGAACTTCGCGATTCGGTTTCCGAGGCAATCATCGCACGCGCCGTCGACCGCCGCGCGGCTGAGGACACGTTTGGCATGAGTGCATCAAACCGTGTGAATAACGCGGCGGAAGTTCGCAGACTGGCAAGAAGCTGGGCCACTTTGCTGCGCAAGCGGCTGGATACCTTTGCTGAGCTCGGGGAGTAGGTCCATGCGTTATTTGAACATCGCGATAGCCGCAGTCGTTTTCTTGTCAGCAAATTCGGTGCAGGCGGCTGACCACGATTCAGGCTGGACATACCGCCTTACACCGTATCTGTGGCTGCCGACGATCGATGGATCGTTGAAGTACACACTACCACCGGGCTCCGGGGGGAGTCCCGAGATCTCGGTAGGCCCGACGGACTGGCTGGATCTCATCAATGCGGGGCTGCTCGTGAGCGGCACCGCCAGCAAAGGCCGTTTCTCGATCTATTCAGACCTCGTGTACCTCAGCATGACGTCGAAGAACGACGGGCGAGTGCTGTCAGTTGACGATACGGTCTCGATACCCGGGACCCGTATTCCGATCCCGATCAGCGCTGATTTCAACCTGAATACACGAACCGACCTCGACGGGCTGGCCTGGAGTATTGCGGCTGGCTACGAGCTTGCGTCGACCGCCACCTCGAGTGTGAGCGGCTTCGTGGGCACCCGCTATTTTGGTGTCGATGCCTCATCCAGTTGGGATCTGACAGCCGAGATCACGGTGCCGGGCTCCGGGGTGGTGCTTCCGGCGCAAGGCCGGATCGGCAGCGACGTCGACCTTTGGGACGCGCTCATAGGTGTTCGCGGCTACTTCAAAATGGGGGACGGTCGCTGGTCGGGCCTGTACCACCTCGACGTGGGTGCGGGCGACTCGGACCTGACGTGGAATGCGATGGCCGGGCTTACCTACAGCTACGGGTGGGGCGACATGGTTTTCGCGTATCGGCACCTTGCCTACGATCAGGCGTCTGACAGTTTGCTACAGGACTTCAGCTTCAGCGGGCCCGGTTTCGGCGCGACTTTCAAATTCGACTAGGAAACCGGCCGGCACCGGTGTTTCCTCGTCCATGGGCCCTTTTGTGGGTTCGGAGAAATTTTATGAGTAGATTATTACGGCTTGCAGCGGCAGTAACATTGACCGCGTTCGGCCTGGCCACGAACGCTGGCGCCGACGAGATTCCGACGACGGTGTCGCCGGCTGATGTCCCTGCGCCTGTAGCGTTTCCCCGGACCTTGCAAAATGATGACGGCACCGTCGTTGTGCACGTGCCACAGATTGACTCGTGGGAAGACTACGCAGCCGTCAGCGGACGCTTCGCTGTAGAGGTTATTCCAGCTGGCGAGGACACTGCGGTGGCTGGGGTCGCCGAGTTCAGTGCCGATACCGAGGCCAATATCGAGAAGCGCGTGGTCGCTGTGGACAACGTTGAGATCAGTTCGACGAGCTTTCCGGAGTCGAATGAACAACGCAGACTGCAACTGGACGGCCTCGTTCGTGGTGCAGTTCAAAAGCGCACGCAATATATTCCGCTTGATGTTGTCCTGTCGTATATCGCTCCCGATGCGAGGGTGCCGGAAGAAGCAGGCCTGGCGTTCGACCCACCGCCGATTTATCACTCGAGTACGCCGGCCATCCTGGTAATGACGGACGGAGAGCCGGTTCTCGCACCGATTTCCGACACGAAATTGACGTACGCCGTCAATACCAACTGGGACCTGTTTCACTACAAGGAAAGGGAGTGGTACCTGAGGCACGGCAAGCGCTGGTTGAAAGCAAAGGAGCTTGGCGGACCCTGGAAATGGGACAGCTCGTTGCCCGGTGACTTCAAGAAACTCCCGGACGACGGTAACTGGGTCGATGTCAGGGCGGCCAATCCTCCCGCGAAGGGAGACAAGAGCGTCCCGACCGTGTTCTACAGTGAGCGGCCTGCGGAACTGATAGTCACCGACGGCCAACCCTCGATGAGCACGATTACAGCCGGTGGCCTCGAGTACGTGCACGACACCGAGAGTGACCTGTTTTTCTATGACAGCAATTATTACTACCTGGTGTCCGGACGCTGGTTCCGCGCCGCAACCCTGCGCGGCCCGTGGATGCACGTGACGGAATTGCCCGCAGAGTTCGTAAAAATTCCTGCGGCAGGTCCGAAAGGGCACGTGCTGGCGGCGGTGGCCGGGACCGATGAAGCGCGGCTTGCGGTGCTCGAAGCATCGATACCCAGGAAGGCAACGATATCGAGGGATGCCGGAGACAACGTGGCGCTCTTTTACCAGGGTGACCCGGAATTCGAAACCATTCCCGATACCGAGGTGCAACGCGCGGTCAACAGCCCGAACGATGTGCTGCTCTACGATGGTAGCTACTACCTGTGCCAGGAGGCAGTCTGGTATCGCTCCTCAGGCGCAGAGGGCCCCTGGGAAGTCGCCGACAATATTCCGGCGGCTATCTACGCGATACCGCCATCGTCTCCGTCGTATCACGTTACGCACGTGCACATTTACGAAAGCGACGACGATTCGGTATCGACTGGGTACACGAGTGGCTATTTTGGCGTCCATATAGGCTTTGGCATCGCCATGTACGGCAGCGGCTGGTACTACCCACCGTATTACGGATACGGCGCCTACTATGGCTACCCGTACTATCCGTATTACTACGCGTATCCCTATAGCTACGGTGCCTCGGCTTGGTACAACCCCCGGACCGGCATGTACGGACGGTCTGGCAGCGTGTACGGGCCCTACGGTGGATACGGACGAGCAGCGAGTTACAACCCGAGAACCGGCACCTACGCGCGCGGCGGCGCCGTCTGGGATAGCAACGAGATCGCCGGCAGCGGATTTGCTTACAATCCACGCACGGGAACCGGCGTTGCAACCAATCGCTATGCGTCTGAACACGGCGGCTGGGGCGAGTCGTTGATCACGCAAAACGACAAGTGGATCAGTACCCGAAGCGAATGGAATGACTACTCCCGCCAGACTGAATTCCAGACGTCGGGTGGGGCCAGCGGTGAGTTTGCCTCGCGACGCTCGGGTGATAGCGTCATCCGATCGGGCGAGTTGCAACGCGGCGACCAGTCACTGTCAACGGGTTCTGTGCGGGGGCCGGACGGCGGAGCGATCGGCCTGGAAACGGGCGACGGGACTCGGGCCGGCGTTGGCCGGACGGCTGAGGGTGATCTGTATGCGGGCAAGGACGGACAGGTCTACAAGCGTGATGACGACGGCTGGTATCAGCAGGGGGACGAGGGCTGGCGTAAAGTCGAAGTGTCGGAGGAACGCGCCTCGCAGGTCGAGCAGGCCCGAGGCCGGGCAGAGGAACGCCGGAGTTCGTTCGAGTCATTCGACACAGCAGGCGTTTCCGAGCGCAGGCAGTCGACAGACAATGCCTGGTCGGGGAGAAGTTACGACAGTACGAGGACGCGTGACTCCTTCAACATGAACAGACGGAACGAACTGGACCGCAGTTTCAACGCGCGCACGAATGGGTATCAGCGTTACGATCAACGCAGCGCCAGTGCCCGTCGAGCGGGTCAGTTTGGTCAAGGTCAGGGGCAACGGCAACGACCACGGCGGCGCCGATAGCTTGCCAAGGGAAAATACGATGAAAAAAATACCGAAACTCAATGGTCTTGCGTTACTCGTTGTCATCGCCGGAGTGTTTTCTACCGGTCTCGCGGCCACTGCCGCGCAGCAAGATGACGAGATTGCGCAAGGCCGCGAAATGATGCGGGAGGGGCGGCTGGATATCGTCCGCTCGGAAATTCACCTGACCGAGGAAGAGTCCGCAGCTTTCTGGCCGCTATACGGAAAATATCGCGACGAAACCGACGCCATACAGGACCGTTACGCGGCGATGATTACTGAATACGTTCGCCGCTATGACAATGCGGACCTGAGCAATGAGTATGCCGACGAACTGCTCGATACATTCCTCGCGGTCAAATACGAAAAACTCGACGTGCAGAAGAAATACCTGCCCGAGTTTAGGGCAATTCTTCCGGCGCTTAAGGTGGCGAGGCTTTATCAGCTTGAGAACAAACTCAATGCCGAGATCGACGCGCAATTGGCGCTGGTTGTGCCGTTGGTCGATCCCAGCTAGCCGAACCTGACCTTACTGCTGCAGATTCTCGTCAAGAAAGTTGCGGAATAGCTCTGCCCAGCGAGACGCTGCTGCCTCGACCGCGACCCAGTCGGTCTCTGTATCGGCAGAAGTAGAGAAAGCAGGGGCGGAGGCACTGTCTGCGGCCCGCGCAAGCGTTCTGCCGGAGTCGGGATCCTTGAGTTCCATCAGGAACATAATGACGCCGGGTCTTGCGATATCCCGCAATTCGCGGCGAACGCCGGGCACATCGGCCCCGGACGCGTTCCGATAATCGATGAGCGTCGCCTGCACTTCGAGCGCGCCGGGTTCTTCATCCCGAACGATGACGTAGCCGCCCAATTCCCCGATAAATGCCTCGCGGAAAATCTGCCGGGTGCGCTTCTGGTCGTCGAGCGAGGGCGCAGCGTGGGTGGGAAAGAAAATACCCATATCCCTGGCGAGCAGCTTGTCGTACTGACTGAAATCCGCATCCGCCGCCACAAAGGCGGCATCCACATTGGGATTCTTGACGACGTTAAAGCTCTGCGGCGGCGTCGTCGTTGTGCAAGCGCATAGGAACAACGCGGACGCTATCAGACCGAGGCCGGGCAGGTAGATCCTGAACGTGCGAATATTAGTCATTACTGAATTCCGGGTTGGAGTGGAGGCCATCTTGCTTTGTAGGCTGATTATTGCAGGAAAAGTTTCATCGTGTGCAGACGCGTTGGTACTGGCCAGGCGCCTCTTGGAGTATATTGCGATTCCATGCACCTCCCTCGTTGGTTTCGCGGAATAGGCCCCTGGTGACATGCGTAAGAAGATTCTACTAATTCTGCTTGGCTTACTGGCGGCGGTCCTGGCCATCGTCGCCTGGCAGCTGCTGTTTCCGGCGCCGAGCATCCTGAGTGAACAGGCCGACTACGGCCCGACACCGCAACTGGTCGAGCCTCACAAAACGCTCGTCCCGGTCCTCAGGCCGGCCAAAGCCGTTGGCTGGCCTGGGGGCGAAATGCCGTCACCGGCCAGTGGCCTGGCAATTAACGCATTCGTGGGCGGTCTGGATCATCCGCGCTGGCTGTACGTCTTGCCGAATGGAGATGTACTGGTGGCCGAGAGCAACGCGCCTGAGGGCTCCGGCCTGTGCAGCGATTTCAAGAATTTCGCGGCGGGTGTCGTCCTGGACTACAGCGGCGCGAGAACGCCCAGTGCGGACCGCATTACTCTGCATCGCGACACCGACGGCGATGGCGCGGCCGACGAATCTCACGTGTTTGCAGAGGGACTCCATTCACCCTTTGGCATGACGCTTATCGATAGTCACCTCTACATCGCGAATGCCGACGCACTTCTTAGATTCTCCTATCTACCCGGACAAACGACACTCACGGATTTGCCGGAGGTGATTGCGAAGCTGCCGTCTGGCAGGAACCACCATTGGACCAAGAACATCCTCCCGACGCCTGACGAACGCGGCTTGTTCATTACAGTGGGCTCAAACAGCAATGTGGGAGAGTGCGGGCCCGAAGTCGAGGAAGGTCGAGCTGCGATCCATCGACTGGACCTCGACAGTGGCGAACTCGAGCTCTTCGCGCACGGCCTGCGGAACCCCGTTGGCATGGCGATGGAACCCTCGACCCAGACGCTCTGGACAGTCGTGAATGAGCGGGACGAGCTTGGAAGCGACCTGGTGCCTGACTACGCGACCTCCGTGTCCAAGGGCGATTTCTTCGGCTGGCCGCAAGTGTACTTCGGCAACAAGCCACAGCCTGGCCTGGATTCTCGCTGGCCGGAATCTC
>SHLT01000188.1 GCA_004282875.1 Chromatiales bacterium | reverse complement strand
GACGAACTCATTCCCGTGACCTTGCGCACGGTCGCGGCCGACCGCCAGGACTTCAGCAAGCTGGACGGACTGACCGTCTATTCGCAGGCCACCGGTGCCAACGTGCCGCTAAAACAGGTGGCGAACGTAGAGCTGACGTTCGAGCCAGGCATAATCAAACGCCGAGATCGTGATCGTACGTTGTCGCTGAATGTGCAGCTCCGCCCGGATAGCACGGCCGCCGAGGTTGTCCAGGAACTTGCCCCATGGCTCGAGGAAACTGCGCCGGGCTGGCCCGCCGGGCATGACTATGAGATCGGCGGTGAGACCGAGGAATCGGGCGATGCCAACGCGTCAATTGCGGCCGAGCTGCCGATGGCCGGCATGCTCATCCTGCTGTTGCTTGTCGGGCAATTCAATTCCTTACGCCGGCCGGCCATTATTCTGTCGACCATTCCGCTGGGCCTGGTTGGCGTAACGTTCGGTCTGCTCATTGCCAACTCGTCGTTTGGTTTCTTTACGATTCTCGGCCTGATTTCCCTGTCCGGCATCATCATCAACAACGCGATCGTATTGCTCGACCGAATTGCCATTGAAATCACCGACTTCGGTCGTTCGCAGGCCGACGCGGTCATGACCGCCTGCCAGCAACGGCTGCGCCCGATACTATTGACCACGGCGACCACGGTCCTCGGCATGACACCGTTGTTGTGGGGAGGCACGGCGATGTTCAAACCCATGGCCATTACGATTATCTTTGGCCTGGCGTTTGCTACATTCCTGACCCTGCTGGTCGTGCCCGTATTGTATTCACTGCTGTTTCGGGTGCCCTTTGCAGAGGAAGCCTAGCTGAATTCTGTTGGCTCTACTTGTCCGACTGGACTTCGACGATCGCGCCGGTTTGCAGGATCGGCGCCGCGTCGAGGTGTTCCGCATCCATCATGGACGCGACGCGTAACAGCGAAGACTTGAGCATTTGCTGTTCCCAGCTCTCAAGTTCGCGATACCTGCGCAGAAACTCGGCCTGCAGCGGCTCGGGCGCGACTTCGAGCTTGGCGTTCCCGGCATCGGTCAAACGCACGTTAACCACGCGCTTGTCCTTGCTCGACTTTTCTCGTTTCACGAGACCGTCTCGCTCGAGCCGGTCGATAATGCGCGTCACGGTCGCCTGCGACACAACGATGTGCCGGGCCAACGCACTCGTTGACGGGCTGCCCTCTTTGGCAATCGCCTGCATGACAAGCAGCTGTGGGACCGTCAGGCCCGATTGCCGGGACAGCTGCTGCGACTGCAAATCAGTTGCACGCATGATGCGGCGCAGTGCAATCAGGATCTCATCGTAATCTTTCATCGGCGGCTCTCGGTCCATGGGTTCATTCTATTGCAAAACGGCGGCGAATTGCCGTACCGAGCCGGTCCTTGAGCGGTCCCAGCCACGGCTCGTAGTGACGCCAGTAGTCCAGGCCGCTGCGATTGACAGGTTGCCGAACCTGCTCCGAGCTGGGGGTGCGGATGTTGCGCCGGGTGCGGTGAAATTCGAGGCAGGCCTCCTCGAAAGGCAGGTTACAAAAGGCCAATATTCGACGTACCTGGCCGTCCAGATCCTCGATGATATCTTCGTTTGTAACGCGCAGTACAAAACCCGGCAACACATCGTCCCAGTGGTCCATCAGCTGCACATAGTCGCGGTAATACTGACCTATGTCCTCGAGGCTATAGGTGAACTCCTGTCCCTCGGCAAACAGTTGTTTATAGCCGCTGAAGCAGCACGCCATGGGGTGCCGGCGCGCATCAATGATCTTGGCGTTCGGCAGAATGAGTTTGATCAGGCCAATGTGCCTGAAATTATTCGGCATCTTGTCAATGAAAAACGGGGCGTCCTGGCGGTGAATGCGCGTCTCGCGCATAAACTCCTGCCCATACTCTGTGCATTCTTCACTCGACAGCTCTGCAAGATTCTCGGGATACGGTTTGTTGTCTCCGCCCCTCCCCATGCGGCGCAACCGCTGTGACAGGGACAGGATGTTCGGCAGTTCGAGCGTGCCATCAACCTGGCTGTGTGAGGACAGTATCTGTTCGAGCAGCGTCGACCCGGCTCTCGGCAGGCCGAGGATAAAGACCGGGTCCGGTGCGTCCTCACCAAAGCCGGCCCTTGCGGCAAAGAACTCGGCCGTGCAGACATCCCGCTGCGCGGCAAGATCTTCCGTCATCTGGTCGGCGTCGTAGCGACTCTGGGCTTTTTTCAACTCGTTGCCGCGCGCGTAACAGCGAAACGACTTTTCAAAATCCTGTTGATCCTCGTACGCCTTGCCCAGTGCGAAATGCAGGTGGACGCGATCCATGTATGACAGGTCGCCCGTATTCTCAACCTGTCCCTCCATCGCCGAGACCTCGGCGTCGCTGAAGGTATAAACCTTGAGATTGGCCAGCGAGTAATAGGCCTCGCCGTGACCCGGCTGGCTGGCGAGCGCCGCTCGATAGGCCTCGACGGCCGCATCGTAGTCACCGCGCGTCTTCAGTGCGTGCCCCTTCGAGGTCAGGGTTCCCGGATCTCCCGGCAGCTTGGTCAGTACCTCATCGAACGCGTCGAGCGCCGTCGCGTAGTCGCCCGTTTGCATGCTCTCAATGGCATACAGAGAGAGGAACTGCGCGTTGTCGGGTGACGTCTGCAACAGCCGCTGCGCCTCTTCACGGGCGCGCTCGAACTTCTGGCGCTTGCGCAATACCTGGATGTAGTCGATGCGTACCTGGATATTGTCCGGCGCGAGCCTGGCGGCGCTCTCGAGCAGGAATTCCGCGTCATCCAGCACGCCCAGGCGGCTTCCGATGCTGGCAAGCAGGCGCATACCTTCGACATGATCCGGCACGGTCTTCAGGAACTGCCGGCAGATATCCTCGGCCTTGAGAATGCGGCCCTGCGCAATGAGATCCGTAACGGCAAGCAGCGGTTTGGGCAGTGCACCCAGGCGTTCGAGCTGCGCCTGTACCTGCGCGGCCTCGGCATGCCGTCCACGGCTGCTCAGGATCGTCAGCTGGCCGCGCCAGCTGGCTTCCAGCGCGGGGTTGAAACGGCAGGCGCGCGAGTACGCGCGCAGCGCATCGTCCGCCCTGCCGAGATCGCGGTAGTTGTGGCCCTCCTCCTGGTAGGCACGGCCGTGCTCAGGATGCAGGCCCTTGAGCCGGTCGAGAACACCCAGTGCAGTTTCGCAATCGCCCTTGTAGCGATGGCAAACCGCACTCATGTACAGGGCGTCAGGATTCTCCGGCGCACCTTCGAGGATGGACCCGAGGTTGCGAA
>SHLT01000019.1 GCA_004282875.1 Chromatiales bacterium | reverse complement strand
TGCCTGGCAGTTATTGCGGGCTGCGGCGATCAGTCGGCAGGGCTGCCGGGAGATTTCGACGAGCTGGCGCCTTACTACAACGATGAAGTGATCGCCGATTTTCCAGAAGAAATGGCCGACCATCGCGCAGCCTTCGACAAGAGCGCGCTGCCTTTCGCCACGGCGGAAGGAAAGACAGGCAAGACATCGGTCTACGACAGCAAGTTGCTGGGCGTGCCCTATATGCCGAAAGGGTTCGAGTATCCGCACGACCCTGACGGCAGGCCGCTGAAGCTGCTTGCCCAGATCAACTTTGCCGACGTCCCACCGTTGCCCGACTATCCTGATTCCGGCATCCTGCAGTTCTTTATTTCGGACGACATCGATAGTCGCAAGCAGGCCTGGGGTTTGCAGTTCTACAGCAAGAGACCGTACGACGCGAAGGCGCAGTTCGAGCTCATGCAGTCGCAGGAGTACTTCCGCGTCGTATGGCACGAGTCGGTCGTCGAAAACGAGAAGGAATTGCTTCGCAAGGTACCTGCCGGACCAGAGGGTATGCTGCCTGTCGTCGATGAGGCAAAGCTGACGTTTTCAGCCGGAATGAGCTATCCGGGGCCAGCTGATTACCGCTTCGGCAAAGTGTTTGGCGGGAACGGCTGGGACTTTTTCGATCAATTTGGCGATCGAGCGGAAAGCGTCGCAGTCCGCTACAGCAGCCATGTCACCGTTCGTTCGATCGCATGGATTGGGGGCTACGCCGATTTCACCCAATGGGATCCACGTGAGCATGCGCCCGATGAGGATTGGCAGCTTCTATTCGAACTCGCGAGTTCATCGAGCGTCGACCAGCCGGAGGTTCTGTGGGGCGACGTCGGTATTGGTGCCTTCTTCATTCGACCCGAGGACCTGCGGCGTCAGGATTTCTCCCGAGTGCTTTACACATGGGACAGTCATTAGCGAGATGAAGATTCAATCGTCATGGGTTTTCGATTGTGCGCCGGGGGACATCTATCCCCACTTTTTCTCGGCGCATATGGACGACTCGTACCCCATCGCCTTCCGACTGGGAATCCCGAAGCCGCTCAGCTGTAAAGTCCTGGAGGGCGAGCCAAAGGTCGGCAATACGCGCCAATGCACGACCGATAGGGGCTACATCCGGCAGGAGATTGTCGAACTCGTCGCGGATAGAAAGCTGGTCTACGAGATGCGGGACACTAACGTCTGGTGTCGGAAGTGGGTCTCGTTTCTCCAGGACACATTTCTGCTCGAGCCTATCGACGGTGACAGGACACGGGTCAGCAGAGTCACAGAATTCAGTGGCGTACGTTCAATCCCCGTCGTGAGCACGTTGGCATTGTGGTTCTCATTGCGGCAAGCACATCGATACGCGGCGAAAAACTGGCGAAGGCTGTCTACAGAAATGAAACAGCGGCGCGCGTCGTCGGCGTGTGCGTGAGAGCCGGACTCATTACGGCCATTCTGTTGGTGATTACAGCCTGCGGCGGCTCCTCCTCCGGCGGGACCACGGGCATGGGTCCAGGCCAGTCTGTCTGCGGTGGCTTCGGGCAGTGGGATCAGTCTGACTTTGTTCTGCCGTACACGGTGGGGGAGACCTACCGCGTCAACCAGGCGAATTGTTCCGGGTTCGGGCACTCAGATTTCTGGGACTACGGCTACGATTTCGATATGCCGATCGGCACAGTCATCACAGCGGCCCGGGACGGCGAGGTTGTGCACGCGCAGGATGGCGCGGTCGATGGCGACCGGGCGCAAACCAACCTGATCACGATAGAGCATGCGGACGGCACCGTCGCACTGTATTCGCACCTCACGCTGAACGGCGTGCACGTCACGATTGGTCAGCAGGTTTTCGCCGGCGATCCAATCGGCCTGTCCGGCGACACGGGCAACACGGGCGGGCTGCCGCACCTGCATTTTTCCCTGCATCCCTGCGGTGCATTGCCCGGACTGCCCGGCACGGGCAACTGCTCCTCGATTCCCGTCAACTTTCGCAACACGGACCCGAATCCTGAAGGGCTTGTCGCAAACAGAAGCTATACGGCGATGTCGTTCTAGAAAGCCGCGGACACTACCTATGTGGTCTTGAAACCGCATATCTATACAATTGCTCCGAATTTTGATGGAATGCTCGGGACACAGCTAAAAGGAATTTAAGTGATGAGAACAGGCAGTTCAGTGCTCGTATTGCTGGTTGGTTGCGGTCTGACAGCGGTCGCCGCCGGTGAAGACTACGATTACCAGGTTGGCCTGACCTACGGATCGGCGCAATCCGATTCCACGGTTGTTCCGACCTTGGGTGGCGTACCGGACCCGTCGCTCGGGATAACCACGTCTTCGTCGGACACGGACACTATCGAATTGACGGGCGTCTGGTTCTACTCGGGACTGTCCGACGACAATGGTCCGAAATCCCGGGCGGCCTTCATGAGTCGTGCGTCGAGTCTCGTCGTCAGTTACGCCAACGGCGACGAGTCGACCACAACCGAGTTCTCCGGTGGAGGCATCATTCCGCCGCAAAGCGTACGCGCCGACGGATCAAGCAACGAATACTCACTGGACCTGCGCCACGTCTGGAAAGACAGCGGCTGGTTCGCGCGAGCGGGCATTTCCAGGGCCGAGTCGGACGTGGACATCACGAACAACGGCGGTGTCCCCGCTTTCGCAAAGTTTGATGCGAACCGGTACACGCTTGGCGTCGGCAAATACCTCGGCCAGGCGACGACATTGGAGCTGGCGATCACCACCCTCGACGTTGGCAGCTCTAACCCGACCGTGGTTGCACTGAGTTTCAGTCATATCGGCTCGCTGGGTGCCAACTGGCAGTACGGCGCGGACGTGGCGTTCGCTAAATCCGATACAGGCGGCGACGGCGACGCCATTGCCTTGCGCGGTTCCCTGTTCCCGACACCGTCGATCGAGTTCGGACTCAGTTTCTCACGACAAGACCGGAGCGGTGGGTTTGAGCTGCAGACGACCGAAGCGTTTGCCGGATGGTTCGTGCGCGACAACGTCGAGCTGACCGCTCGTTTCCGTCTGAACGACCCGGACACGTTCCCGGGGCAGGATATCGACAGCGACGAGTTCGGTATTGGCGTCAGCATGCGTTTCTAGGTTCCGGAAATAAATCGGGTCGATAGCCGGTCTGCTTCAAAATGAAGCCCGGGACAAAAATAATTGACCAGGTCCGGCGCAACTTCGTCGCTATTGTGAGTCTTGTCGTGGCTGTGACCAGCCTCGGCTACAACACGTGGCGAAACGAGTCGAGCGAGTTCAATCGCAACCAGCGCCTCATCTCCATTGAAGTGCTCAGGAATCTCGGCGAATTGCAGCAGGTCGTGTACCACCGCCACTGGGGCATGGACGCGGAGGACGCTGGCAATCCCCTGACCGGTTGGGCAATAGTCCTGACGATTGATGACCTGGCGTCGATTCTGCAGGTACCGGTCCCGGAGTCAGCCAGCGCGCTGAGAGACGCGTGGCAGCAGCATTCCGACATGCTCGGAGAGAAGGACAAGGCCGAGAAGACAATCATCGAGGCGATCGACACGGTACGTTCCGACGTTCATGCATTGTTGAGCGATCTCGACTGACGCATAATTTCCGCTTCATCCAATTCGCGCTCCTTGGGGACCATCATGAAATACAGCATTACCTTACTTTCCGTTCTATTCCTGTTCGGTTGCCAGCAGGCCGCCGAGCCCGTCGCCGAGGCAACACCCGATGCAGAGCCTGCGGCCGAGGCCGCCGAGCCGATGACGCTCGATGCGGTGCTTGCGGCACAACCCGAGGACGTGCAGGCGCGTTACGCGTACCGCAACCCCAAGGAGACACTGGAGTTCTTTGGTATAGAACCCGGCATGATCGTCGTTGAGGGTCTCCCCGGCCGCGGCTGGTACACGAAGCTGCTACTGCCGTATCTCGGCGCAGAAGGCTGCGTCATCGGAGCCGATTACCCGATGGACATCTGGCCAAACTTCCCTTTCGGCACCGAGGATTTCATCGCGAAGCGCAGCACCTGGCTGACGGACTGGCCGGCTGACGCCGAGGAATGGCGTGGCGACTCGGGCGCATCGATAGAGGCGTTCATCATGGGGTCCATGCCCGAGAAATACCATGGCACAGCGGATGTCGTGTTCTTCCCGCGTGTACTGCACAACCTCGCGAACTTCGAGTCAAAAGGTGGCTTCCTGACGACGGCACTGGCTGATGCATTCGCTGTCCTGAAACCAGGTGGTACGTTTGGCGTCGTGCAGCATCACGCACGCGACGAAATGTCGGACGAGTTTGCTGATGGCAGCCACGGCTACCTCAAGCAGAGTTTTGTTATCGAGGTCGTTGAGGCTGCCGGTTTCGAGTTCGTCGCCGAATCCGACATTAATGCGAATCCGAAGGACCAGCCGACCGAGGAAGACATCGTCTGGCGTTTGCCACCGACGTTCGCAACCAGCGAAGGCAACGACGAGCTCAGGGCAGAATATGCGGCCATTGGCGAATCCAATCGCATGACGCTGAAGTTCCGCAAACCGGAATAAGCCCTGAAAAGTATCGACATCCGATCGGTGCTTGTGGCCGCGGTTGTCGGCCTGCTGGCGATGTCGCCGGTGGCCGCAACGGCGGCGAGCGCAAAGCTGCAGAAGCACACGATTGTCGTGGGCGAGCGGGACCGTGCGTACTTGCTCTATGTCCCTTCGATTGTCTCGGAAAGCGATGAGAAAAGGCCGCTTGTGCTCGTGTTTCATGGCGGTGGTGGTACGGCGCGTGGCGTCGCGCGCGAGGTCGGGCGATCGCTGCACGCCATCGCCGACCGGGAAGGTTTCATCGTCGCGTATCCCAATGCAGTCAAGAAAACCTGGGACTTTGGGGCTGGCGTGGTGTCCGAGGCGCTCGACGTTCGGATCGACGACCGTGGCTTCTTTGAGGCGCTAATTGATGAACTCGTCAACACACAGCCTGTCGACAGCACGCGCGTATTCGCAACAGGGATCTCACGCGGGGGCCAGGCTTCCTATTTCGTCGCCTGCCAGTTTCCGGATCGCATTCGCGCGATTGCACCGGTTGCCATGCCCATGCCTGCCTTCATGGCAGACACCTGCAAGGCACGAGACATTGGCATAGCGGTACTTAATGGCACTGACGATCCGCTCGTCCCGTACGACGGTGGGCAGATCAAGGTCCGTCGCAAGGAGCGCGGGCTGGTCATGTCGACCGATGACACGATCGACTTCTGGCGGCAGCGAAACGGCTGCGACGAAGCGCCTAGCGATACTGCTGTCATTGATGCTGCCAACGATCACACGCGTGTTCTGCGCACGACGTGGGAGCAGTGCCGGCAGGCGCACGTCATCCTTTACCGGATCGAAGGCGGCGGACACACGTGGCCTGCGGGCAGACAGTACCTCCCGCGCCGCCGCATCGGCCGCGTCAGTGCAGAAATCGACGGGGCAACTGAGATCTGGGCGTTCTTCAGCAAGATTGCTGCGCGGACAGGTTGATTACAGGCATGGACCTCGAAATCCAATGAAGTGAGTGATTCCATGCGGATTTTCGACTCGATCATTACGGACCGTGGTTCGAAGTACGCTGTGTCGGGCGGTGCCTGCAATTCGCAGGACGAAGCGCGGGCCTTTATCAAAGAATTACGCCGCAAGAAGAAGTTTGCCAGGGCGACGCACAACACCTGGGCCTTCATCGGGGACAATGGTCCCGTCAAGAACGACGATGGTGAAGCCGGTGCCGGCATGGTAATCGTCCGCATGCTGGAGCGGGAAGGACTGCACAAGCATATCGTCGTCGTCACGCGCTGGTACGGCGGCAAGCACCTGGGTGGTGACCGCTTCCGACACGTTCAGGACGCGGTGCGCTACTACCTCAAAGAATACGGCCGTCCTTGATGAAGACAGCAATTTCCTTATAGCGATCTGCGCCTTCTTCATAATTCGAAACCCGGAATTTGCCGTCAGGGAGAACCAGCGGCAATGACTCGCCGGGTCTCAAAAGCAGGCGATCCACCGGGACGGCGTCGTACGGCTCATCGTAGCGTCGGACTTCGACGATGACTCGCTTGTCGTCATTGAGCAATGCGTCCGGCAGGTCGACAAGTTGATGGCCATCGATCAAACGGTAAGTCGGGCGACCGCTAGCGAACTGCACGTCCGGATGTCCGACGACAACGTCAAACTGGCCTTGCTCGTGTCGATGTGAGGCCTGGCTCAGCTCCGGGTTCATAGAGTTCGACAAGCAGCCAGTGTTGTCGATCGTCAGCGGATCGATCCCGGACTTTGCCTTAAGGCGGGCCGCCATCCAGCGCAAGGTCTTACCTTCAAAGCTGGGTATCGGCACCTCGGACGCATGCGAATACCCCACGTGAACCAGCAGTCGCTCATGATCCTGCATCTGGCTCAGGACCTGCATTAGATTATCGGCCTGGCCTTCCTCTCGGGCATTGGCACGCTCCCACTGGCCCTTGGAATCGTCGTACGGACCACGATACTCGTACGCGCGCAATTCATACCCAAGGCCCTTGACTGATCGAATCAGGTTTCCAAACACAGGTTCGTTCGAGTAATAGCCGTCATTAACTCTCGCAAACGGTTCCGAAGGTGAGGCTCCGATACGCGGACCAAATGTCTCGGCAGCGAATACGGAATAGCCCACGTCGTTTAGACGTGCGGCGATCTGGCGAATGAATTCGCGATGCGAAGGCCGGTCGTGGGCTTCATTGACGATGACCAGCCGAGTCTCCTGGGCCAGGCGCTCAATCTCATCGAGCGGATTCGCGTCAGCCGTTGCTGAACGTTCGCATGCTACTGCGCCAGACCGCGGCCCCTTGATAGCCGCCAGCAGGTCATCTCGTCCAACGGCCGGCAGCGTCTGCATATGACGCTGGGCGGCCATGCTGCGAGTTTCTTCAGGAGGCTCGGCCGCGACATTGGAGAACAGGCGAACTATGTGTTCGGGAGTCGGGCTTTCATGCGTGGACACGGTTGTCGTGACAGACGTGCAGCCCGACGTGAACAGGTGCAGGGCAGCCAGAAGACCGGACACTACAATGTGATTGGGTTTCGGCCGCAACTGAATGTTCCTTATCCGAAGGGTGCTAATCAGTATACTCGAGGCGTCGCACCTATCGATCAGCGACAAACGCGGAGGACATTGACTATGAGGCAAATCGTCATCTTCCTTGCTTGCGCTTTGCTGCTCGCCGCCTGCGGTGAGAGGTCCGACAAGTCAGCGGGCGGCGAACAGGAGTTCGCGGATCGCATAGACTCGTGCGATCAGCGCTATGTAAGCGGAACGTGCCGCGAATACACGTTGAGTGAGTTGGGTGAGTGGTATCGCGAATATGTGGAAAGCGCCTGCCTGAGTAACAGGCGCGGCAACATCGTTGCGTCTTACCAAAAAGGCGTCGCCTGCCCTGCCGAAAACAGGGTCGCGAGGTGTTTAGACTTCGTAGAGGATCCGGACGAGCGTTACGAATACGACAAGCATTACTACGCGGGTACCGCCGAAGGCTTTGACTGGGAGGCCAGCAATGTCCGGACGACCTGCGAGCATGTTTCCGGGCTGTTCATGCCTGACTGAATACAGCTGCCGATGGAGTGGGCTTAGTTCGTGAGATCCAGCCCGATCACAACGGGGTCATGGTCGGACGCCCGGTACGGCGTGCTCCCGTCAAACAGGTTCGGGTCGCGCCCGTTCTCCAGGTTGTAGTCCAGCAATCGCGGTTCGTCCGCGTTGATGTGCCACTCGATGGTCTCCGCCACCTGCGGCACGAGGCTTGCCGATGCGATCGCATGGTCCAGCGCCCCGGCCTGCGCATCGAACGAGAATGAATACGAGTCTGTCTGGGCGTCGAGAAGATTCGTGTACCCGGCGCTCGCGAACGCGCTTAGCGGGTCTTCTTTCAGGTAGGCATTCAGGTCACCGATGATCAGCACGTCGTCGTCGCCGCTGCCGGTCGGGTCGGTGGCCATCCAGTCAGCCAACGCCGCCGCCGCGCTCGTGCGCGTCGTGTTGCAGTTGCCCTGTCCATCGCTCAGGTTGGGGTCGCCGTCAGCATCGCAGGACGAACCCTTCGACTTGAGATGATTGACCACGACCGTCAGCACCGCGCCCGTGGCATCGACCTCAAACGACTGCGCAAGCGCCGGCCGGTTGCGTGCGTCATTGAACCGGGAATCGACACTGCGATCGAGCAGGGCGAAATCTCCCACGGTCGAGATGGTTGAGGTGCGATAGACGAACCCGGTCTTGATGACGTCATCGTGAATCGTGCCGGTATCGCGCCAGGCGTAGTCATTGGTACCGATCTTCGCGTTCATCGCATCGACGAGCGCGCTCAGCGAAGCGCTCGCATTGTTCTCGAGTTCGATCAGCCCGATGATGTCGGCGTCGAGCATGGTCAGCGCGGTCACGGTCTTTTCGAGTTGCCGGGCATACTCGGTGGCGCTATCGGCGCCGCGGCAGCCCTGGTCCTGTTGCGGTCCACAATTGCTCTGTCCACCGTCGATAGTCGAGAAGAAGTTCAGGACGTTGAAACTGGCGACGCGCACGCTGCCGCCGATGGCCGGCGCACCCGGGCGGGGATTGGCGGATTCGAATTCGGGATCCATGGTAGGCATCAGGCGCCATGTCTCGTCGCCGTCACCGCCGCTGCCACGCGAGTACCGCAAGTTACCAACCAGGCCGTCCAGCGTGTCGCCGGAGCGGATCGAGTAGTTCGCTGCCGCGCCTGCATCCAGGTAATGAACCTCTGCGGGGTTTTGCACGCGCAAACCGTCGTCGAGGACGATCGTGCGGCGCGCACTCATTTCCTTGTGCGCTGCATACGCGTCCACATCCGGCGCATTGCCGTTCGTGAACTGCTGCAGGCGTTCGCCCTGCGCAAGGACCACGGTCCCGAAGCGGGCGAGGTTGTGATGGCCGTTGACGGTCAGCGTGTCGGGAAACTCGACCAGCATGCCCTCGAAACGCTCGAGGTCGGCAACCGGGTCGCCGTCACTGTTGGTCGTCGTATCGCTGACGGGGAGACTGATCGGCTGCGGCACTACCGCGCCGGCCCCGGTGACACGGACCGACGCCGCATTGATTTGTGTTTCGCCGAAGAACTCCGCGACTGTGCCGGTCACCTCGACGCCATCGCCAACGCTCACGTCGGTCGATGGGCTCGTGCCATCGAAGACAAAAATACCGTCCGACGTCTGCAAGTTAGTATCCGATGGTCCGTCCTGCAGGTAGAAGCCCCCGAGATTCCGGCGGGTATCCGTATCGTCTTCCTGGAAATCGCCGGTGACGATCCCGGACACGGTGACCGTCTCACCTTCAAGCGGGCTCGTCGCGCCGCTTCCCTGCACGTCACTGATCATGCTCATGCCGGGTGGAGGAGGAGGGGGCGGTGGCGCGGCATTGCCATTGCCGCTACCACCACCGCAAGCTACGACGAGACTCAGGCTCGTCAGGAGAGTCAGAATACGCATGGGCGCATTCTAACCCAGCGCACTAGTCGAGGTTGAACAACAGGAACTCCGCGTCGGTGATGGCGCGGACCTTTACTGCATCCTGGTGACGTATCCCGAGACCATCGCCAGCGTTCAGTTGCTGCTCGTTGACGACAACGTCGCCCGACACAACCTGGATGAACACGCGCCGCTCGCCGGTGCCATCGAGGCTCACGTCGCGACCACTTTCGAGCACGCTCGCATAGAGGTCCACGTCCTGGTGAATGGTGATGGAACCGTCGCGGCCATCGCGCGAGCCGATCAGGCGCAGCCTGTTCAGCTTTTCCTCGCGCTCGAACAAGGTCTGCTCATAGCCCGGCTCGAGATTCTTCTGCTCGGGGAAGATCCAGATCTGCAGCAAGTGCAGCTCTTCCTCGTCCGAGTGATTGAACTCGCTGTGCAGTACCCCGGTGCCAGCCGTCATGCGCTGCACCTCGCCGGCCCGGATCACCGTGCCGTTGCCCATGCTGTCCTTGTGTTCGATCGCACCGCTGATGATGTAGGTCACGATCTCCATGTCCTGGTGCGGGTGTGTATCGAAACCCTTGCCCGGGGCAATGCGATCCTCGTTGATCACGCGCAGCTTGCCAAAGTGTACGCGCTCGGGATTGCGGTACTCGGCGAATGAGAACGTATGCTTCGCGTTCAGCCAGCCGTGGTCGGCGCTGCCGCGGTCGTTGGAACGAATGATGTCGTACATGTTCGTCTCCTCCTAATTCGGTCGTTATTCAGGCGGCCTGCGGCGCCAGGTGAACCAGTTCGGCAATCTGGGCGCGTGCAGCATCCATGGCTTCGTCATTACCTCTATCCGCGCCCTGTGCACCGATGAACTCGACGTCGGTGATACCGACAAACGCGAGCGCATGACGCAGGTAGGGTGTTGCGAAGTCCACAGGGCTGCCAACCGGCACGCCACCCGATGGAACAACGACGTATGCCTTCTTGCCCTGGAGCAGTCCCTCGACGCCGTTTTCGGTGTAGCGGAAGGTTAGCCGTGCACGGGCGATCATGTCGACCCATGCTTTCAGCACGGCGGGCACCGAGAAATTGTAGATCGGCGAACCGATCACGATGACGTCAGCATCCTGCAGTTCGGCAACGAGATCGTCCGAGCGCGACAGGATCTGGCGATGTGTGCTGGTCCGGTCTTCATCCGGCGTGAAGTTGGCGCCGACCCAGGCCTCGTCGACAAACGGCAGGCCCTTGGCGAGATCGCGTTGCGTGACGTCGACGCTGCCGTGGCGCTCTTCGAGGGCCGCGATCAGGTCGGCCGTGAGCTCGCGGCTGATGGAGCCCGTTCCGCGGGCGCTGGCCTGGACTTCCAGGATCTTGAGGGCTGTGGTCATCGGTTTGTCTCCGTATTCGGTGTGCTTCATAAGTCGGAGACAGTTTGGCTGTTGACAATAGTGAGATAAATATTAGTCTGGAGATATCATTGTTCTCTGAAACGCAACAATATGGACAAATTCGAGGATTTACAGGCGTTTGTGGCGGTCGTTGAGGCCGGCACCTTCACAGCGGCCGCCGATCGCCTGAATCTCGCCAAGTCGGCGGTCAGCCGGCGCGTCTCGGCGCTCGAGGAGCGGCTCGGGGTTCAGTTGCTGCGCCGCACGACCCGGGTTCTGAACCTCACCGAAACCGGACAGAGCTTTTACGAACACAGCGCCCGCATCCTGGCCGACCTCGACGAGGCCGAGGCGGCGGTGCAGCAGGAGCACGGCGAGTTGAGCGGCACGCTCCGGGTCGCGCTGCCGCTGTCGTTTGGCGTGCGCCACATGTGCAAGCCCATTGCCGCGTTCACCAAGCGGCACCCGCGGCTGAAATTCGATCTCGATCTCAACGACCGCCGCATCGACCTGATCGAGGAGGGCATCGACGTCGCGGTGCGCATTGGCCATCTTCGCGACTCGTCCTTGATAGCGCGCAAGCTCTTCGATGCGCACACCGTGGTCGCCGCGTCGCCGCACTACCTGCATACGCACGGCACACCGGCATCGCCCGGGGAACTCAAAGACCACGATTGCCTGGTGTACTCCAACCTCCAGGACCCGGACCGTTGGCCGTGGACCGACAAGCAGGGCAAGAAACACACGGTGGATGTCAGAAGCACCATGCGGGCATCGAGCGGCGATTTCCTGACCAATGCGGCGTCGCATGGTCTGGGTATTGTCATCCAGCCGACCTTCCTGGCGTCCGAATCGATTCGGCGCGGCACCCTCGTGCCGATTCTCACGGACTATGAATGGCCGGTCACGCCGGCCTACGCGGTGTACCCGCCGACGCGGCATCTCTCCTATCGCGTGCGCGCCTTTATAGACTTTCTTGTGGAGCGCTTTTCGGGAACCCCTCAGTGGGATCGCGACTGCGACGAACTTAAGGCCAGGCAGACCTGACCGGCGTAGTAGAACGGCAGGCCCAGCACGTAGGTCGGGTACTCGGTTTGCACGAGCCGCAGGGCGGCGACCGACAAATCGGACAGGAAGAACAGCACGGCGCCGGTCACGATCAGCCGTGACCCGCCGCGACCCTGGGTGCCGACTGCGAAGATCACCATCAGGCTGATGACGACGATGTAGGCCCGCACCGGGAACAGCAGCGTGTCGGGAGTATGCGGCTCGAGCCAGGAGAACACGGCAATCGCGACCGCCGTAATGGGCACGACGGCAGCCCAGACCCAGCCGCGGTGGTAGCCGTGACGTACGAATGCCGATACGTAGGCAACATGCGCAAGCAGGAAGGCGACCAGGCCACTCAGGAAGGCGAACCGGGACTGCCCGATGAGGAACATATCCCCGCACCATGAGAACGCGAGTCCAAGGAGGATGAGGCGGCCGTAGGTCGACGACCAGGCGCCGGACCGCATCGCGATCCCGATGAACGCCGTCGACGCGATGAACTTGGCCAGGGCCGCTGGTACCCGGAAATCGAGCAGCAGCAGGGCCACGAGGGCCAGGCAGGCAATGCCTGTGAGAATGACGAGGGCGCGTACAGAACTCATGAATCACAGTCTACCGGGATTTTCTGGCACGATGGCTGGTCTGAACTTCCTGAATCACCCAATGGAGTAATGAGGTCGTGCGAGTAGGGATCATTGGCGGTACCGGGTTTGTTGGCGGATACATTGTGGACGCGTTGCTCGACGGTGGACACGATGTCAGTCTGCTGGTGCGTCCCGGTAGCGAAAACAAGGTGCAGCAGATTGACCAGGTCCGCGTGACCAGCGGCGAGCTCGAGTCGCCGGATGCGCTGCGGAGCGTCCTGGCGGATTGCGACGCGGTCATCTACATGGTCGGCTTGTTGCGGGAGTTTCCGCGGCGCGGCATCACGTTCGAGCAGACGCAGTACCAGGGTGTCGTCGATACGGTCGCCGCAGCGCAGGCGCAGGGCATCAAGCGCATGCTGCTGATGAGCGCTATCGGGGTCAAAGACCCCGGCACGAAGTACCAGCAAACCAAACGCCGTGCCGAAGTCCATGCGCTCGACAGCGGCCTCGACGTAACGGTTCTGCGTCCCTCGGTCATCTTTGGTGACCCGCGCGGCACGATGGAGTTTGCGACGCAGCTGTATCGCGACATGGTGAAGCCGCCGCTTCCCGCCGTGGCCTTCGCCGGCGTCGAAATGTCACCCGTCTACATTGAAGATGTTGCGGCCGCGTTTGTCGCGGCATTGGCCGATGACGCCACGATCGGGAAGGTACTCGAGCTGGCAGGCCCCGAAGTCCTGGGCTGGGACGAGATGGTGCGGCGCGTTGCGGACGCTGCCGGGAAGTCCAAGATTCTCCTGCCCATGCCGCTGTGGATCATGCGGGTTGGCGCAACGCTCTTCGACTGGCTGCCGTTTTACCCGGTCACGCGAGACCAGCTCACCATGCTGGAGGAAGGCAATACGGGAACTGCCGCCGTGCTCGAGGGTCTGATCGGACATCCCGCCAGAGATATGTCGACAGCGTCGCTGCACTATCTTCGGTGTTAGAATCCACTCAGAGGTGTTCATGCAAAAAATCCTAATTTCACTCCTGCTGGCGCTCGTCCTTGCAGGATCTCCCGCCGAAGCCAAGACACGCGTCGCGGAGTTCAGCGGATCGGGCAATATGACGACGGCGATCTTTCGCGTGGAGTCACCGTGGGTGCTCGACTGGCGCCTCGACGGTGACTACGAGCAGCTGATGGGGCTCGAGATCACGCTGATCGAAGCGAAGACGAGTCGTCACGTCGGTCGTGTGTTGTACACCAAGCATCGTGGCAATGGCGTCAAGTTGTTTCACACGGCGGGTCTCTACCAGCTTCGCGTGAGCTCGACGCTGGCACGCTGGAGCGTCAAGATCGAGCAGCTCACGCGTGAAGAGGCCGAACTGTATACACCCAAGGAAAAGAAAACGCTTTGAGTGAGTTGATCTGACCGTGGCGCAGGTGCCGAAGGAGAGGGGCAGCGCCGTCATTATGACGGCGGCCGTGGTCGTTGTGATCTACGGCATGCAGATGATGTCCGTTCTGCTTGTTCCGTTCCTGCTTGCTGCATTTCTCGCGCTGATCACGGTTCGCCCAATGCTATGGATGCAGCAGCATCGTGTTCCATCGGTTCTCGCTGCACTGATTATCGTCACGGCGCTGATGTTTTTCCTGGCGGTGTTGGGCGCAATACTCGGCACGTCGATTGCTGATTTTACGGCGGAGTTGCCCAACTACCAGGCACGACTCGACGTCATTATCGACGGCGCTTTCGAGTTTGTCGTCAACAACCTGAACGTCGACGAAAAGATCGAGAGCATCAGCGACATGATCGACCCGGGCTGGGCGATGGGGCTTGTCGCCGGTCTGCTGAACAGTCTTCGGGACGTGTTGACCAACACGTTCCTGATCATCTTCACGATGATCTTCATTCTGCTCGAGGCGTCGACCGCAAAGACCAAGTTCGCCGCCGCGTTTGGTGCCAGCGAACGCTCGCTCGAACGCCCGCGCGTGTTTCTGCAGGATCTCGGCCGCTATCTCGGCATCAAGACGCTCGTCAGTTTTGCGACCGGCGTGTGTGCGGGTACGCTGACCTGGGCGTTGGGACTCGACTTCCCGCTGCTCTGGGCAATGCTGGCATTTCTGCTCAACTACATACCGACGATCGGCTCGATCATTGCTGCGGTTCCGGCCGTGCTGCTGGCGCTCGTGCAAATTAACGCGGGTGCGGCTGGTGCGACCGCCCTCGGCTTCATCGGGATCAATATTGTATTCGGCAACTTCCTCGAACCGCGCCTCATGGGCTACGGCGTCGGCATCTCGCCGCTGGTCGTATTCGTGGGACTGTTTGCGTGGGGCTTTATCTTCGGCCCGGTCGGTATGTTGCTGTCAGTGCCGCTGACAATGACGCTGAAGATGGCGCTGGAGCATGATGACAGGACGCGCTGGGTCGCTATATTGCTGGGCTCGGAGCGCGATGCCGAGTACGCGCTTCGTAGCGAGGAAGAAGAACAAGAAGAAGCCGCTCAGGCGACGCCGACGTCTTCGTAGTCCTCGACGACGGGTTCCGTTTCCTCGATCTGTTCGAGCAGGTTGATCGCAACCGCGACGAAATCCGTGTCTGTAATGATGCCGACCAGGTCGCCGTCGTCGAGCACTGGCAGACAGCCAATCTTGTGTCTTTCCAGGAACAGCGCGGCGTGACGCAGGCTGGCGTTGACGTCGACCGTGGCCACGTCCGTCACCATCACATCCTTGATACCGATTTCGTTGGCATGGATGCGCGACCCGTCATCGCGCAGGAAACTGTCCGTGGCCGCGAGCACGTTGGTCAACGACACAAGGCCAGTAAGCTTTCCGCCTTCAAGTACCGGAATATGGTGAATCCGATTATCGTGCATCAGCGTCCGGGCCTCGGCCAGAGTCGCGGACGGAGGCACCGTGATCAGGTTGGTACTCATGATTGCTTCGATGCTGAACATAGTTCCGTCCCTATTTATTTTTCCTTAAATTCCTCCTGACTTTGAGTCTATCCCCGGGGCCGGTTGGCGCCATTGCGAGAAACACGTACTGCAATCTTGCAAGTGCTTGAATAGCGAGGCCTTGGCGGCTGGTTCCCGAATTCGGTTGTGATTCGTTGGCAACTGTTTATGCTGTGGCGACCCGCAGAACAAAAACTAATAACGATACAAGGGGTTACACAATGCATATATTCAAATGGGGAAGAGTCCTGGTTCTTTCTACGGCGCTTGCGATGTTCGCGGTTCCGGCGTCCGCGCAGGACGATGAAGAAGGCCCGCAGACGCAGGGTGACGACGCCCGTTACATCACCGCCACGTATGTGAAGTTCAAGCCCGGCAAGCGCGAACGAGCTTTTGAGATCATCGCGGAACACTTCAAGCCGGCAGGAGAGAAAGCCGGTACACCGGGTCCGCTCGGGGCGATTCACTTCCAGAGCGGCGAGTGGGACGCGCTCTTCGTCTGGAAAATGGAAGGCGGCATGGCCGATCTCGAGTGGTACCGTTCCGAGGACGACATCAAGTGGTTTGCAGCGCTCGTGGAACAGGAAGGCGGCGAGGAAGCGGCCGGCGCGATTATCGCCGAGTATCAGAGCTGCGTGGATGAGGCTGAGACCGATGTCGGTCACTATCACGAGACGATGGACGAAGAAGACGACTAGTACCCGCATCACGTAATGCGGGGAAGGGCAGCTTCGGCTGCCCTTTTTTTGCTGTGTCCAGCCGCTC
The DNA here is from genome assembly GCA_004282875.1 of Chromatiales bacterium. Taxonomy (GTDB): domain Bacteria; phylum Pseudomonadota; class Gammaproteobacteria; order Steroidobacterales; family Woeseiaceae; genus UBA1847. The sequence continues at coordinate 19,694 of SHLT01000019.1, read as the reverse complement.
AGTTGGTTTAGGCTAGAATGACGGCTACTGACGCTCAGCTGTCGTTCGCAAGTATTGGAAATCGGCCAACTGTTCGAGTTGCGGGAACCGCAGGGAGGCTCTAATGATAAATAATCCAGTTGGTTTCGTGATCTGTCGAGTAGGCGCTGTGCTTGTAGCGGTCTCCGCGTTCAATAGCCTTGGCTACGTAACGGAGCCATTGCTAAGCGGATCCCTCGATCTGGGTTATCTCCTCATGTTCGGGCTGATAACGTTGGGACCGCTGGTTGCCGCATTCTTCCTCTGGGTTTATGCCGACCGGATTTCGCACATACCGTTTGCCGCTCCGCGCCCCACAACGATGGGTGACTTTAACCTGGAAGAGCTGGTCGGTGTCGGCATGCACCTGATCGGGATCTACATTCTCGCATTCGGCATAATTTCCATGTTCGGTTCGGAAGCGCTGTCGCTAGCGCAATCTTCGTGGTTCTCCGACCATGCAGAAATGACCGAGAGGATGGCAGCGCATACGATCAGTCGCCGGGTTTCTTACGTGGTTCAGATTGTCGTGGGTCTTGTGTTGCTGATTCGAGGCAAGAAGAGACTCTTGTTCTAGTGCACTCATTGCGAATACCGAAGGAGCAACAATTCGGGGCCTGAATATATTTTGGCTGGGTGCACGGTATATACGGATATGAAATACTGAGCGCCGGGCCGATTCTATGGTCTATACCGGTATGAATATTCGACTCCTGACTGCCTTGTTGCTCATGGCAACAACATCGTTTGCTGTGGCCGATGAAGACCGCGACGCGACCCAGATCGTGCGTGACGCCATCGATCATTGGCGCGGCCTCACGTCGTATACCGAGATGACCATGGTCATACACCGGCCCGACTGGGAGCGGTCGATGACCATGCAGGCCTGGACCAAGGGTGACGAGCAGTCGCTCGTGCGGGTCATGGAGCCCAAGAAAGACCGCGGCAACGGCACGCTCACCGACGAAAACAGCATGTGGACGTTTTCGCCAAAAATTAACCGTGTAATCAAGGTGCCGTCGTCGATGATGGGCCAGAGCTGGATGGGGTCGGATTTTTCGAACAAGGACATTGCCCGGGCTGACGACATCATCGATCAATACGATCATACGATTATGTCGGTTGAGACGGTCGACGACATAACGGTGTACACGATTGAGTCGATACCGCACGAGGACGCGGCCGTGGTCTGGGGTAGCGAGGTGCTCACAATTCGTGATGACCACGTGGTTATTGAGCACGCTTTTTTTGACCAGGACGGCGAACTCGTGAAGACGCTCAAATCGCTCGAGATTGGCGAGATGGGTGGCCGCACCATTGCCATGCGGCAACGCATGGTCAAGACCGACGACCCCGATGAGTGGACCGAGATTGCAGTCAACGCCGTCGAGTACGAGCTGGACCTGAAAGACAGCCTCTTTACGCTGTCGAACCTTCGCAACCCACGGAACTGAAGGCATGAACATCGTCCTGCGCCTCGCATGGCGAAACCTGTGGCGGCACTCCCGCCGAACCTGGCTCACGATCGGGGCCATGGTGTTCTCCAATGTACTGCTCGTGTTCATGATCTCGCTGCAGTTCGGCATGTACGGCCTCATGATCGACAACACGTTGAAGGTCTTCAGCGGCCACATGCAGGTGCAGGCACCGGGCTACAAGGACGACCAGAAGATGCGCCAGGTCGTGCCCGATGTGCAGCCGCTGGCGGCGCACCTGCGCAGCGAACTGGCTAGCGACACGATCGCGGCGCGCGGCTGGGCATTCGGACTCGCGTCGAGCGCTGAACGCAGCTACGGCATCGGCATCTACGGCGTGGAGCCCGATTTCGAGCCCCAGGTGTCGAACATCCCGGGGCTCATCGAGGAGGGCCGCTACCTCGACGATACCAACGCGACGGAGATCGTCATCGGCACCATGCTGGCGCGCAACCTGCGCATTGGCATCGGCGACGAGCTGACGCTGCTCGGTAGCGGTGTCGACGGCTCCTTTGCGGCGGCCGTTGTCAACGTCGTCGGAATCTTTGGCAGCGGCGTCAAGGAGATCGATCGCAATATTGCGCAGATGCCGCTTGGTGCATTCCAGGACATCTTTTATATGAACGGTGCCGGCCACCAGGTAGTGCTGTTGGCGCCCGATCTCGGCCAGGCAGACATCCTGCAGGCGCGTGTCGAAACGGCGCTGTCCGACGACAGTGACCTTGTCGTGCACGGCTGGGACGAGCTGCAGCCGGGTCTCAAGCAGGCGATCCAGGCCGACATGAGCAGCGCGTTCTTCATGTACGGCATTCTCGTGATTCTCGTGGCGTTCAGCGTGCTCAATACCCAGCTCATGTCGGTGCTCGAACGCACGCATGAGTTTGGCATCGTCATGTCCCTGGGACTCAAGCCGGGGAGGCTGGGCCGGCTCGTCATGCTGGAAACCGCCATGATGGGATTTATCGGCATGATCCTTGGGGCGCTCGCCGGGGCGCTGTTCACGACGTGGTTTACCGTGAACGGCTTTACGTATCCGGGCATGGAAGAAATGGTCGCGAACTTCAACCTGCCGGGCCGTGTGTATCCGCGAGCCACGCTGGTCAGCAGTTTCGCAGGCCCGCTGGTGGTGTTCCTGTTCACGCTGGCGGCAGCGGTCTACCCGGCATTGCGGTTGCACCGCCTGCACCCGGTTGAAGCGATGAGGACGACCTGATGCATGTATTCGTAGTCTTGTGTCGACTCGCGTGGCGCTACCTGTGGCGCAATCACCGGCGCACTATTGTGATGTTGAGCGCGATCGCCATCGGCGCATGGGCCATGATCTTCATGACGGCGTTGACCCGCGGCATGGTCGACCAGATGATCGTCGATGGCATTAGCGTCATCCCCGGTCACGTCCTGATTCACGACCCGGACTACCTCGACGATCCCAGTGTGAACAATCGCGTTGCGCTGAGTGACGCCGAACTCGACGAGCGCTTTGGCGGCGCGGGATTCGCAGGGTGGTCCAGCAGGGTTCGGGTGCCGGCAATTGTGACGAGCGAGCGCGAGTCGCGCGGAGTGACCTTGCTCGGGATCGACCCGGAAGCTGAGCGCAGCTTCGCGTTTTTCGACTACGACGATGTGGACGGCCGTTTTCTGGAGGCGCCGGATGACAAGGGCGTCGTGCTGGGTGCGAAACTCGCCGACACGCTGGAAACAAGGGTCGGCAAACGCGTCGTGCTGATGAGCCAGGATCCGGACAATGAGATCGCGGATCGGGGCTTTCGCGTTGTGGGCTTGTTCCATGCCGAGATGGACGCGACTGAAGAATCGTTTGCGTTTGTAGGCAAGCGCACAGCCCAGGACATGCTGCGCATCGGGGACAGCGTTTCCGAAGTTGTGTTCGTGGGCGACGACTATCGCGATGTGGAACCCGTTTACGAAAAGGTTGCGGCACTCGTCGACGATTCCGTTCGCGTCAGCCGCTGGACCGAGGTGGACACGTACCTCGGCACCATGATGGGCATGATGGACGGCTTCATGCTGATCTGGGTCATCGTAATTTTCCTCGCCCTGTCGTTCGGTCTCGTGAACACGCTCGTGATGGCCGTTTTCGAGCGCATTCGCGAAATCGGCCTGATGCTGGCGCTGGGCATGAAGCCGGCAATGATTCTCGGCCAGATCATTATTGAGTCCATGATGTTGCTGGCCGTGGGTCTGCTTATCGGCGACGTGCTGGCCTGGGTGACAATCAAACCACTGGAAGGCGGCATCGATATTTCTATCGTTGCGGAGGGCATGGAGATGTTCGGCGCTTCGAGTACCTTGTACCCGAGCTTCGATATCGACGATGTCATTCTCGCGAATGTCGTCGTCATGATTCTCGGTTTCCTTGCGAGCCTGTCGCCGGCCTGGCGCGCATCCCGCTACGAGCCCGTTGAAGCGATTACAAAGGTGTAAAGATGACAGCAGTACGTTGTATCGACTTGTGCAAGACCTACCGCCAGGGCGACCAGGATATCAAGGCGCTGGATCACCTCAGCATCGACATCGAAAAAGGCGAGTTCGTCTGCCTGATGTCGCCGTCGGGCGGCGGCAAGACGACCTTGCTCAATGCCATCGGCGGCCTCGATATCCCCGACAGCGGTGAAGTGTGGATCGCCGACGAGCGGATCGACCAGATGAGCAAGGGCCAGCTCGCGGACCTGCGCCTTGCGAACATCGGCTTCGTCTTCCAGGCCTATAACCTGATCCCGGTGCTGAGCGCGCAGGAAAACGTCGAGTTCGTCATGCAGGTGCAGGGCGTGCCCGCTGCCAAACGGCGCGACAAGTCCTACGCGATCCTCGAAGAGGTTGGTCTCAAGGGGCTCGAGACACGGCGGCCGGCCGAGATGTCGGGCGGACAGCAGCAGCGTGTCGCCGTAGCGCGCGCGATCGTGTCGCGGCCCGAACTGGTGCTGGCCGACGAGCCGACGGCGAACCTGGATTCGAAAACCTCGGCCGAACTGATGAAGTTGTTCACCGAGCTCAATGAGCACCACAACACCACGTTCATCATCGCGACGCACGACCAGCGCGTGCAGGCCTATGCGAAGCGCCTGGTGCGCATGCTCGACGGCCGCATCGTGGGTGATGCCGAGCAGCATGCCGCGTAGCCTGGCACTCTTATTTTTGCTGTTGGTCTCAGCGGCGGCGGCCGACGACCTGAGCACCGAGTTAGGCGGTCACACCAAGTTACGGCTAGTCGGTCAGACCTTTCCGGATAACAGCCTGTACCGGGACTTTGCCGGCGCGACGGCGCTGGACGTTACCGCGGACCTGCGACTGAACCTGCAACTCAGTTCGGGCCGCTGGACTTTCGATGCCGCGTATCAGCTGGTCGGACTGCAGGGCGACAGTCTTGAATTCACGGGCGGTCCACCGAACGACGATCGACGCCTGTTCAATCTCAGCGACGTCATTACAGACAGCAGCGACAGCGCTATCCTGCACCGGCTCGATCGCCTCTGGATCGGCTACGCCAGCGAGAAGGCCGTCGTCCGGCTCGGGCGCCAGGCGCTGTCCTGGGGCAACGGTCTAGTCTATGCGCCCATGGATCTCGTGAACCCGTTCGACCCAACGTCGATCGACACCGAGTACAAGGCCGGCGACGACATGCTTTACCTGCAGTACCTGCAGGACAACGGTAACGATATGCAGGCGGCCTACGTCGCGCGCCGCAATCTCGTTTCAGGCGACGCCGAGTCGGACGAGGCAACGGCCGCGGTCAAATATCACGGCTTCGTCGGCGCGGGCGAGTTCGATCTGCTACTCGCGCAGAGCTACGGCGATGCCGTCGTCGGCGTCGGCGCCAGTCACGCGATTGGAGGCGCCGTCTGGAGCGCCGATCTCGTGGTCACGGATACGGATTCGGACACCTACGTCCAGTTCGTCACCAACCTGATGTACTCCTGGGTTTTCCAAGACAGGAACATGAGCGGCGCCATCGAGTACTACTACAACGGCTTCGGGCAATCGGGCGGTCGCTACGATCCGCTGAGCCTGGCCGGCAACCCGGACCTGGCTACGCGACTCGCACGCGGCGAACTGTTTACGGCCGGACGTCACTATGCTGCGGCGAATGTGACGATAGAGATGACGCCGCTATGGACGCTGACGCCGACGCTGCTGATTAACGCGCGGGACCCGAGCGCGCTGTTCCAGCTCGTGACGAACTACAGCCTGTCGGACAACATGACGTTCCTGGCGAGCCTGAATATTCCGTTGGGCGCCAACGGCAGTGAATTCGGCGGCATCGACACCGGCCTGCCGAATCGCTATCTCTCGGTGGATGCAGGACTGTTCGCGCAGTTTGCCTGGTATTTCTGATCCCACGACGTTGTAGTATGTCTCTTTAGGAGACCAATGATGCGACGTTTGGCTGTTACATTGCTTGCCGGCATGCTTGCTGGCGTTGTCCTGCTGCTCGCCGGGCAGCACTTGGGCATTGTCGGTCAAGGCCCAGCGACTCACCCGCTGCGCGATATTGCCGATGTCGCGCCTATGGGTAGCGCCGAGGCGACCAGGCATCGCGATAATCACTTCATTGATCTGCAGACAATCGAGTCGCTGCAGGCACTGCCCAGCGAGTTTGATCGAGGCGAGGCGCTGTATGCGCTGAGTGGTCGCAGCGATTCGGCTGGTCTGCAAAAGCTTGCGTTTGACGCGGGGCGAATCGCAGATCCTGTCTGGCGCGAGCGCGCACTCAGTATCGTGTTCTTCCGCATGACGGAAGTGGATCCAGAGTCAGCGCTGGTGATGGCGCGAAGCGACTATTTCCAGGGCACGCGGAATATCGAAAAGCGTGTGTGGCGCACCTGGGCGCGAATGGACCTGATGGCTGCCATCGATGCGGTTCGTGCGCTTGATGACGACCAGGAGTACGCCGCTGCACAAATGATTTACAGCGGCGTCGGCGGAGCCTACACGGCCGACGCGATGTTGGTCGAGAGTGAGCTGGGCGTCCGGCCATCCAGGTCGAATCGGGCGATCTACCTTCGATACCTGGTCGACCAGTCACCAGAGAAAGCACTCTCCCATGTGCTTGCACTGGGGTCGGAGAAACATCGTTTCGAACAAATAGAGTGGCTTGCGCTGGCCCTGGCGAACGAGGACCTGGCCGGGGCCGAGACGTTTGCTGAATCAATTGATGACGTCGACCTGCGCAGACGGTATCTCAACGAGGTCTATGACAGGATTGCCCGCGTGCATCCCGAGGAGGCCTTTGAGAAGCGCTTTGTTAACCGCGGTAGCGGCGCACTCAGCGACAGCGAGAAAGCAGGATTCAAGAAACTGGTCGACACGGACCTGGATCAGGCCCTGCGGCTGATGGGTGCTATTTCCGACAAGGCCAACCGAGCCGAATTGGCAAAGATAGTCGCCGTTCAGTATGCGAAGGAGAACCCGGCTCGGGCACTTGAATGGGCGAGAACAGAATCGCAGAGCGAGTTTGGGTCGCTGGTACGCGAGGTGATCGCCAGCTTCGCGACGAAAGATCCCGAACTCGCGCTGACCGAAGCACAGCGTATTGAGAACCAGCGCGACCGCAGCAACCTGACGCTCCAAATAGTCAACGCCGTGCTTGAATTATCACCGGAGAAGGCCGCCAGTTCCGTTGAGTACATCAAGAATCAAAGCGACCGTCACAGAGCGGCGCAGACGGTCGCTCGCAAATGGCTTGAGAAAGATGCCATGGCGGCTGTTGACTGGTTGCTGAGCAGCGACCCGGAAGTTCAGGAGGAAGTCTTCAGCATGGGCTACATCGTGGCGAAGCTCGATCTTGATGAAGCCCATGTCGTCGTGACCTCTCTTCCGCCGGAATATCGCGGAGCCTGGGCCAATGGTGTTGCCAAACGACTGGTGAGCGAACGTTCTGCCGAAGAAGCAATGCAGTTTGTCAGCCAGTTTGCCGGTGAGCCTGGATTCGATATGCAAATGGCGCAACTCGTGTCCAGTATTGCCAGTGCAGACAGTGCGCTTGCTGCTCGATGGGCGGAACGGATACCACAAGGGCACGCGCGAGATGCGGCACTATCGAATGTCGTCACTGCCGAGGCGCGCCGCGATCCCGCGTCAGCCATTCAGAGATTGCAGCAGATTAACGATACGGACTTACGGCAAGTCGCCGCCGGTGAGATTGTCAGGCGCTGGTACCGGTCGGAGCCTGAGGCTGCTTCACAGTGGCTGGATACGCTGCCGCGTGGCGCGGATCGCGACAACATAATCCTGAATACAGCGATGCAAATGTCGCAGAGTCGTGACGACCAGCTGCGACTCATCGAGAGTATTGATGATTCCGAAAAGCGTCAGCAAGCCATGTTCATGCGCGTGATGATGGATTCCAAAGACAATCCCGAAGAGATGGTGCGGCAACTGGATTCAATGGATATACCGGACATATTCCGGCAGCAAATAAAGGCCCAGATTCTGCTCGGTGCGGCCCGCGGCCACTAGGGAATAACGAGAGTTCGACCGTCGCGCGGCGGGCGCTACTTGAGGCTGGCGATCATGCGCCGGAAACCCGCCTCGATCTCGAGTTCGAAGACCGGGTCCTTGATGTGCTCGTACTCCGAGACGTCGACCGTGTGGGGCTGGGCCTCGAGCATCTTGTCGATGCGCTTGAAGAGGTCCTGTTCTTCCCACTGCATGTGGTTGCGCAGCCGCTGCACGTACGCAGCCGTGTCTTCGATCATCTTCTCGCGGCGCACGGCGGCGCCGGCATTGATGGCCTCGACTTCGTCACGAAGGAGTGAGCCCAGGTGCGCGATGTCGTTGTGATCGTCAGGGACGTGGTCGAGGTGCTCCGACAGATCGGGACGATTCTGGCGCAGTTGTTCGTAAACGACGTCTTCCTTGGGATGATGTACCGCATCCGGGTAGACCGTCATGTAGCGCATGATCTCGTCGAACAGCTCGAAATCGGGGTTCTTGCCTGCGTCCATCTGCACGACGAGCTCGTCGAGCAGGTCCAGTACGACAGCCATATTGCGGTGATCTTCCCGCAGCTCCGTCATCAGAGCTCTTGCATCCGTATCCATGGCCGCAGTTTGACCCGGTGCGGACCGCAGCACTATCGGGAAAACCCCTTACGGCCTCGAGCGGAGACTAGCGGGCGGCCGGGATACTTGCGAAATCGCCGGCTGCGTCAATATCGAGCATCGCATCGGCCAGCGCCGCCACGATATTGTGGTTCGCGACAAACACCTCCCTGTTGACGTTCAGCAGGGTCGATATCTCGACTTCGCCGAGCTCGCCACGCGTCACCTCGTCGTAAATACGCCGGTGCATGCGTTCCTGCACCGACTCGGATTTTGCCTTGATCTCGATGAGTGCCTCGAACCGCACAGGGGCCAGGTCCGAGGTTCGTAGCGCATCCAGCGATTCGAAGAACTCCCGCGCGGCCTCGCGGAACTGGCCAAAGTACGCATTGAAGCGGTCGTTGACTGAACCACGAAACATCTGCAGGTCCTCGTATACGTCTTTCAGGCTCTTGGCGGCGTGCACCGCGTTACGGATAGACGGGATGATCTGGCTGAGTCGTTCGGACTCGTCGGGTTCCAGCGCCGAGCTTTGCAGTAACAGCGCCTGCCGCAGAATCTCGCCTTCGAGCTGCTTGATGTCGGCGTAGCACTGTTCGTAGTCGACGCCCGGCGAAAAGACGCTGACTCCCTTGCGGTCGTCGGCACTGTCGTAAAACGAGTGATCGGCCGGCAGGTCAAAAGCCGCCTGGTTCAAGGCGACCGCCTGGTCGATCAGGCGCCAGGTCTCGCGCGTCATGTCTTCGAGTGCCGCCTCGGGAACGGCCGTATCGCCGGGTTTGATGTGCCGCAGCAGCGGTGTCTCGTCCTCCCGGAAGCGCCGATCGAGCCAGCGGCTGAGCAGCGGGATGGCGGGCAAGAAGATCAGGATGCCAATGAGGTTGAACAGGCTGTGGAAGGCCACGAGGGCGAACAGCGGGTCCGTGAGGCCGATAATCTTCGTGATGAAGTGAATCAGCGGTTTCAGGCTGACAAACGCGATCGTGTCGGCCACGACGTTGAAGATCACGACAGCGGCAGCTACGCGCTTCTTGGCGGCCGACCCGGCGAGTGCCCCGAGGATTGCTGTGATGGTCGTACCGAGATCGGCGCCGATCGCCGTCGCGGCGGCGGCTTCGAGAGGAATGGCGCCCGCATAGAGCGCGCTCAGCGTGATCATGATGGTCGCTGAGCTCGACTGGATGACGGCCGTCAGCAAGAGGCCCGCCACGAGGAACACGATCAGCGGATAGCCGGCCAGGGCGGCGGGATCGAACAGCGCGGTCGCGACGAGCGCGCCCGACTTCATGAACTCGAGACCCATGAGCATGAGTCCCAGCCCAACCACGAAGTGACTCAGCCCAGCACGCCGCGTGCCCGCGGAGGACCAGACCACGCCGAAGCCACCTATTGTGATCAGGGGCAGGGCGAGCGCCTCGATATCCAGTTTGAATCCGATCGTGGCAACGATCCAACCCGTCATGGTGGTGCCGAGGTTCGAGCCGAAGACAATGCCGAGCGCGCTGGCAAGCGACACGATGCCGGTGCCGACAAACGCGAGGACGATCAGGCTGACGACGGAGCTGCTCTGCAGCGCGGCGGTCGAAAGTGCGCCCGCGATAACGCCGCGCACCGGTTTGGCGGTGTACTGCCGCAGGAATTTCTTGAACGAGCGGCCCGCGAGTTGGGTCAGCGCCTGCTCGAGTTGATGCATGCCGAACAGGAATAGCCCGAGTCCTGCGGCCAGTCTCCAGAGGTCGAGTTCTTCAGTCACATGCGCAGTATATATCGGTCAAAAGAAAGGCCGGCGCCCGAAGGTGCCGGCCTGTTCTTTCTAGTGCCGGTCGTGCAACCGGCGTGGCACAGACGCTCAGAAGAACTTGCGTGCCATGCCGAGGATGTCGTCGAGACCGCCCTTGCCGCTGACGGCGCCAATCAGATCGCCGAGCGAACCCAGGCCGCCGCTTTGCGCGGACGCCCCGAGCTCGCGTCCGCCCGAGGTCTTCTTGCTCATTGCGCCCATGGCGAGCGATGCGAGCAGCGGCAGTGCCTTCTTGATCAGGCTGGCATCGATGCCCGTGTCCTGCGAGGCGGCTGCCGCGACGTTGCGGCTGACATCCTTCGAGCCAAAAATATGGCCGAGAATGTTGTTGCCGTCCGAACGCGTTTCAGCAGCCGCGAGCAGTTCCGGATTGTCGATGTAACGATCGTGACCGCCCGTTTCGAGGGCGCGCCGGAGTCCGGCAACACCGTCGTCGCTGGCCGTATTCTTCTGCAGGCCACGCATGAGCGCGGGCGCCAGGGAATCGACAAGCTTCGATGTGTCTGACGAGCCGAGTCCTACGGCTTTGGCAAGCTGGCCGACGCTGTCGCCGCCGCCAGTTGCTTTTAACAGGTCCATAAGGTCCATGGAGTTCACCTAATCCTTTAGTCGTCGAGCGGGATGCGAATTTTCTGGCCCGGGTAGATCTTGTTGGGGTCCGAAATAATGTCTTTATTGGCCTCGAAGATCTTCATGTAGGCGCCGGCTTTGCCGTAGTAACGCTTGGCGATGCCGCCAAGTGTGTCACCGCTGACGATCTCGTAGATCTCGACTTTCTCTTCGGGCTCTTCGGGCTTGGGTTCCGGGGCAACGAGGTCGTCCGCGACGACTTTTTCCACGCCCTGGATGTTGCCGGCGATCAGGATCGCCTGGTCGCGAGCGGCCTGGTTGGCACAGTCGCCGCAGATCGTCACCGTACCGTCGTCGAATTTGACATCCAGGTTGCTGAGACCGTGAGTCTTTACTTCAAGGTGGTTCTTAATATTGTCGGCCGCTTCCGCGTCAGTGTCGAAAATCTGACGGCCAACGTCTTTTACAAAGTCGAACAGTCCCATTACCTATCTCCCTTTTTCTTGATTAGCAATGCTCCAACCGGCGCACTGCCAGTTGCGTGACAGTAAGGACGCCCCGCGTGACCTTTTGGTCACATGCGGCGTCTCTCCTGAAACTCGGTGGTTCTTCTGGCGTTATACTTGGACGCATCATGATGAGGGTGACGTAATGCGTAAGGCAACTATTTTCCTGCTGGTCAGTTTTGTATTTCTCTACGGCTGCTCGGTCAATCCGGTTACCGGTAAGCGCGAACTGGTGTTGATGAGCACCGCGCAGGAAATCGAGATGGGCAAACAGAACTATGCACCCATGCAACAGTCGCAGGGCGGCGCCTATGACGTCGACCCGGTGTTGACCGACTACGTGCAGCGAGTCGGCCAGAGCGTCGCGGCGCAAAGCGGGGTCAACCTGCCTTATGAGTTCGTGGTGTTGAATAACGGCGTGCCGAACGCCTGGGCGCTGCCAGGCGGTAAGATCGCGATTAATCGCGGCTTGCTCACCGAGATGGAGTCCGAAGCTGAACTCGCTGCCGTGCTGGGCCACGAAGCCGTGCACGCGGCCGCGCGGCATTCGGCCAAGCAGCAGTCGCGCGCCATGCTTATGCAGGTCGGTGTACTCGGCACGGCGATCGCCGCAAGCGACAGCGATTACGGCGGACTCATCGTCGGCGGCGCCAATATTCTCGCCCAGGCGGGCCTGGCCAAGTACGGGCGGAGTGCCGAGCTCGAGTCCGACTACTACGGCATGCAGTACATGTCGAAGGCTGGTTACGATCCACAGGGCGCGGTAGCGCTGCAGGAGACCTTCGTGCGGCTCAGCGAGGGTCGCCGCTCAGACTGGCTAAGCGGGCTGTTCGCCAGTCATCCGCCGTCGATGGAGCGTGTGCGGGCGAACCAGGCAACGGCCTCAGCCCTGCCGGCCGGCGGTACCCGCGGCGAGCGGGAATACCAGGCGGCCATGCGCAAGACCATCGCGATCAAGCCGGCCTACGATGCCTATGACGAAGGCCGCAAGGCGCTGGCTGAGAAAGACATGACGACGGCGCTGGCAAAAGCCAACCAGGCGCTGAGTCTGTTCCCGGATGAAGCGCATTTTCACGCGTTGAGAGGCGATATCCGGCTGATGGAGGACAACTTCGACTGGGCGGTGACGAACTACAGTCGTGCCATCGATCGGCGCGACAGTTTCTTCTACTACCACCTGCAGCGCGGGTTGGCGAGAAAGGAACTCGGCCAGACCGACGCGGCCGTCAACGACCTCGAAAACAGCATCGCGTTGCTGCCGACGGCGCCAGCCCACTACGCGCTTGGCGATATCGCCAAGGCGCGCGGCAACAGGGCCGCCGCTATCGAGCATTACAAGGTCGTGGCCCAGTCCGGTGGCGAATACGGCAAAGCCGCGACGGGGGAGCTCGTGCGGCTCGATATGCCGTCGAATCCGGGTGCGTACGTGAACCGCGGTTGCTCAGCGGACGGGAACGGAAACCTCATTGTGTCGGTCAGAAATGAGACCAGCGTGCAGGTCCGGGGCGTGCAGGTTGTTGTGCAGTACAACGACAGTGCCGGCCGCCCGGTGCAGAAACGCTTCAACGTCTCGGGAGAGCTCGCGCCCGGGCAGGTTGCCAGCGTAAACACCGGCATGGGTCCGTACACCGCAAGTTCCGGTTGCCCGGCAGAGGTCGTCGCTGCCGAGGTCGTCGAATAAGGAAAAGGGTCGTTTTATGAACAAGGTCGCGCTCGGAGTCGTTATCAGCCTGCTCGCCGGATTCGCGGTGGGGGCGTGGTTCGGCGGCGAGCAGCCGGCGGCTGACCAGCCCGTCGCATCACGGGCTGGAGCGCTACCTGACGAAGCGAGCGCCGAGGACCGGTTGTTGCGGCTCGAGCAGATCATTGCTGAAGAACGCGATGCGCGCTTCGCCCTCGAAGATACGCTGGCGCTGCTGTTCGAAGAAATTGAGCGCCTCGATGGGTCCGGAGGCCGGGCCGCGCTGGAACAGCAAACCCGGGCTGAACTGGAAGCCGAGGCTGAGCGCCAGCGCGAGGCGCGCAGGAACGAACGCAGGTCGTCGCGCGGGACCGTCGAGTGGATGAGGAATTACCAGGAGCGTCGTGTCGGGCGCATGGTGGAAGGCGGTTTCGCCGAAGATGAAGCGCGCCGGATCCTGCAGCTCGAGTCCGAAGCCGCTTACAAGGCCCTGGAGGCGTCGTGGGACGCACAAAGACAGGGTGAGGCGCTGGATCCGTTCGCAGCGGCCGGCGACCCGCAGTCAATCCTCCGTAGCCAAATCGGAGACGACGCCTACACGCGCTACCTGGAAGCCCAGGGCCAGCCGACGGCGGTTAGCATTACGCAGGTTCTCGATGGGTCCCCGGGCGGCAGTGCCGGGTTGCTGCCGGGCGACGAGATTGTCAACTACAACGGCGAGCGGGTATTCAGTGTTTCGGACCTCCGCAACCTGACGATGCAGGGCAATCGGGGAGAAGATGTCGTCATCGAGATCAACCGCGACGGAACGCGCATGCAGCTAACCGTGCCAAGGGGGCCCGTCGGTATTACCGGCACCGGCGCCCCTGTGCGCGGCGCCCGGTGGTGGGGTGGCTGACAATTCCCGGGTGAGCGGTGGATAATCACGGCCACCGGATGCAGAATGGGGCATCGGGTCTGGCAACACTAAGCAGATAAGCACTGCCGGAGCTATTTTTACGCCCGGCAAGGCAGAAGGAGTGACGTATAGTAGTTCTATATGAGCGACTGATAACGCCGGCGGGCGTAAAAATAGCCCCGGCCCTTCGGGTTATGGCCAAGAAGGCGCCACTCTGTGTTACTTCTCGCTTATTTGGAATTACCAAACTGCGCTCGTCGCGCCTTGATTGGCGCCTTCTTGGCCATAACAGTGCTTATCTGCTTAGTGTTGTCAGACCCAAATAACAAGAGGTTGGAAAGCCCTTGAGCCGTCTTCGCTATACCGTACCCAATGGTTTCACCGCACTGAGCCTGATGCTTGGCGTGGCGTCGATCGTGACGACACAGCTCGGCGAACTCGAACTCGCGGCCTGGTTCATCGTCTGGTGTGGTTTGCTGGACGTGATGGACGGTCTTTCGGCCCGTCTGCTGAAGGCGACCTCCGATTTCGGCGCCGAGTTCGACTCGATGGCGGATCTCGTTTCTTTTGGTGTTGCGCCTGCGGTGCTGGTACTTAATGCCGGTCTGCAGATCGGGGGCATCGAGCTTGACTCGGACCAGTTCTGGGTACTGCTCGTTGCCATCGGCGTCTTCGCGCTCACCGGCGCCATGCGGCTCGCGCGCTTTAACCTGACCTCCGACCAGCCGACGAGCGGCTGGTTCGCCGGGGTGCCGATTACCGCGGCCGGTGGCGGCATGGTACCGGCCGTCGTACTCGTACTGATACATCACCCCGATGTCGCGTCGCTGCTGCCCCTGCAGCTGTACCTGCCCGTGCTGATGTTTGTGCTTGCCTTGCTGATGATTTCGCGGCTGCGTTTTCCCAAGGCCGTCAGACGCAACAACCTGGCGATGAACATCTTCCAGGGGTCGGTGATTCTCGTGGTCTACTACTGCGGCATCACGCGCAGCTGGCCCGAGGTCCTGTTACTCATCGGAATTGTCACGCTGGTTACGGGGATTATCGTCGGACGCATTACGCGCGAATCCTGAGACAAAGCGCCGGCTCTTCTGCCTGGCGACCCAAGGAGTAGTCAATGCCAAACCGTTTCCTGTACTGGACTCTTGCGCTGTATCTGCTGCTGGCGAGTGCACCCGGCCACGGCCAGGACAAGCCGCTGATGCTGGCGGAATACCAGTCGTTCGAGGGGTTTGTCGATACCTGGTGGGACGAGGATAGCGGCCGCATGCTGGTTCGCGTCGACGCGTTCGATACGCCGTTCATCTACCAGTCTTCGCTGCCGCGCGGCGTGGGCTCGAACGACCTCGGGCTCGATCGTGGTCAGCTCGGGTCGACGAAAGTGGTGCGCTTTCTGCGCAGCGGGCCGAAGGTGCTGCTCGTGGAGGACAACCTCCAGTACCGTGCGCGAAGCGACAACGAGGACGAGCGCCAGGCTATCGAGGAGTCATTTGCGCGCTCGGTGATCTGGGGCTTTACTGACCTCGACGACGCTCCCGATGCCACGATTATCGACGCGACTGAATTCTTCGTGCGTGATGCACATGGCCTGGCGTCGCGGCTCGCCAGTGCAGGCGAAGGCCTGTACACCATCGACGCATCGCGTTCGGCTATCTATCTGCCGCGTACGAAAGCGTTTCCCGACAACACCGAGATCGAAGCCGTGGTCACGCTGGTCGGCAAGGCGACAGGGCCGCACCTCCCGACCGTGGTTCCCGACACGACGGCGCTGACCGTGCATGTGCATCATTCCTTCATTCGCCTGCCGGATGACAATTACGAACCGCTGCCCTACGAGCCTCGTGCCGGCGTGATCGGCATGCGTTACGATGCCGGCGGTTTTGCCGACTACGCGACGCCGATCGGCGAGTCGATGGTGGTTGATTTCGGCCGCCGTCACCGCCTCGAAAAAGTCGATCCGTCGGCCGCTGTCAGCGAAGCCGTCGAGCCGATCGTTTATTACCTCGATCGCGGCGCGCCCGAACCTGTGCGCTCCGCGCTGCTCGACGGTGCTCGCTGGTGGGCCGAGGCATTCGAGGCAGCCGGCTACAAAGATGCCTATCGCGTCGAGATGCTGCCCGACGGGGCGGATCCGATGGATGTGCGCTACAACGTTATTCAGTGGGTGCATCGCTCGACCCGCGGCTGGTCTTACGGATCCTCCGTGCTCGACCCGCGCACGGGCGAGATTCTCAAGGGCCACGTCTCGCTCGGTTCGCTGCGCGTCCGGCAGGATTACCTGATTGCGGAAGGTTTGCTTGCGCCCTATGTGGACGATTCGGTGCCGCCCGAGATGCTCGAGATGTCGCTCGCGCGCATTCGCCAGCTGTCGGCGCACGAAGTCGGACATACGCTGGGCTTCGAGCACAACTTCGCGGCCAGCACGCAGGACCGCGCCTCGGTCATGGACTATCCGTTCCCGCTCGTCCGCATCACGGAGGACGGCGAACTCGACCTGTCCGACGCCTACGACGTCGGCATCGGCGCCTGGGACAAGCGGACCGTCTTGTATGCCTATGCGGATTTCGCGGATGGTGTCGATCGGGCCGCAGCGCGCCGCGAGATCATGGACGAGACGCTTGCACAGGGCTTCAAGTACGTCGGGGACGCAGATTCGCGTTCGGCAGGAAGCTCGCATCCGGACGGCAACCTCTGGGACAACGGCGCCGATGCCGTTGCCGAGCTCGATCACATCATGCGGGTTCGCAGCATTGCGCTGCAGCGCTTTTCCGAGCGCAACATTCGTATCGGGCGCCCCCTTGCAAGCCTCGAAGAAACCCTGGTGCCCATCTACCTGCTGCATCGCTTCCAGATCCAGGCGGTCGGCAAGCTCATCGGCGGGCAACACTTCACCTACCGCATGCGTGGGGATGCCCAGGAAGAGGCACGCCCTGTGGCCGTCGCGCGCCAGCAGCAGGCTATCGACGCACTGCTGGGAACGCTCGACCCGGGCGTTCTGCGCTTGCCGCAGGAACTCGTGGAGACGATTACGCCGCGCGTGCCGAACAACCCGAAGTCTCGCGAAACCTTTAGCGGCATGACGGGCATAAACTTCGATGCGATTGCGCCGGCGCGCAGCGCAGTTGCCCTCACGCTGCAGGTGCTGCTGGACCGGGGCAGGGCAGCCCGCCTCGAGCGTGCAGGCGCCATCGGTTTCGAATCTGTGGTCCAGGGCCTCCTCAATGCGAGCTGGTACGCGGAACCTCTGAAGGGGGTTGAAGCTGCGATCCAGCGGCAAACGAATATGCAGGTGCTGTACGGCCTGCTGGGTCTCGCGTTCGATACCAGTGCCGACGCCGACGTGCGGGCAAAAGCCTACGTGGCTGTCAGTGAGCTGCAGGACTGGTTGTCGCGGCGCGGTTCGGGCGACAGCGCCCTGCGCGCGCAGTACCGTTTCGCCGAGCACGAGATTCAGCGGCTGATGGAAAACCCGGAGGCTATAAAGGCACTCACGCCGGCGGTTGTGCCGCCCGGTTCACCCATCGGTTAATCCTTAAAAACCGGCCTGATTTGTAACCAAATCGGCCCCGCGGCCCTATAAGCAGATACGAAATCTTTTTGAGGGTGTGATGATGGGTAAATTCAAGATGCTGCTGGTTGCGGTGATGCTGTCGCTGCCGGCCGTCGCGGTCGCCGACGCGAGTTCGGTTCCGGGCGGCGCCTACTGGTATTTCTATGTTGACCTTGAGCAAATGCGTTCCGGTGGACCGGGTACGCCAATGTACGACTGGCTACGCGAAGAGGTGCTCGAGGATATCCGGGAAGACGCCGGTATCGATGTGGAGAAGGAGATCGACCAAGTCACGTCGTATTCGACCGGCGAAGACGGTGCGGTGCTCATCATCGACGGCAACATGAGCCAGGAAACGCGCGACGTCATCATGGCGTTCATCGCGTCGGGTGGAGACATCAGCCCGCTGAAGTCGGATGGCAAGACGTACTACCACTTCGGTGGCGATGATTCGGTGGACGAAGACGTTGTCTACGAGGCCGGCACCGTCGGCTTCAAGATCGAGTCGTTGGGCGAGGAGTCCTGGATCTCTATGGACGTGAAGAATAAGGTCATCATTACGTCGACCGAGAACCACATGAAGGCGCTGCTCGACAACAACGGCAGGGTGAGCGGAAGTCGAAGCGTGGATGGCGCGCTCATGGTGCTGACGGCTGAGAAAGCACTTGTGCAGGCCGGCATGAAGTCGGGAATGATCGACGAGTGGGATTCGAACATCCTGCGCAATACCGAGCAGGTGGCGTTCCTGATATCAGCCGCAGCGAACAAGCTGGCGATAGAAGCCAAGCTGATCACGACAGAGGCCGAGATGGCAGAGTCGCTGGCCAGCGTGGCGCGCGGCCTGATCAGCCTGATGTCCTTCGACGACGAGATGGATCCCGAGACGGCGGCCGTGTTGAAGGGCACTCGCATCGAGGCCAAGGGCAACAGCCTGAGCCTGTCGCTGGCCGTGGCTCCGGAACTTGTCGTACAGACGCTCGGTGACTGACGAACTCAAACTGATTGCCGCCGCGAAAGCGGGATCCGCGGATGCGTTCGCGGATCTCGTTCGTGGCTACCGGGAGCGCCTGCTGCGCTTCCTGCTGACGCGCAGCCCAAGCTACGCCGATGCCGAAGACGTGTTGCAGGACACGCTGATCAATGCGTTCCGGTACCTGCATTCCTACGATTCGCGCTGGCGCTTCAGCACCTGGCTGTACCGCATTGCGATTCGCAATGCGGCAAAGCTGCGCAGCCCCGACCTCGCCGATGTTGCCATCGTGGGTGACCTGCGAGACGAGGAAAATGACCCGCTGCAGCAGTGCATCGTCGATTCGGAATCCGACAATCTCTGGCTCAGCGCGCGAGAAGTACTCAATGATGAAGTCTATGCGGCCATGTGGCTGCGATATGCCGAGGACATGTCAGTCAAAGACATAGCCAAGGCTCTCGATCGTTCCACATCGTGGGCCAAAGTAAACCTGATGAGAGGGCGGCGCGTGCTCGAAACGCACATGAATGACGCCGCCGACAAAAGTGAAGCCTATGGATAAACTTGCCAAGCAACTACGCGCCGACGCAGAGCGCATCGACGTTTCCGTGTCCGACGAGCTCGATCGTCGTATCGACGCTTCCCTGCGGGCCGTAACGCCCGAGGCCGAAGCCCGGCGACCGGCTCCCATCGCCCGGCCACCCCTGTTCTGGTGGGCGAGCACGATTACCGGCATCGCCGCGGCCATCGCCGTGATCGCGATCGTCAACCTGCGTGCGCCGGAGCGACAGGACATTCCGCCCGTCGACCTGGTCGCCACGGTGCCGCCGATCGACCTCAAGGCCGAAACCGCGATGCTGACGGCACCGCTGCAGGAAGAACTGGACCGGCTGCAGTCGGACCTGAAGAAAGCCGAGGAAAAAGTCAAGAAAGATATCGGTCTTTAACTATCTATATTGTGGAAAACACGTATCTCTTCCGGTATGTTGATTAGAGGGGAAAGAAGAAAAAAATAACCAACACCGGGGGTTGTACGTCGTATGCCGTTAGCCGTTGTTCTGATTCTGCTCGTCGTTGGCTCGCTCCTGTTTCACGTATTAAGTCCCTGGACATTCACCGAGTTGGCTTCCAACTGGGGGATGGTGGACTTCACGGTCGACATCACGC
>SHLT01000187.1 GCA_004282875.1 Chromatiales bacterium | reverse complement strand
CCCGGGAAGTAGCGGATCGGCCGCACGCAGGCATACAGGTCCATGGTCTGGCGAATCGCCACGTTCAGGGAGCGAATGCCGCCACCTATCGGCGTCGCCAGGGGTCCCTTGATGGATACGACAAACCGGCGCAGTGCATCCAGCGTTTCGTCAGGCAGGTAATTGCCTTCGCCGTAGACTTCAGCTGATCGCTGACCGGCACAGACGGGCATCCAGCGAATCTGGCGGTCATCGCCGTAGGCCAGTTCGACAGCGGCCTCGACAACGTTCAGCATGACCGGGGTTACGTCAGCCCCGATGCCGTCGCCTTCGATAAACGGAATGATCGGGAAATCGGGGACGTTGATCGTGTGGTCCGGATTAATGGTGATCGCCTCACCATCGGCGGGCACATTGATATGATCGTATTGCATGAATTATCTCGAAACGGGGCCTGAGGGACGGCCACCGGGTGCAGCCGAAAAAGGCTGTGCATTGTACAGACTGCCGGGGACGACCTAAAGTGCTGATCCTGCTCAACAAGCCATTCCGGGTGCTCAGCCAGTTTCGTGACCGGGACGGCAGGCCGACCCTGGCCGAATATGTCGACGTGCCGGGCGTATACCCTGCCGGGCGCCTGGATTTCGACAGCGAGGGCCTGCTGTTGTTGACAGACGACGGCGGCCTGCAGGCTCGCATCAGCCAGCCCCGGTCAGGCACGCGCAAGACGTACTGGGCCCAGGTCGAGGGTACGCCGAGCCAGGCGCAGCTAGATGAGCTGGTTCAGGGCGTCGATCTCAAGGACGGGCCTGCCAGGGCCGTTTCCGCCCGACGTATCGACGAGCCGGCGCAATTGTGGGAACGCGACCCGCCCATACGCTACCGGGCCAGCGTTCCTGACAGCTGGATCGAGATCGTCCTGACCGAGGGCAGAAATCGGCAGGTGCGGCGCATGACGGCCGCTGTCGGTCTGCCGACCTTGCGGCTGATCCGCTACGCGGTTGGCGACTGGACCGTTGACGGGCTGGCGCCCGGAGAATGGCGCAAAGCTACAGCCCGGCGATCCTCATAGCGATTTCCATCGCCTGTTCGTAGTTGAGACGCGGATCGACGGTCGATTTGTAGGCCCGGGCCAGGTCCCCGTCGGTGAGCCCGCGGGCACCGCCCGTGCATTCGGTCACGTTCTCGCCCGTCAGCTCGAGGTGCACGCCGCCCAGGTACGTGCCCATCTTCTCGTGAACGCGAAACGCCGCTTCGAGCTCGGCCACGATGTTCTCGAAGCGCCGCGTCTTGATACCGTCGGCGGTGCTTTCCGTGTTGCCGTGCATCGGGTCACACACCCACAACACGGGCGAGCCCGTCTCGCGAACCGCGGAAATCAGGTCCGGAAGGTGTTCCTCGATGGCCTTGGCCCCGTAGCGATGAATCAGTGTCAGCCGTCCCGGTTCGTTGTTCGGGTTGAGCGTGCGGACCAGGTCCTGGACCCATTCACGGGTCATACCCTGGCCGACCTTGACGCCGATCGGGTTGGTGATGCCACGGAAGTACTCGACATGGGCACCATCCATCTGCGCCGTGCGCATGCCAATCCACGGGAAATGCGTTGTCAGGTTGTACCAGCGCTCACGTCGATCGAGGTACCGCGTTTGCGCCTGCTCGTAATGCAGGTGCAGACCCTCGTGCGCGGCGTAAATGTCAGCGCGCTGCGTTTGATGAAACTCGCGACCCGACACCTTCTCGAGAAAGTCCAGGGAGTTGGATATCGAGGCGACGATCGAGTGGTACTCCTCCGCCGCCTGTGAATGCCCAACCCAGCCGAGGTCCCAGTATTCCGGGTGATGCAGATCGGCGAAGCCGCCGTCGATCAGTGAGCGTACGAAGTTGAGCGTGAGTGCCGCCCGTTCGTAGCCGCGCAGGATCATCTGCGGGTCGGGAATACGTTCGTCGGGTGTAAAGCCGCTGCGATTGACGAGGTCTCCGCGAAAACTCGGCAGCGTCTTGCCATCGCGCGTTTCCGTATCGGCCGAACGTGGCTTGGCATACTGCCCTGCCATGCGCCCGACGCGAATCACGGGCTTTTTTAGCCCATAGATCATCACGAGGCTCATCTGCAGCAGGATTTTGAGCTTGTCGACGATGTTCTCCGACGTACACTCGTCGAAAGTCTCGGCGCAATCCCCGCCCTGCAGCACGAATGCTTCGCCGCGCTGCGCCTTGGCAATATGATCTTTGAGGGCGTCCACCTCCCAGGAGGTCGTAATCGGCGGCAAGCGGCTCAGGTCGGCAACCGCCCGCTCCAGCGCCGCCTTGTCGGGATAGGAAGCCTGTTGCGAGGCCGAAAAACTCTGCCAGCTGGCCGGGTGCCAGTCGTTCCTGGGTATGGTTCTGCTCACGGTTTTCTCATTCGTCCAAATTGGATGCCCCGGGGATCCACGGGGCTGTTATCGCGGACTATGCCATGGGACCTGCCGGGCCACAAAAGTTTCTCCTGCAATCAACAGCTTAGAAATACGCATCTGGCAGGTGTGGACCCTCCCAAGCGACATTGGCACAATGCGCGCCACAACGGCCTTCTGGGCAGGAGAAAACGACCATGCAAGCAGTACTTGAACAACTTGGCCTCGAAGCGGTCAACGATGGCACCTGGTTCGGCGCAACCTCGAAGGCCGACGCTGACGCGCCCCTGATTGAGTCGCACAACCCGGCCACGGACGAACTCATCGCAAGCGTTCGAAGCACGACGATGGAGCAGTACGAGGACGTTATCGCAAAGGCGCAGGAGTCATTCCTGGTATGGCGTAATATACCCGCCCCGGTCCGTGGTGAGGCTGTGCGCCACATTGCCAATGCGCTGCGCAAGCACAAAGACGCGCTTGGCAGCCTGGTGGCATTGGAGAACGGCAAGATCAAGGCAGAGGGCGACGGCGAGGTCCAGGAGATGATCGACATCGCCGATTTTGCCGTTGGACAGTCACGCATGATGTACGGCCGCACGATGCACTCTGAGCGTCCGCAGCATCGCATGTATGAGCAATGGCATCCGCTCGGTATCGTCGGCACGATCTCGGCGTTTAATTTTCCGGTTGCTGTTTACTCATGGAATGCCTGCATTGCGGCGATATGCGGGAACGTAAACGTCTGGAAGCCGTCGCACAGCACAGCACTGTGCGCCGTAGCCGTGCAGAAGATCATCAACGAGGCACTCGCCGACATGGACCTGCCACCCGTGTTCTTCCTCATTAACGGCAGTACGAGCTCGCACGAACTCGCGGAGCGCTTTGTCGACGACAAACGCGTCAACCTGATTTCGTTCACGGGCTCGACCTGGGTCGGCCGTGGCGTCGGTGAAC
>SHLT01000103.1 GCA_004282875.1 Chromatiales bacterium | reverse complement strand
GCAGAGGCAACCTCACCGGCCGCAACGGCGTCGAGCGAGGCTTCATAGCTTAGCGGGGCGTTGACAAACAGGCGGGTCGCCGCCTCGGGACTCAGGTACGCGCCCGCCCGTAGCTGCGGCAGGTGGTCCGCGGCGTCACCGGCGTCGTTGACCCAGGTCATGCGCGAGCGCTTGCCGATGCGCGCTTTCGATTCTTCCCAGGGGTAGCGCTCTTCGGTCTTCCGGGATCGAAGCGAAACAGTACCGATGGCACCGCGCGCGACGGCCTCTCTCCGCTTTGCGAGCGACGATGCGTAGAATGCCCGCTCCTCGCCAGCCAGAGATTCGGGCGCACCGCCGTACAGGGCAACGATCTTTCCCGACACATCGATGCCGTCGTAGTCCGAGTAGCCGAGCTTCGGCGCATGCACCCCGTACCCGACGTAAACAACTTCGCCGCGCACGCTCGTCGATGCCGCAACCGGGTCGGCGGAGACCGAGAAGTCCTCGCGGTAAACGAGCGCCTCGTCTTCCTGTGCGCCGTGCAGAATGAATTTCGCCGAGCCATCTCTCGGCTTGTAGGATCGCAGGGCGACCGGCTGGAACCAGCCGTCACTGCCGGCGGCCTCAAGGCCCATCGACTCGAACTGTTCGGCGACATAGGCAGCCGCATGATCGTACCCGGCCTCACCGGTCATGCGACCGGCGCGATCGTCGTGAGCCAGCCAGGCCACATGCCGCTGCAGCGCGCGCTTGCCAATCAGGTCCAGCGACTCGTCCAGCGTTTCGGGTGGCGCCGAAGCACATGCCGCCAGCAGCGCAATAACAAGCAGCGCAACAGCGCCGCGCAGGCGTTTAGTCAGTCGGGTCATTGGGTTCCTGCTTGTCCTGGTAAGCCGTGCTGATTTCTTTCATCTTGTTTTCGATCCACTCCTGCACGAGCAGGTTGGTTTCCTTGGGTGGGCGGCCCTGCGCGCTAATCGGTGGGCCGATGCAAAAACGCACCGTTCCCGGCCGCTTGACGAACTCGCGTCGGCGCCAGAGGTCGCCCGCATTGTGCGCAACCGGAACGATCATGACGTTCGCCTCCTGCGCGAGCGCAGCGCCGGACACGCCGTACTTGCGCGTCTCGCCCGGCGGCATGCGCGTGCCTTCCGGAAAAATCGTCACCCAGATGCCGCTGGCGAGCTTCTGCTTGCCTTTGCTAATGACCTGTTTGACCGCGTTGCCGCGCGCGCTGCGCTTTATCGCAATGGGCGAAAGCACCAGACCGATGGCCCAGCCAAAGATGGGCGCCCAGATCAGCTCCCGCTTTACGACCCACGCGGTGGGCGGAAACATCGGGACGTGACCGTAAGTCTCCAGCGTCGTCGTGTGTTTGATCATGATGACGCTGGGTTCGGCCGGAATGTTTTCCGCGCCTTCCACGACGACCTTCATGCCGCAGAAAAAATCACCGGCCCAGAGACACAGGTTGCAGTAGTGGACTACGAGGGCGCGCCGCCAGGACCGCGGCGCCCAGAACAAGAGCATGATGACGGTCGCGTAAATCAGCACCGTCGTGAAGCCGAATGTCAGGAACAGGAGTGAGCGCAACCAGATAATCATCGAGTTACCCGTGGACCGCGTCGGCCGCGAAAGCGGCGAGATCGTCGTAGACCGGCACATGTTGCAGCTCTTTGGGCAGCGCTCGCAGCGTCCGCTCGCCGTTACCCGTCCGTACCAATACCGGGTCGCCCCCGGCGCGCGCCGCCGCCTGCAGGTCACGGAGGGAGTCACCAACGACCGGCACGCCAGCGAGGCTCGTATCGAAGTGCCGCGCGAGGCGCAGCAACAGGCCCGGCATGGGTTTGCGGCAGCTGCAGCCATCATCCGGGCCATGCGGGCACACCACGATACGGGCGACCTTCCCGCCCTCTGCCTCGACGAGCCGCCGAAGCTTGCGATGCATTGCTCGCAGCGCGCCTCGGTCGAACAGGCCGCGAGCCAGCCCGGACTGGTTGCTTGCGACCGCCACGGTGTAGCCGGCGCGGCTAAGTTTCGCGATCGCTTCGATGCTTCCCGGCAGCGGCAGCCACTCGGCGGGCGATTTAATGAAGTCGCGCGAGTCCTGGTTGATCACGCCGTCGCGATCCAGAATCAGGAGACCCCTTGAACCCACTCGCCCTGGCATATCAGCCTAGGGAAAGCCGCGATATGTCGGCAACGTCGAGGAAAAGGGCCCGAAGTTCGCCCAAGAGCGCCAAACGGTTCTGTCTAACGGCATCATCATCGGCCATGACCATGACGTCGTCGAAAAAGCGGTCGACAGGGTCGCGCAAGTCCGCCAGTTTATTGAGAATCTCGGCATATCGACGCTGTTCGAGCATCGGGGAGACCTTTTCGCGGGCGTTTTCGAGCGCATTGTGGAGCGCCTGCTCTGCATCGAGCTCGAACAGCCCGGTCGACACAACAAGCCCCTGGGGGTCGCCGGCCTTTCTCAGGATGTTTGCGATGCGCTTGTTGGCTGCCGCCAGGCTTTCGGCCTGGTCGAGGCGGGCAAAAGTCTGCACGGCGGCAAGCCGGCGGTCGAAGTCCACAAGCGACGCCGGCTGGCGAACCATCACGGCCTCAAAGGTTTCCACACCAAGACCCGCGTCGCGATCGAGGAAGTAGCGGCGCAGGCGGTCGGTGATGAAACCGTAGAGTTCGGTGCCCAGCTCGTCGGCCGGCGTCTTGCCGTCCGGCTGTTCCGCTACGGCCTTCGCGATCATCGCTTTCAGGTCGACGTCGATACCGCGCTCAATGAGAATGCGCACGATACCCAGCGCCGCGCGCCGCAGCCCAAACGGGTCGCGATTGCCACTCGGCTTTTTGCCGATGGCGAAGACGCCCGCGAGCGTGTCGAGTTTGTCGGCCACGGCGAGCATCTGGCCCGGCAGCGACTCTGGCAGCTCGTCACCTGCAAAGCGCGGCAGGTATTGTTCGCCAATCGCGTCCGCAACCGCTTCAGGCTCGCCGCCTGCGAGTGCGTAGTAGCGCCCCATCGTTCCCTGGAGATCGGGAAACTCACCGACCATGCCCGTAACCAGGTCGCACTTGGCGAGCGCTGCGGCGCGCTCCACGGTGGCGGTGTCGGCGCCAAGCTGGCCTGCGAGCCATGCCACGAGGCGCCCGGTGCGCTGACTCTTGTCGAAGATGCTGCCGAGCCCCTGCTGGTAGACGACGTCACGCAGTGTCTCCTGGCGTTCGTCCAGCGTTTTCTTGCGATCGCTGTCCCAGAAAAAAGCGGCGTCAGCAAGGCGCGGCCGAATGACGCGCTCATTGCCTTCGATAACCTGCTCCGGGTCTTTGCTTTCGAGGTTGGCCACGGTCACGAAGTGCGGCAGTAACATGCCGCGATCGTCGGCAACCGGGAAGTAGCGCTGGTGCCCGGTCAACGTCGAGATGACGACTTCCCGCGGCAACTCGAGGTAGACCTCGTCGAAGGCACCGACAATGGGAACCGGCCACTCAACGAGCGCGGTAACCTCATCGTAAAGCGCTTCGCCATCGACGATATTTCCACCCACGCGTTCCGCGGCGGCATCGGCGCCCTCGATAATCATCTGGCGTCGTCGTGCAAAATCGGCAATGACGAAGCCGTCTTTTTCCAGCGTGCCGAGATAGTCGTCGGGTGCGCTGATGGAAACGGGACCGGACGAGTGAAACCGATGGCCACGGCTAACGCGTCCCGCGGCGATGCTCATGACAGACGCATCCATAACGTCCTCGCCGTGCAGCAGAACGAGCCAGTGAACCGGCCGGACGAACTCGGCATCGCCGGCACCCCACCGCATGCGCCGCGGAATCGGCAGCGACCCAAGGGAGCGCTCTATGATATCCGGCAACAGCTCTGCGGCAGTTTTCCCTTTCTCTACAGTGTGAAAGACAAGCCACTCGCCTTTCTCGGTTTCTATGCGGTCGAGCTGCTCGACCGTCGTGCCGCATTTTGTCGCGAATGCCGTTGCTGCCGGCGTCGGGTTGCCGTCGGCGTCGAATGCGACCCGAACCGGCGGGCCCTTTTGTTCGATATTCCGGTCACCCTGGGACCGAGCAAGCTTCTCGACAGCCACCGCGAGACGGCGTGGACTGGCATAACTGCGAACATCGCCGTGTGCAAGACGCGCATCGTCGATACCCGCTTCGAGGTTGGCGCCGAACGCTTCCATTAATGCACGCAGCGCTTTCGGCGGCAGCTCTTCGGTGCCGATCTCTACAAGAAAGTCGCCGGCTTTGCTCATGACGATTCTCCCTGCGCAACGGACTCGCCCATGGGGAAGCCGAGCGCCTCACGGCTTGCGTAATAGGCTTCGCAAATCGATCGCGACATCGTGCGCACGCGCAGGATGAAACGCTGTCTTTCGGTGACCGATATCGCCTGGCGCGCGTCGAGCAGGTTGAAGGTATGCGATGCCGTTAACATCTGCTCGTAGGCCGGCAGCGCGAGCCCCAGCTCGATCAGCCTGTCGCACTCCTTTTCCGCATGATCGAATGCGCCGAAGAGCACATCGATGTCAGCCTCTTCGAAGTTGTAGCGAGATTGTTCGACCTCGTTCTGGTGATACACGTCCCCGTACGTAATGCGGCCGAGCGGCCCGTCCGTCCAGACAAGATCGAAGATGCTGTGCACGTTCTGCAGATACATCGCGAGGCGCTCGAGGCCGTAGGTAATCTCGCCGGTCACGGGCCGGCATTCGAGTCCGCCGACCTGCTGGAAATAGGTGAACTGGGTAACTTCCATGCCGTTCAGCCAGACCTCCCAACCCAGGCCCCAGGCGCCCAGCGTCGGCGACTCCCAGTTGTCTTCCACGAAGCGGATGTCATGCACGGTCGGGTCGATGCCGATGGCCTCGAGCGAGCCCAGGTACATTTCCTGTATGTCATCGGGCGACGGCTTGAGCACAACCTGGTACTGGTAGTAGTGCTGCAGGCGAAACGGGTTATCACCGTAACGCCCGTCCGTCGGCCGGCGGCTGGGCTGCACGTACGCAGCCGACCAGGGCTCCGGGCCAACGGCACGCAGGAACGTCGCCGGGTGGAAGGTGCCCGCACCCATTTCCATGTCATAGGGCTGCATAACGACGCAGCCACGCTCTGCCCAATACTGCTGCAGCTTGAGAATAAGGTCCTGGAAGCTCAGCGCGGAGGGCGATGTGTCCGTATTCATTCAGGCGTTTCAGGTGGTGATAAAGGCGCGCAGTATAACGAGTTTTGACCAGGGATGGTCTTATGCCGCGACAACACCGCGTGCGGTTTTGGGCGACGCGGGACGCGTCGGCCCGCAGGGCCGAAGGCCGCAGGCCTGAGCCAACCAAAGGGATGTGCGAGAGCGGCGTTGGGGGGGGGTCGCTGTGCCCCGATTACTGCCGCCGGGCAAGCCGGCCTCAAGCGGCGCACCAAAAAGGTGCGCGGCGCCGGCCTTATGCACTATAATGGTGCGAAGTCGGCGGGGCGCAGCGAAGATTTTCTTTTAAAAACAAGGCGTTATTGCACGCCCCAATTTGGCACACTTCATGCAAACAGAGAGAGCAACGGGCCGCACGCTGCGGCCACTTTTTTTGACTGCATGAAAACCGGAGGAATCCCATGACAGCCGCAGAGGTAATGGCCTTAATTAAAGAGGCAGAGGTCAAGTTTGTCGATTTTCGTTTCACAGACTCGATTGGCAAGGAACAACACGTAACGGTGCCCGCGCACACAATCGACGATGATGTGTTCGAAGACGGCAAGATGTTTGACGGCTCGTCGATCTCCGGCTGGAAGGGCATCAATGAGTCCGACATGATCCTGATGCCCGATACGGATTCAGCCGTTGTCGATATCTTCCCCGATGAGCCGACGATGAATATTCGTTGCGATGTCGTCGAGCCGTCCACGATGCAGGGCTACGATCGCTGCCCGCGTTCGCTGGCCAAGCGGGCCGAGGCTTACCTGCAGTCGACGGGCGTCGCGGACGCCGCGTACTTCGGACCGGAGAATGAATTCTTCGTGTTCGACAACGTCACCTGGGACGACACCATGCAGGGCTGTTTCTACAAGGTCGACTCCGAAGAGGGCGCCTGGAACACCGACCGCAGCTACGAGGATGGCAACACGGGCCATCGTCCGACGGTCAAGGGCGGGTACTTCCCGGTGCCGCCGGTTGACTCGCTGCACGACATTCGTGGCTCGATGTGCCTCGCGATCGAAGAGCTCGGCGTCACCACGGAGGTGCATCACCACGAGGTCGCAACGGCCGGCCAGTGCGAAATCGGCACGAAATTCAACACCTTGGTTCACAAGGCCGATGAAGTGCAGATCATGAAGTACGCTGTTCACAACGTCGCGCACGCGTACGGAAAGACCGCGACCTTCATGCCGAAGCCGCTGGTCAATGACAATGGCAACGGCATGCACGTTCACCAGTCCCTGTTCAAGGACGGCGAAAACCTGTTTTCCGGTGACGCTTACGGTGGCCTGTCCGAAACCGCGCTGTATTACATCGGTGGCGTCATCAAGCACGCCAAGGCAATCAACGCATTCGCGAACCCGTCGACCAACAGCTACAAGCGCCTGGTCCCGGGCTTCGAGGCACCGACCATTCTCGCGTACTCCGCACGTAACCGCTCGGCCTCGATTCGTATCCCGTACATCGCTAACCCGAAGGGCCGCCGTATCGAGGTGCGCTTCCCGGATTCAACCGCTAACCCGTACCTCGCGTTTGCTGCACTGATGATGGCTGGCCTCGACGGCATCCAGAACAAGATCCATCCGGGCGATGCCATGGACAAGGACCTGTACGACCTGCCGCCGGAGGAAGAGAAAGAACTCAAGCTGGTTGCGTTCTCGCTGGAAGAGGCGCTGAGCGCCCTCGATGGCGATCGCGACTTCCTCAAGGCAGGCGGCGTGTTCAGCGACGACCTCATCGATGCCTATATCGACCTCAAAATGGAGAACGTCACACGCCTGCGTATGGCGACGCATCCGGTCGAATTCGACATGTATTACAGCCTGTAATGCTCAAAACTGTGAACCGGGCGGCATTTTTAGCCGCCCGGTCACTAGCCGGAAACATGCCTGCGCTGCTATGCTAACTGTATGGAAACACGAACGATTCTTGTCCTTCTGGGACTGCTCGCAACAACCGTTGCCGCGGCAGACACGTGGACATGGACGGATGAGGACGGTGTCGTCCACTATTCGGACCGGCCGCAACCGGGCGCAATGCTCATCGTCATCGAAGAGCCCAATACCAGCCAGTCGTTGTCGCAGCGCCGCCGCACGGCAGGTGCCGGTGCAGAAAATGCAAGCGACGAAGGCGCGGCCGCGACTCGCTACGAGAGTTTCGAAGTCGCTTCGCCTGGCGCAGAAGAGACGCTATGGAACATAGAGGGCGTACTCAGCGTGTCGCTTTCCCTGAGTCCGGGACTGCAGCCCGGTCACCAGATTCGGGTGTATTTCGACGGCAAGCCGCAGATGGTGACCGGCACGAGTTTCCAGCTGCAGGAAGTTTGGCGGGGCGTGCACAATCTGCAGGCCGAGGTTCTGGACGAGACCGGCAAGATGCTGATTCGCACGCGAACGAACCGCTTTTACGTGCAGCAGAGCACCGTCAACTAGGCGACGACGGCTCGAGCGGCGGCCCGCTCAAC
The DNA here is from genome assembly GCA_004282875.1 of Chromatiales bacterium. GTDB lineage: Bacteria > Pseudomonadota > Gammaproteobacteria > Steroidobacterales > Woeseiaceae > UBA1847. The sequence continues at coordinate 4,548 of SHLT01000103.1, read as the reverse complement.
ACCAACTCCCGCAGCATCCTCGACAGCCTGACCTCAGGCATCGTCCTGCTTGACGAAAGCCTGCTTATCGTTGACCTGAACCCGGCTGCCGAAAACATTCTTGGCATCAGCCGCCAGCGCGCACGCGGCCAATCCCTGCTGCAGCTCGTGGATGACGAACCCGAGATGCGGGAAATCCTGGCGCGCGTGGCGACGACGGGCGACCACTACGCTAACGAAATGAAGCTGGCGCCAACCGAGGTGCATGCCGATGAGCGCACCATCGACTGCCATGTGTCCGCCGTGTCGATCGATGACGCTACGCTGCTCGTCGAGATTGTCGATGTCACGCGGCGGACCCAGATCAGCCGAGAACACGCATTGTTGATTCAGCACGGTGCGGGCCGCCAGATGATCCGCCAGCTGGCGCACGAAATTAAGAATCCCCTCGGCGGAATTCGCGGCGCCGCACAGTTGCTGGAACGCCAGCTTCCCGAAGCGGAGCTGCGCGAATACACCGATGTCGTCATCAGTGAAACGGACCGCCTTGCGGGCCTCGTCGACACGCTGCTCGGACCGGGCGGGCCGCCCCGGAAAGAACCCGTTAACGTGCACGAGCTGCTCGAATACGTGGTACGTCTCGTCGAGGCGGAGGATCACAAGAGCGTCACCATTCAGCGCGACTACGATCCGGGCTTGCCCCTGATCGACCTCGATCGCGACCAGATGATCCAGGCTTTCCTCAACCTGGTGCGCAACGCCACGGCGGCACTTGACGGACAGGGTACGATTACCTTGCGTAGCCGCGCGGTCACCAATTTTACAATCGGTGACGTACGCCATCGGGTTATTGCGAGCATAGAAATCGAAGATGACGGTCCGGGCATACCGACGGACCTGCAGGCATCGATCTTCTACCCGCTCGTCACGAGCAGGCCGGAGGGGACAGGGCTGGGTTTGCCGGCGGCGCAGGAACTGATTAGCCGACACGGCGGACTGATCGAGTTCGACAGTCGGCCGGGCCGAACTTTGTTCATCGTTCGAATCCCGCTCGAGCAGGAGTCGAGCGTTGACTGAGCGGCCTCTCAATGTCTGGATTGTCGACGACGACCACTCCGTTCGCTGGGTGCTCGAAAAAGCGCTGAAGCAGGCCGACATGGAAACGCGTTCTTTCGAGCGCGCCGAGCATCTGCTTGACGCACTCGCCGATGGCCAGCCCGACGTCCTCATCACGGATGTGCGAATGCCCGGCATGAGCGGCATTGCCCTGCTGGAGCGCTTGCAGGGAACCTGCCCGGACCTGCCGATCATCGTGATTACGGCGCACTCCGACCTGGAGAATGCGGTGGCCGCCTACAAAGGTGGCGCGTTCGAATACCTGCCGAAGCCGTTCGATATCGACGAAGCCGTCGAACTCGTGCGCAAGGCGGCCCGGCTCAATGGACATGGTGAGGCACAGATCGAGGCGCCAGGCTCGATGGCATCAATGATCGGCCAGGCGCCGGCGATGCAGGAAGTCTTTCGGTCGATCGGCCGGCTTGCCGGCTCTAGCATGACCGTCCTGATCACGGGCGAATCCGGAACGGGCAAGGAGCTCGTCGCCCGCGCGCTGCACGATCACAGCCCGCGCGCAAACAAGCCGTTTGTTGCACTGAACACGTCGGCGATCGCATCGGAGCTTCTCGAGTCCGAGCTGTTCGGTCACGAGAAGGGCGCCTTTACGGGCGCCGACGCGAGGCGCATAGGACGATTCGAGCAGGCCAACGGCGGCACCCTGTTTCTCGATGAAATCGGCGATATGTCCCCCGGATTGCAAACCCGGCTGCTGCGCGTACTCGCCGAAAGCGAGTTCTACCGGGTTGGCGGACAGACGGCGATCAACGTCGACGTTCGCGTCATCGCCGCGACGAACCAGGATCTTGCCCGCGCCGTGAAGGAATCGCGATTTCGCGAAGACCTGTACCACCGCCTCAACGTGATTCGGATAAATACCCCGCCATTGCGGCAGCGCCGCGAAGACATTCCGCTGCTTTTGCAGCACTACCTCGCGGAAGCCGGCCAGGAACTCGGTGCGCCGGCCAAGAGCATGGATGCCGAGGCGCTGGACGCGCTGCAGGCCTTCAATTGGCCCGGCAATGTGCGCCAGCTCGTGAACGCGGCCCGCCGCCTGACGGTGACCGCGCCGGGTGGCGTGATTACGGCCGAGGATATTCCAGGCGATCTTGGGGGCACCGAGTCGCCGCAGCGCGGCGCCCGTGAGTGGACACGCGTGCTCGCAGCCTGGGCCGAGGGCCAGATCAAGAACAGCGACCAGCCGCTGCTGGAAACCGCATTGCCCGAATTTGAGAAGACGCTTATTGAGACAGCGATGGCGCGCACGAACGGGCATCGCCAGGAAGCGGCGAAGCTGCTCGGCTGGGGGCGGAACACGCTCGCGCGCAAGATGAAGGCCCTGCACCTGGATTGAGCGCTGCCAACTGCGAACGCATGGCGCGCGCTGCACAGGTGCTCTACGTCGTGAGCGATCCCACCAGTTCGCTGACGTGCGCCATGCCGTTGCGCTCGAGGTAGTCCACCAGGCCCGCGTTAATTTTCTTGCAGATCAGCGGGTCATAGAACAGCGCCGTACCGATACCGACAGTCGCCGCGCCCGCAATCATGAATTCGATCGCGTCGTCTGCTGTCGTGATGCCGCCCTGCCCAATGATCGGCACATTGTGTGCCTTCGCCACCTGGTAAACCTGGTGCACTTTTAACAGCGCGATGGGTTTGATGGCCGGACCGGACAGCCCGCCCTGTACGTTACCGATAACCGGTTTGCGTGTTGCCGTGTCGATTGCCATGCCCATCAACGTATTGATGCAGGCGAAGCCATCGGTGCCGGCCTCGATGCACAGGCGCGCATTGGTCTGGATGTCGGTCTGGTTTGGTGACAGCTTGGTGACCAACGGCTTGTTCGTCTTCGCCCGGCAGGCGGCGACGACGCGAGCAGACATCTCCGGGTCGTTACCGAAAGCTACGCCACCCTCTTTGACATTCGGGCAGGAAATATTGATTTCGATGGCGTCGATTTCCGAGTCGTCGAAACGCTCCGTGACGCGCTCATATTCCTCGACGGTCGAGCCCGAGACGTTGGCAATGAAGCGGGTTTCGGAAAAATCCAGTCCGGGCAGAATCTCATCGACGACCTTGTCGACGCCGGGATTCTGCAAACCGATGGCATTGAGCATGCCGTCGGGCGTCTCGTAGACGCGGTGCGCCGGATTCCCGAGTCGCGCATCGCCGGTCGTGCCCTTGAGGCAGACGGCACCGACGTCCGCGTTCGAATAGCCTTCTACCCGGGTGTACTCTTCGCCGAAGCCGACACAACCCGACAGGAGCACGATCGGGGTGGCCATCGACAGGCCACAGAACTCCGTATGTAGTGGATTGTTCGGCATCGCGGCGGCATTCTACCCCAATGTTCTCCGTCATTCTTTACGAACCCGAGATACCGCCGAACACGGGCAACATCATTCGACTGTGCGCGAACACGGGAACCGACCTGCACCTGATCGAGCCGCTGGGATTCGATCTCGACGAGAAGCGCCTGCGCCGCGCCGGGCTCGATTACCGGGAATTCGTTAGCGTGCAAACGCATGCCTCGCTCGGCGATTGCCTGACGGCGCTCAAGGACCCGCGCCTGTTCGCGATGTCGACACGCAATTCGCAGCGCTATGACGAAGCGCGCTTCCAAAAAGGAGATGCCCTGCTGTTCGGCCCCGAGACGCGCGGCCTGCCGCAGGCCGTACTCGACGCATTACCGCCGGAGCAGCGCCTGCGGCTGCCCATGCAGGAAGGCAACCGCAGCCTGAACCTTTCCAATTCGGCTGCGGTTGTCGTCTTTGAAGCCTGGCGACAGCTCGGTTTTCCGGGAGGCGTCTAGGCGGGCGGGATATTGCTGTTGAGACGGAACTGATTGCCCGGGTCATAAGCGGCCTTGATCGCGCGCAGGCGTTCGTAATTTGGCCCGAAGTTGCGCGCGACGCGGGTATCTCCGTCCTGCTCGATATTGTCGTAGTAGCCGAGCGAGTGACGCTCGAGTGCGGCGTGCCAGTCGCGGCACATCTGCTTGCCGACCTCGTCTTCCGCCGGATCCATCCAGCCTGTAAAGAAGACGATCATCGTCTGGGTGGCTCGATGCGGGAACGCCGTGTCGGTCGCGCCGTGGTCTGCAACCGCGCCGCCGCAGGTGTGCGTGAAGATGCCGGCGCGTGGGTCGCCAATATAAGAATCAACAAGGTCATCAACGAGCCCTTGCGAGAATTCGCCGATCATGGCGTTCTTGGCGTATGAGCGAATGCCGTGTGCGAGCATCGCGTCTTCCTGCGTCTGCATGACCTTGTAGTCCTGCACCATGACGCCGTCGAAGAGGGGTTTGCCGACGGCGCGCAGCGGAGCAATTTCCTTTTCTCCCTGCGCCGGGTCACCGTTGTAGACGACTTCCACCGCAATGACGTGGCCCAGTTCAGGGTGCGTAATCATCGCAGGTCCGGTGTAGAGCTCGCGGGACAAGCCGCCCTGCCACCC
>SHLT01000102.1 GCA_004282875.1 Chromatiales bacterium | reverse complement strand
CGCGTAAGAAAGGGCGGTTAATCAATACCAGGCATGACCAGAAGATACCCGCACTCGTTGCGGGTATTTTTTTGAAAAACGCTAGCGGGCGCCTGAGAGCCAGTCTTCGATCTTGTCGATACGATTAGTGATAACTGCGCCGGAGTACCCTTCCGGTATCATTTTGGCGTAGCTCGGAGTCTCAGGCAGATCATGGATTGAAGCTGTTTGGTAGGGGTGGGTCAATATCACCAGTGTTCCAGCCCGCTCCATGCGGTCGACAAACCGATGTGGCCATCCCCAGAGACCCCAAGCATAGTTTGCATACATGCCGGTTGCGGTATTTCGGCAGGAATCCGGTACGTGGCCGCTCCAACCCAGGATCATGTAGTTACGTACGCAAGTCCGGACTGACTGGCGGGATATGGCCAACAATGATGGTCTGATACGGCGTAGTGCACTAACTGTCCTGTTGTCACCGAATATCAGAAGTTCTCGATTCTCGTTATTTTCCCGCGCTTCAACGATCTGAGCCAAGGCTGCCGTGCGCGGCCCAAGATTGTCCTTGACGTTGATGACGAAACTACCCGTAGGAAAGTGGTCCAGCACTTCCTCGAGCGTGGGCATCAATCCAACTCCGAGGCCACGCAGCGGGTGGGCGCCATCGCTCGTGAAGTATCCGTAGCCGACATCCAGGGTCTTCAGTTCTTTCATGGAGCGGTCGGCTATCAGCCCTTTCGCCTCGGTCTTGCAATCCAACACGTCATCGTGGAAGACGGCAAACTGGCCGTCTGCCGTTTGGCGCACGTCTATTTCCACGAATGCCGCGCCGAGGTCGAACGCTGCTTTAATAGACGGCATCGTGTTTTCTATGAAGCTATGTCCTGCGTTGTGGATTCGCGAAATGCAGCTGCGGTAGTCCTCATGCTCAGGATCCATTTCGTGCGCAAGTCCGCGATGCGCGATCAGTATGGGTTGGCCAGTACCGTCAGTAAATAACGACGTGTTGTTCAGCCACAATGCCGTCAGGCCGACAAGAACAGTCAGCAACCAGGTTCTATATCGTTTCTTCATCGCTCATCGAAATTGGTATGCACTGTTTTCAATCCTCGTTCGCACCTAGATCCTGGACGATGCTCCATTCTGTCGTTTCATTTTCGGACACAGCGAAATCGCGTATCGAGATGCCCGCCTCGTGGACGCTGTTTGCATCCCCAGTGACGAGCGGATGCCAGTCGGGCAAGTCCTTGCCTTTCGATAGTCGCCGATAGGCGCAGCTTGCCGGTAGCCACTCGAACGCGTCGGGCTTGTCAGCAACCAGCACCAGGCATTCACTGACTTCCTTCGCCCGGTTCTTGTAGTCGGTGCACCGGCATGTCCCCAGATCCAGCAAGCGGCAGGCGACATCCGTATAGAAGACCTCCTCCGTATCCTCGTCCTGGACCTTGTGCAAACAACACAGCGCACAGCCATCGCATAGTGATTCCCACTCACTCGCACTCATCTCGGTGAGCGATTTGCGTTTCCAGAAGGGTTCGGTCATCGTCCCGTACTTTGCGACAGCGCGGGCCGAATATCCACATGAAAGCCGTTATGCTCGACTGGGCCACGATGGGGCCCGACCTCGATATCAGCGAATTGCGGGCGCTGCTTCCGGAACTCGAGCTCTTCGACGATACTGAGAACGAGCAAATCGCCGAGCGTATCGCCGGTGCCCAAATCGTGCTCGGTAACAAGGTACTCATTTCTGAATCTCTGTTTGCCGGCGCACCCGAGATGCGCTTTATTGGTCTGACGGCAACGGGCACCGACAATGTCGATCTCGATGCCGCGAGACGGCACGGTGTCGCAGTCGCGAACATTCGTGCTTACTGCTCGCAGTCGGTAGCGGAACACGTTTTCGCCTGTATGCTGCAGTTCGCTCACAGCATCGGGCCCTATTCGAACGACGTGCGTGCCGGTGAGTGGCAACGAGCGGACGTCTTCTGTCTCTTGACCCATCCTATAGTTGAGCTGTCAGCCGTGACACTGGGCATCGTTGGTTACGGCGAGCTCGGTAAATCGGTGGCCCGGATCGCGGAGGCGTTCAACATGGATGTCATCGTTGCTGCGCGCCCCGGAACTGACGGGGTGCCGGAAGGCCGCGTAGCGATGGACGAGCTGCTTGTGCGCTCGGACGTCATCTCGCTGCACTGCCCGCTCAATGCGGCAACTCGCGGCTTTTTCGGCCAGGCGGAGTTCCGGGCCATGAAGTCCTCGGCCGTTCTCATCAATACCGCTCGGGGCGGCCTCGTGGATTCAGCCGCGCTGGCGGAGGCCTTGCACCAGGGTGAAATTGCGGCAGCTGCGGTCGACGTATTGCCAAGCGAACCGCCGGTCGACGGCGATCCGCTGCTCGATTATAAAGGTGACAACCTGCTGCTTACGCCGCATATCGCCTGGGGTACGTTAACGGCCCGCCAGAACGCGATTGATGAGCTCACAGCCAACATCGCCGCGTTCCTGAGCGGTGAGTCCCGCAACCGCGTCGACTAGTCCACGCGCTTCCAGGTCCCGTCCATGATGAGTTCCCACTCATCATCGTTGCCGGACCAGACTCTCCAGGTGTACTCGTTCTTCGATATGAGCTGGATAGTCTGCCTGATGTCCGAGTCGCCCGCGCTCCAGCGCGTTGTCAGGGTCGCATCCCCCACATCGCCGGTGAGTTCGATGTCGTCGACGATTGTGACAGTGCCGTCGAAATTAAAACCGTATGCCTTTAGCGCCCCGGTCTCTGCATCCGCCGAATACACAGAAAAATAGCGCTGGTATTTGTCACCATCGCCATCGCGGGCGTACGTGTCGATGTTGATGAAATGACCGCCCAGCCCAACGGTAAACTCGTTGCGACCCCACAAGCGACTGCCGTCCGACCACTCGGTATCGATCTCCCAGTTGCCGATGTACCCGGCAAGCGCCCATAACGGCGTGCCATCGAGTGGCACCTCGCCAGCCTGCGCGATGGGCGCTTTTGGCAGGCACAGGATGATAACGATCAGGCCAGCCATGAGTGATTGCTTCATAATTTTCTCCAGCGCCTAGTCGACATCGATCTTGCGATCGAACGGCCAGTTCTCGAGCTTGCAAGCCGAGGGCGTCATGAACGCGGTGAGGCCCATCATGAACAGCGCAAAACGCCCGCTCGTGGTGGCCTTGCCGGTTTCCACGAAGGCCTTGAAGTTGTTCGCGATGAACTCGCCGCCCGAGGTCATGTACTTCTCGGACTTGGTGCCAGCCGGGACGCGTTCCGAGATCAGCGTGAACTCGGTGCCGCCATCGACCTCCTTGAGTTCGTAGCGAATGATGCAGGGTGGATCATCGAGGCTCGTGAACTTGAACGTGTGCGCGTAGCGGTATGGCGGGTCGAATTCGAGGACATCGCCGACGACTGCCGCGTGCTTGCCATTCTTCGAAACCATGCGTACCGGGGCGCCGGCTTTAAGACCATTGGGCGTCTTACAGGTGCTATTGAAGAAGAACGGCAGGACCGTGTCTTCTCGCGTCAGCTCTGCCCAGACTTTCTGGATGGGCGCGCGAATCACGACCCGGTTGTAGGTTCTCTCGACGGTTTCCTCCGCCCCTGTGCTCACTGCTTCATTCATCTTATGTCCCCTGCTTTGCTTCGACTTGCCGCTTGAACTCCGTCAGGTGGCCCGCCCACAGCGCGCTGTACTCGCTGGTCCAGCGCTCGTGAATCATCTGGATCGGCGCCGAGTTGAAGTACAGGCGGCGCGTCCGGCCTTGTTTTTCAGATATCAGCAGCCCGGCTTCCTCGAGGACATTCAGGTGTTTCATCACGGCAATACGGCTCACGTCGAAGAACTTGCAGACGTGCCCCACGCTGCTCCCGGGCCGATCCCTGACGATGTCGAGGATCGCCCGCCGCGGCGCTGACGAGAGCGCCTGGAATACCTTGTCCATTGATTCGGGCTTCATATGTAACCAATAGGTTACCTATTATGCCGGACATGTCAAGTCCAACGGGCCCGTTGAGAGATGGCGGCTTGACTCTGGCGGCGGTAATGAGGGAGTGTTCAGCTTCCTTGAAATCCCATCAACTCAGTCAATCCTATGCATTTACTTACCGGTTCCGCACGCGCTGTAGCGTTCTTCATTGTCGCTGCTGCCCTTGGCGGTTGCGCGTCGGCCAAGTACTCGGCGCTCGAGAAAGTCGGCATTCATAAACGCGATATTCTCGTCGACGACGTCGAGGATGCGCGCGACGCCCAGTCCGAAACGCGTGAGCACCTGGTGTCCGCGTACGAGGAACTCAGCGCGCTGGTTGGTCACGACGGTGGCGAGCTGGAAAAGCAATACAACCGTCTCAACAAGGAAGTCGAACGGGCTCGCGACGCAACCGGGGATCTCGACGATCATCTTGAATCTATCGACAGGGTCAGCGAGGACCTGTTCGAGGAATGGGAATCCGAGCTCGAACTCTACAGCAGCCAGGCGCTACGCGATGATCAGGCGAAGAAACTCGCCGAGTCACGCAAACAATTCAAACACATGCGCAACCGCATGCAGATTGCACGCAACCGCGTCGACCCGGTCATGGCGGTGCTGAATGACAACGTGCTGTACCTGAAGCATAGCCTCAATGCGCAGGCCGTAGCCGCACTCCGCGGCGAAGCGGCGAATCTCGAGGCCGACGTCGAGGCGCTGATTCGGGACATGCAGATCGCGATTGACGAAGCCGACGCCTTCATTAGCAAGATGCGCGGGTAGAACCCCGCCCCGGCCGCAATTCGCCGGAGCGCAGTCTCAGAACCAGCACGTTTAGACGTGTGCGTCTCCGCCCAGGCCACGCTGCGCCAGGAGCTTCCTGCGATATCGCGATTGCACTATGTCAGTCATCACCAGTACGGAGATTACGAAATAGAACGTTGCCTTGGTCATCGGAGTGATGGCACTGCCAAACAATGTCAGGTGTGACAAATGGCCACCCTCGCTCAACAGCATGATGCCAACGACCAACAGGATGAATAGTCCGAGCACCTCGTACATGCGGTTCTTTTCGAGGAACGACGCGACACCATCCGACAGCCAGATCATGAGCATTGCGCCGATGAATATCGAAGTGGCCATGACCCAGAACACCTCCGTCAGGGCAATGGCGCTAAGGATACTGTCGAACGAGAATACGAGGTTCATCAGCACGATCCAGAAAATGATGCTGGCAACAGACTTCGGCTTCCTGTCTTCGTGATGCAGGTCGCGTACCTGCATCATGTGCCAGATTTCCTTGGTCGCGGTGTACATGATGAACGCGCCGCCGAACAGTACGATGACGGCATGGAAATTGAATACGCCCTCCACCACGCCGGTCCAGCGAATCTCGAACCACGGCGACTGGAACATCTCGATCACATTGACGAGCAGGAACAACAGTCCTATGCGAAGGACCATAGCAAGGCCGATACCGAGACGGCGTACCATGGCCTGCCTGTGCGCAGGTGCCCGCTGCGACTCCAAAGAGATGTACAGCAGGTTGTCGAAGCCCAGCACGGCCTGCAGCAATGTGAGCATGGCCAGGGTGAACAGGTTATCAATTGAGAAGAATTCCATGGCGTGCTTCTACTCGGTCGGCAATTACAGTAGGTCGTAGTGTAGTGGGCGAACAGGAATCTTCCTAGCCCAAGACGCCTGGATAAGGGTCAGCAGCCAGAAGACGAACTTCTAAACGTTGGACCGAACCGTCCGGGAACCGGTGGGTCGACGTGTCCGGTCAGGTGCCGATGATTTGCCGCGCCCATTGCACGATCGTGCGCACGCGCGGCGAGCCAAGGTCGTAAGCCTCGTCGAAACTCACCCACCGCCATTCGTGGTGCTCGGGCTCGCCGGTTTCGGGCGAGATGCCCATTTCGACTTTTTCCTGGCTGGTCGTCGCAATGAAGTACCGCGCCACCTTGCCGCGGCTGTACGGGCCCGTCTCAAAGAAGCGATCGCCCCAGTCGAACGACAGCTCGGTGACGCTGGTTTCTTCACCCACCTCACGCACCGCCGCTTCGAGCGGCTCTTCACCTTTCTCGCGTATCCCTTTTGGAAAATCCCAATGGTGAAAGGCACGTAGCATCAGCGTCACCCAGCCGGCCTCGGTCGGCCGAGCGACCACGACGCCGCAGGAGAGTTTTTGTTCGCTCACGCGGGCGCTCCGCGCAACACGTCAACCGGCCTGGCATTGACCGCGCCGCGCGCCGCAAAGAAGCCGCTGACACAGACGACCAGGATGCCGGCACCCACGCCGGCAAGCCAGATGACCGGATTGAATTCGTAGGGCAAATCGAACAACTGCACCGCGACCAGCGCCGCGAGCACTGATGCGCCGGCCGACGCTAGCACCCCCGCCGCCGCGCCGAGCGCTGCGAACTCCGCCATGACGCCGGCAAAAACGGTGCGCCGACGCGCACCAAGCGCGCGCAACATCGCGCTTTCGAAACGCCGCTCATCGATTGTCGACTGCACGGCCGCGAACAGGACCGCGATGCCCGCGGCCAGCGTGAACAGGAACACGGCCTGGACGGCAAGACTCGCTTTTTCGATGATCCCGCGCACTTGCTGCAGAATGGCACCAAGATCGATCACCGAAATACTCGGATGTGCACGCATCAGGTCGATCAGCATGGGCTGTTTCTCATCCGGGATGCGCAGGCTCGAGATAAACGTCGTCGGCATGCCGTCGAGCGCGCCCGGCGACAGCACGATAAAGAAGTTGGGCTGAAACGAATCCCAGTTCACTTTGCGAATACTCGCAATTTCCGCCTCAACGTCCCGCCCGGCCACGGTGAAGTTCAAGCGATCACCGATCATCAGGCCGGCATTCATAGCCGCCTCTTCCTCGATCGAGGCCAGTGGTGGTCCCGCATAATCAAGCGCCCACCACGTCCCTTCGACGATGTCGTTGCTCGCGCTGAGCTCCGCCGACCAGGAGAGGTTCGCCTCCCGGTTGGCAAGCCACTCGCCGTCGCGGTTCGGGTACTCGCGTTCCTTGACGGACTCGTCGTTAATGGTCGTCATGCGCGCACGCACGAGTGGCGTAAATGTCGGCACCTCGATGTCGTTTTGTGCGAACAGGGCGCCAACCGCGTCGACCTCGTGCGGCTGGATATTAATCAGGAAATGATTCGGCGCATTTTCGTCCAGCGATGCGCGCCAGCCTTCGAGCAGGTCGGTACGGACGATGGTCAGCAATAACAACACCGTGATACCCAGGCCAAAAGCGACGACCTGGACGGCGCTGTCGCGTCCGCGTCTTGCGACATTGGCCAGGCCGTAACGCCAGGCGACACCGACACCCGAGCGCGCCCGGCCAATAACCGCAACCAGAGCGCGACCGACGAGATAGAGCGCGCCGGCGATCACGATAATGCCGCCGATCAGAATCAGCAGCATGCGCGCGTCGCCGACGGAGCGGTACAGCAAGGCTGCCACGGCCGCGAGTGACAGGCCGGCGACCAGCAGCCGCGACGGCGCCGGCGGCATTTCGTCATGCCGCAGCACACGAAGTGGTGGCGTGTTGCGCAACTGGATCATTGCGGGCAGCGCGAAGCCGAGCATCAGCACGAGTGCGCTGCCGCTCGCGAGGATGACGGGGCGCAGGCCCGTGCCAGGCAAGCTACCGGCGAGCAGGTCAGACAAAACGCTGGCCAGCAGTTCTTCGGCCACGTAGCCCGTGATACTGCCTGCCGCGACGCCGAGCACGCCCAGCAGCATGAGCTGCACCAGGGATACCGTGATGACGAAGCCCTGCGTTGCGCCAAGGCTCTTCATCAGCGCCACCGTATCCATGCGCCGTTGGGCAAACCGCCGCGCAGACATCGCGACGGCCACGGCGCTGAGCAACAGGCTGATGACAGCCGTCAACGACAGGAAGCGCTGCGCGCGGTCAGCGGCATTGTACGCCCGCTCGCTGCTCTCCTCCTGGCTGCGCACCCGAATCTCGTCCGGCAGGATGCCCTGGATCTCCTCATTGAACGCGGCCACGTTCGATTCGTCGCCCGCAACAAGTAAGGCGTAGCGAACCCGACTGCCCTCGCCGATGAGGCCGCTGGAATCGATGTCCGCGATGTTCAGGATGACGGTCGGCGCAAGCGACGCAAAGCCGATTGACTGGTCCGGCCGATACGTCAGGACCGCCGACACCGTCAGCTGCAGCTCACCGATTTCGAGGACATCCCCGACATTGGCGCCAACCCGGGCCAGCAGTGCTCCGTCCGCCCACACCTCGCCGGCGGCGGGAATCCCATCGACCTCACGCTGTTCGCCGAACAGCTCGTCGGATACCCGGACTGCGCCTCGCAGCGGATAGAGCTCGCTCACGACCTTGATGGTCGAGAGCGCGTTGTCATCGCCGCGGAACACAACCGAGGGGAACGACAGCGTGTCCGCAGTTTGCAGTTCGTACTCGGCCGCCAGCGCACGCCACTCGTCGGGAACGGGCGACTGCGAGCGCAGGCGCAGATCCGCGGCCAGCACCTCGTTGGCCTGGCGCGCGACAGCCTTGCCAATGCGGTCCGTGAGGAAGCCGACAGCCGTTAATGCGGCGACCGCTAGCCCGACGGCTGCAAGCAACACGAGCACCTCGCCCGATCGCAGCTCGCGCCCGAAGCTCCGCAATGCGAACCGGACTGCCTTCACGCGGCGGCCCGCGTGTCGCTGACAAGACCACCCGCATCAAGCGCCAGGACGCGCTCGCAACGTGCGGCCAGTCCGTTGTCGTGGGTGACGAGGACCAGCGTGGTCGACGAGTTGCGATTGAGCTCAAACATGAGCTCCATGATGTTCTCGCCTGTGCGGCTGTCGAGGTTACCTGTCGGCTCATCGGCAAACAGGACCGCCGGCTCCGTGGCGAACGCCCGCGCTATCGCGACGCGCTGCTTTTCACCGCCCGACAGCTGCGCCGGGTAGTGACTCCAGCGATCCGCCAGACCAACCTTGTCGATGATTTCCCGGGCCGCCCTGCGCGCATCGTCGTGCCCGGCCAGTTCGAGCGGCAGCATGACGTTTTCGAGCGCGTTGAGCGACGGGACGAGATGGAAGGACTGGAATACGAAGCCCACGCTCTCGGCCCGCACCAGTGCACGTCCGTCCTCGTCGAGGTCCGAAAGGTTGGCGCCATTGAGATTCACGTGCCCGCGGGTCGGCAGGTCGAGGCCGGCGAGCAGCGCGAGAAGCGTTGACTTGCCCGCCCCGGACGGGCCGACGACCGCAACCGTCTCACCGGCGGCAATCGTGAAACTCACTTGCTTGAGAATGGTCAGAGCCCCTTCCGGGCTGCTAACCTCTTTACTTAACTGGTGTGCCTCGAGCACGTTGCTAACTGGTCTATCCGGCATGCGAAAAATTCTGTCTCTTGTTGTAGTGCTAATGACGGCCAACGCGGCGGCTTCGGAGCCGCCGACGGTCCTGGTGTTCGGCGATAGCCTCAGCGCCGGGTACGGTATTGACGTTGACCAATCCTGGGTCGCTTTGTTGCAAAAGCGATTCGAGGAAACAGGGTACGAACATCGAGTCGTGAACGCCAGTATCAGCGGCGAAACGACGGAAGGCGGCGCCGCGCGCATCGACCAGGCGATCGCCACGTTCTCCCCGGAGCTCGTTATCCTCGCATTGGGCGGCAACGACGGCCTGCGGGGATTCCCGCCGGCCCGCATCAAGAACAACCTCGAGACCATTGCGCAGCGCGCCCGCGCCTCCGGTGCCGATGTGGTCCTTCTCGGCATTCGCATTCCCTCGAATTACGGCACGCGCTACTCGAAGGCCTTTGAAGCTGTCTATGCCGATGTCGCCGCAGAGCTCGACATCCAGTGGATCGAGTTCTTCATGGAGGGCATCGCACTCAATGACGAGCTGTTGCTGGACGACCGCATTCACCCGAATGCCGCGGCGCAGCCGGTCCTTTTGAATAACGCCTGGCCCATAATCCGCGCTACACTGGACACGCAGTAGAATTACAAGAGAGAAGACCGTGGAAAAAGTCTGGCTGAAATCCTATCCGGAAGGTATGTCGGGGGACGTTCCTGAGCCACCCTGGCGATCGGTACGCGACCTGTTCGAACACAGTTTCGCAAACTTCCCGCAGAACGCTGCCTATTCCAACATGGGCACGACAATGACCTACGCTGACCTCAACGATGCGTCGATGAGGTTCGCGTGCTACCTGCAGCAGGAACTGGGACTCACGCGTGGCGAGCGCGTGGCCATTATGCTGCCGAATATCCTGCAGTACCCGGTGGCCATGTGCGGCGTTTTTCGTGCCGGGCTGGTCGTGGTCAACGTCAACCCCCTGTACACGGCTCGCGAGCTCAAACACCAGTTACGCGACTCCGGTGCGCGCTGCGTGGTGATCCTCGAAAACTTCGCGAGCATCCTCGCAGACGTCATCGCCGATACGGACGTCGATCACGTCGTCACAACCGGCGTTGGCGACCTGCTGGACTTTCCGCGCAGCGTCGTTACCAACTTCGTGTTGCGCCACGTAAAACGGGCCGTGCCGAAGTATCGCTTTGCCAACTGCGTGCGATTCAAGCGCGCACTCAAAATTGGCGCCGGCCACAAGCTCGAGAATGTCGACCTTGGCTATGCGGACATCGCTTACCTGCAGTATACGGGCGGAACTACGGGCGTTTCGAAGGGCGCGATGCTCAGCCATCGCAACATGGTCTTCAATGTCCAGCAAACCATCACCTGGCAGGGCGACGCCTACGAGGGCGTCGAACCGATCGTCGCCATCACGGCATTGCCGCTGTATCACATATTTTCGCTGGAAGGGAATTGCCTGACGGTGATGTCGCAGGGCGGCGAGAACGTGCTCATTACAAACCCGCGCGACTTTGAAGGGTTCGCCAAGGAAATTGCCCGGCACGAGTTCAACCTTTTCACGGGTGTCAACACGATGTTCGCTGCCCTGATGAACACACCAAGCTTCAACGAGATTGATTTCTCGCATATGCGCGTCTGTATTGGTGGCGGCATGGCCGTGCAGCCCGCCGTTGCCAAGGAATGGAAGCAGAAGACGGGCCGCACGATTCTGCAGGGTTACGGCCTGACCGAAACGTCTCCGGTCGCCATTTGCTGCAAGATTGACAGCGACTTCAACGGCACTATCGGCCTACCGGTACCATCTACGGACGTCAGTATCGTCGGCGACGACGGCAACCACCTGGGTATCGGCGAGGTCGGCGAGATCTGCATCAAGGGTCCGCAGGTTATGGAAGGCTACTGGCAGCGCCCCAAGGACACGGCCGACACGATGCTCCCGGGCGGCTGGCTGCGTACCGGCGACATCGGACGCATGGACGAGGACGGCTACTTCTGGATCGAGGACCGCAAGAAGGACATGATCCTCGTGTCGGGATTCAACGTGTACCCGAACGAAATCGAGAACGTCGTGGTAGAGATGGATGGCGTGCTCGAAGCCGCGGCGATTGGCGTGCCCGACGAGCGCTCCGGCGAAATTGTGAAGGTCTTTGCGGTGCGCAAGGATGAGTCGGTCGCCGAGAGCGACATCCTCGACTACTGCCGCGAGAACCTGACGGGCTACAAGCGGCCGAGAATCGTGGAGTTCCGCGACGAGTTACCGAAAACGAACGTCGGCAAGATATTGCGCAGGGCGCTGCGGGACTAAGCGCGCTGCGACCGGCTCAGGGCGTGGCCTGGTCCAGCATTCGAAGCTCGGACTTCGCGAATTCGAGCCACTCGCCCTTCACGTCGTAGGCCACGGCTTTTTCCAGCGCCTCGCGCGCCAGGTCCGCCTGATCGCTAATCCGGTAGGCATGACCAAGATGCGCATAGAACTGCAGCATGGTGAAGTCCGAGCCCGGAGCGGTGTCGTAAATTTCGCCGGCTTCGAGCAATACCTGCATACCTTCTTCGAGCTCGCCATTTTTGATAAGCACCCAGGCATACGTATCCTTGATATCGGGATTGTCTGAGTCGAGTTCATGTGCGAGCAACGCGAGCTTTTTCGCATCGTCGAGACGCACTTCGTGCTCTGCCAGGGTGTAGGCAAAGCCATTCAGAAGACGGTCGGCATTCTCGTGAGTAGCCCGGAAGAGTTCATCCTGAAGGTAAAACGCGTATTCCTCGAGCACGTGGTCCAGGTCCTCAGGGCCGGCCTCGTCCAGTTTTCTCAAAATTTCGACGCCTTCGTTTTGAAGACTGGCTACCG
>SHLT01000018.1 GCA_004282875.1 Chromatiales bacterium | reverse complement strand
TCATCCAGTACGGAGTGAATCGCGTCGATGATTTCGGTATCTTCGGCATCTTTGACGGCAGCACGTGACTGGCGCAGTGCCTTGCGAAAGAACCGCAGGTCGCGATCCGATAGTTCGAAGGATATTCTGAGGCCCATCCAGACAGGCTAACGGCAAGTCCCTATGGTGGTCAACGCGCGATGGTTTACCATAGGCCTTGGGCAAGCGGGTCGAATCCAATGAAACCGAAACTCATCATAGGCAACAAGAACTATTCGTCGTGGTCGTTGCGGCCCTGGCTTCTCTTGAAGGAGGCGGGCATCGATTTCGATGAGCACCGTATTGCGCTCGATACGCCTACGTTCGCCAAGGAAATTGCGGCCTATTCCGAGGCTGGGAAAGTACCGGTACTGCAACTCGGCGACCTGACGGTCTGGGACTCCCTGGCGATAGCCGAGACCGTCGCGGAACGCTGGCCAGACAAACAGCTGTGGCCGGCCGACCCGGACGAGCGTGCGCACGCGCGCGCCATATCCGCCGAAATGCACTCCGGCTTTCCGTATTTGCGCGACTGCATGCCGATGAACTGCCGGGCCATGGGCCGCAAGGTGCCGATTCCCGACGAGCTTGGCGACGATATTGACCGGGTCATCGATATCTGGGCGGAATGCCACAAACACTATGGCGATCGGGGCGGCTGGCTATTCGGCACATTCTCGATCGCGGATGCCATGTACGCACCCGTCGTATTGCGTCTCAGGACCTATGGCATCAACCTGCCGGAGTCGGCCGGTTTCTATCCTCACCGCCTGCTCGAAAGCGCGGCCATGCAGGACTGGCTTGCGGCAGCCGAGTGCGAAACTGAAGTCATCGACGCGGACGAAAAAGGCCAGTAATGCGCAAAGGATTTCTCCACCTGGCCGCCCTGGTGCTGGCCATCTCACCGGTTTATGCGGAAGTCTTCGAAGTGCCGCCCGAGGGCTATGACGTCGTCGGATCGGTAGCGACGATCACGGCGCGTTACGAAGATACGCTGGTCGATATCGCGCGCCGCCACGGCCTCGGTTACTACGACCTCGTGCGGGCCAACCCCGGGGTTAACGTCTGGTTGCCGGGCGAGGGCACGGAGATTGTCCTGCCAAGTCGCTATGTTCTTCCGCCCGGACCGCGCAAGGGGCTGGTCCTGAACCTGGCGGAATATCGTATGTACTACTTTCCCGAGGCAGAGGCGGGCAAACCGGCTTACGTGTATACCTACCCGATGAGCATCGGGCGTATGGACTGGGAAACGCCGCTCGGCAACACCAGGATTGTCGCGATGGCGAAGAACCCGGCCTGGTATCCGCCGCAGTCCGTCCGTGACGAACACGCGGCAGATGGCGATCCGCTGCCGCGCGTCGTCAAGCCCGGCCCGGAGAACCCGCTCGGAACCCGCGCCCTGCGACTGGGTCTTCCGGGATATCTCATCCACGGCACGAATCGGCCGGCCGGGGTCGGCATGCGCGTCTCACATGGCTGTGTGCGCATGTTTCCCGAGGACATTGAATTCCTGTTCGACCGGATTCGCGTGAATACCCCGGTGCGCATTATCAATGTGCCCGTGAAAATCGGCTGGGACGGAGAGGCGCTCGTCGCCGAAGTACACCCGCTTCTCCAATCGCCGCAGCCGCTGAAAGAAGAGTCGGTCGAACATATTGAGGAGCTGGATGCGGATGTAGAGATTCCGGACCTGGATCCGAACAGCAAAGATCCGCTGACCCATGTGACGGAGCAGTTCATTGCCGTTACGGCGTTGCGCGCCGGCCGGCTCGACTGGGATCTCGTAGAAGCGCTGGTGGAGCGTGCCGACGGTATTCCCGAAGCCGTTGGCTCAGGCATAAAAAACGCCGCGACAAGCGCGGCGTTCGAATAATGCTTTTGTAGTCTTAGAGCTACTAAATCGAAAGTCCGGTATTACTTGGACATCGATTTCTTGAACATACGTTCCATGCTTTCGCGGTTAGCTTCGCAGCAAGCCTGCGATTCCGTGGCGGCAGCAAGTGCCTGGTCAGCAGTGCTCTGTGCCGAAGAGGCAGCCTGAGCGGCGCGATCAGCAGCTGCGCGAGCAGCTTCTGCGGCAGATGCGGCAGCAGCTGCGTCAGAAGCGGCACGATCAGCCGTAGCTTTAACATCATCCAGCCCCGTGGTAGCGCAACCAGCGGCCATTGCGACGAACAGTGCAAGTGCGCTTGCTCTGAGTGCGGTCTTTTTCATTTTGGAAGGTTCCTTTGTTGGGTAAAACTGCAGGCGCATTATTTCCCAATCTGTCCGAGGCTGCAACGAAAACTCCTGTTTTTATTGTCTTTTGTCTGCGCATGGCGACAGTTAGGGGGCAGCGACCACAGCTTTAGGGACCATGACGCCAACTTTTGGGCGCATGCGTCGTCGTTGCTGCGCAATGCTTTTCGAGCGGCGGCCACAGTGCCTTTTGAGTAAGTAAAGCGGTTTGGTATTGCACTAAGCCTGATACTGTATATAATCCCATATACTGTGAATCCATACAGGAACTGCTCAAATGCGCGAACTGACCCCCCGACAAAAGCAAATTCTCGAGATGATTCAAGAGTTTATCGGCGAAACCGGGATGCCCCCGACGCGTGCCGAGATCGCTCGTGAGCTCGGTTTCAAGTCGGCGAACGCGGCCGAGGAACACCTGCGGGCCCTGCAACGCAAGGGCGTGCTGGAACTGCTGCCGGGCGCATCGCGTGGCATTCAGCTCAAAGACTCCCTGCGTGACCAGATGGGCCTGCCGCTTGTTGGCCGTGTTGCGGCGGGCAGCCCGATTCTTGCGCAGGAACACATCGAGACGCATTACAAGATCGATCCGCAGCTTTTCAGTCCAAAGCCGCATTATCTGTTGCGCGTTAGCGGTATGAGTATGAAAGATGCGGGCATCCTCGATGGTGACCTGGTCGCCGTGCATCGCACGCCTGAAGTTCGCAGCCGGCAGATCATTGTGGCGCGCCTCGATGACGAGGTGACGGTGAAGCGCTATCGCCAGAACGGGTCGCTGGTATCGCTCTTGCCCGAGAATGAAGAGTTCGAACCGATCGAAGTCGATCTCAGGAAACAGGCACTGGTCATCGAAGGCGTGGTTGTCGGCGTCATTCGTGACGGCCTGCCGTTGCATTGAGCATTGTCATCGTCGCTCGACAAACTGCTGGCGAATCCGCGCGTCTGGCGCGGACGCGACCAGGCCGGGCAGCAGGCGGGGCTGGCGAGTGGTTACCCCGAGCTCGATAGGCACCTGCCCGGAGGCGGTTGGCCGCGCGAATCGCTGACTGAAATTCTGACGGAACACTACGGTATTGGCGAATTACGCTTGCTGATGCCGGCGCTGGCACGCTTAAGTACTGAAACCTCGTCACAGGACTTTGCCGAACCCGGCTGGATCGCCTGGGTGGCGCCACCTTTTCAACCCTATCCACCGGCACTGCAGCAATGCGGTATCGATTTGTCGCGGATGCTCATCGTACGTCCCAGGGATGCCAGTGAGATTCTCTGGTCGGCCGAGCAGGCTCTGTCATCGGGTACCTGTGCCGCCGTGTTGTTGTGGCCTTCAGTGCTCGATGACCAGGCCAGTCGTCGTCTGCAGCTCGCGGCCGAGAAAGGGCGCAGCTGGGCGATTGCATTTCGTCCGCTGGCCGCACGCCGGCAGCCTTCTGCGGCGGCGTTACGCCTGGAGCTGCATCCCGGCGATAAAGGGTCGCGCGTGCATATCCTCAAAAGTCGTGGTGGCCGCCCGGCTGTCGTTAACAACCTGATTTAGTCATGCGGCGTGCATGCGGACCACCTGCCATAGCGCGGGACATTGCCCCGACTCCCCCTGCGATACAGCAGGATCTGCCGCTTGCCGATCCGGTTCCCCTGGTTGCGCCGCTGGCACCTGCGTCGATCACAAGGCTCTGGTTTTGTGTGTGGTTACCACGCCTGCCCATGGAGTCCGTGGCTGGTGAGAATGCTGGAGCACCGACGGCGATTGTTGAAGAACAACACGGGATTCACCGTATTTTTCTGGTCGATGCCGAGGCGCGTGCCGCCGGTGTTCAACCTGGGCAGGCTGCCAATGCAGCGCTCGCATTGTTGCCGACATTACAACTTGAAGAGCGTAGCCTGCCCAGGGAGCAGCAGGCGCTCGAGGGGCTTGCGACCTGGCTGGAGCGGTTTTCCTCGTTTGTGTCGATCGCCGACCAGGACGTGTTGTTGCTCGAGATTGCGGGCAGCTTGCGCTTATTCGGTGGCTTACGAGCGCTGCGACAAGAAATCTCGAAAGGCCTGCGCGGCCTGGGCTTTACAGGCGCGCTGGCGATTGCACCGACACCACTCGCTGCAACCTGGTTGGCACGCGCGGGTCGTCGTGCCTGCATACAGGACGAAACGAACCTGGCACCGGCACTGCGTAAACTGCCGCTTGCCTGCATGGACTGGCCGGCAAGCTTGTGTGAAACATTGACCGGTATGGGCGTGATGTCGATCGGTGATTGCCTGCGCTTGCCGCGCGAGGGATTCACGCGTCGCTTCGGGGCTGAATACCTGTTGCAACTCGATCGTGCACTGGGCCATTTGCCTGATCCGCGCAATTCCTGGCGGGCACCTGAACGGTTTTGCGCCGATTACGAGATGACCGAGGAGCAGACGGATCGCGAGCTGCTGCTCAATATTTGCCGTGAATTATTGTTATCGCACGAGCAGTTCCTGCTCGCACGGCAACTCGGCACACAACGTATCTGTGTCAGTTTTTTTCACCTCAAGAGTCCCGCGACCGAATTACGTCTTGGCTGTGCGCGGGCGGAGCGTTCTGCAGGGCGCTGGTTCGAATTGCTGGGTATACGTTTCGAGCAGCTGCTGTTGCCGGAACCCGTTATCGCGGTACGTTTGCGTAGCGGTATGGCACAGCCGCTGCAGGCCGAAGCAGGGCGCTTGAGTTTCAGGGGAAAATCCTGCGCTCAGGAACGGCGTTTTTCGATTACGCAGCTGGCTGAGCGCCTCATCGCACGGATCGGCGACCAGTCGGTGCAGGCGGCGTCGATGGTGGCCGAGCATCGGCCGGATTATGCCTGGCGCTCGCAGAGCCTCCTGGCAGACTGGTCCGGTACGACGCTGGACGCATCGCACCAGGCTGTGCAGCGGCCCTTGTGGATGTTGCCTGAGCCCATGGTGTTACCGATGGACAGTGGCTATCCCGTGTACCAGGGTTGCCGTTTACGGTTCATCGACGGGCCTGAGCGCCTGGAGACCGGTTGGTGGGATGAAGACGGTATTTCCCGGGATTACTACACGGCGACCGGGAATAACGGCAGGCGCTTGTGGGTATTCCGGAACCGAAGCCGCGGCTCGTCCTGGTATCTGCACGGCTATTTCGGATAAATCATGTCGGTTCGCTACGCCGAACTGCACGCGCTGAGTAATTTCACATTCCTGCGCGGTGCCTCTCATCCTGAAGAACTGGTGAAGACAGCAGCCAGGCTCGGTTATGACGCACTGGCGATCACCGATGAATGTTCGATGTCGGGTATCGTACGCGCACACTCGGCGGCTAAAGAGTTTGGTCTCAAAAAACTGATCATGGGTGCGGAGCTACGCCTGCAAAGTGGTCGGAAACTCGTCGCGCTGGCGCAAAACCGCAATGGTTACACCTCCTTGTGCAGGGTCATTACGAATGCGCGTCGTGCCGCGGAGAAAGGTCAGTACGAACTAACGCGGCTGGCCCTGGAAGACGGCCTTCCCGACTGCCTTGTGCTGTGGGTGCCGGATAAACACTTTACGCTCGACGTCGAAGACCACTGGATACGTGAAACGTTTCGTGACCGCCTCTGGATTGCGGTGGAACTACTGGCTGACGGTCGGCAGCGGGAACAACTGGCAAAGCTGCGCGAGGAGGGCCGCCGACTGAAGCTGCCACTCGTCGCCGCAGGTGACGTGCACATGCACTGTCGTGCGCGGCGCATCTTGCAGGACGCCGTGACGGCCATACGCCATGCTACGACGATAGATAATGCCGGTTTCGCCCTGTACCCCAATGGTGAGCGGCACCTGCGTGCGCTGGAGGTGTTGCAGCACACGTACCCGGCCGATCTGCTCGACGAAACGGTGCGCATCGCGGATACGATAGATTTCTCTCTCGACGAACTGCGTTACGAATACCCGAACGAAATTGTCCCCAACGGTGAGACGCCGGCAACCTACCTGCGTCGTCTGACCGAGGCCGGCATGCAGCGGCGCTGGCCGGAGGGCGTGCCGCACAAGGTAACGGGTCTCATCGAGCATGAGCTCGCGCTGATTGCGGATCTTCGTTATGAGCCGTACTTCCTGACGGTCTATGACATCGTGGCGTACGCGCGCTCACAGGGCATCCTGTGCCAGGGGCGCGGGTCGGCCGCCAATTCAGCGGTGTGTTTCTGTTTGGGCATCACCGAGGTTGACCCGGGTCGCATGGAAATGCTGGTTGAGCGCTTTATTTCCAAAGAGCGCAACGAGCCGCCGGATATTGACGTCGACTTCGAGCATGAGCGGCGCGAAGAAGTCATCCAGTATATCTACGGCAAGTACGGACGCGAGCGCGCCGCACTGGCCGCAACGGTCATCACGTATCGGCCGCGCAGCGCGCTGCGCGATGTCGGCAAGGTGCTGGGTCTGAGCGACCTGCAGGTGGGGCGCCTGTCACGGTCGATGCAGTGGTGGGACGGACACAAGGTTGACGACAGCCGCATACTCGAGGCCGGCCTGTCGCCCGACAGTCCCATCGTTAAACGCCTGCTGTATCTCGTCAGCGAGCTCATCGGTTTCCCGCGGCACCTGTCACAGCATGTCGGCGGGTTCGTTATTTCCGATGCGCCGCTGTATGAACTCGTGCCCGTGGAGAATGCGGCCATGCCGGACCGCACGGTTATTCAGTGGGAAAAGAACGATCTCGAGGACCTCGGCCTGTTGAAAGTCGATGTGCTGGGCCTCGGTATGCTGACCGCGATCCGCAGGAGTTTCGATCTGATCCGGCAATTCGATGGCCGCGCGTACACGCTGGCCACCGTGCCGGCCGAAGACCCACAGGTGTACGACATGATTTGCGCCGGCGAAACGATGGGTGTGTTCCAGATCGAATCGCGTGCGCAGATGACGATGTTGCCGAGGCTGCGTCCACGTTGTTACTACGATCTGGTTATTGAGGTGGCGATCATCCGGCCGGGTCCCATCCAGGGTGACATGGTGCATCCCTACCTGCGGCGGCGGAATGGTGAGGAAGCGGTTGATTACCCGAGCGAGGAAGTCAAAGGCGTGCTGCAACGCACGCTGGGTATTCCGATCTTCCAGGAACAGGTGATGCAGCTTGCCGTGGTTGCCGCCGGTTTTACACCGGGCGAGGCGGATCGTTTGCGTCGTGCCATGGCCGCCTGGAAACGCCGTGGTGGTCTCGGGCCTTTCGAGGAGAAGCTGGTCAACGGCATGCGCGAGCGGGGCTACGACGAAGAATTCGCGCGCCAGATTTTCCAGCAGATACTGGGCTTTGGTGAATACGGCTTCCCGGAATCGCATTCGGCGAGTTTCGCGCTGCTTGTGTACGTGTCGTCGTGGCTCAAATGCCATGAGCCAGCGGCCTTCACCTGCGCATTGCTGAATAGCCAGCCCATGGGCTTTTATTCCGCGTCGCAGCTGGTACAGGACACGCAGCGCAATGGCGTTACGGTACTGCCCGTCGATATTAACCGCAGCGCATGGGACTGTTCGCTCGAAGCCGATGATACGGGTGCCGCCGTGCTACGCCTCGGTCTGCGGATGGTGAAGGGCCTGTCTGATGACGCGAGTCAGCGCATCGTGGCCGGGCGTTCCCAGGGGGCTTACCGTGAAGTACAGGCGCTGCTTGAAGGTGCACGTCTGGATCGGCGTGAACTCGGAGTGCTGGCGTCCTCAGGCGCGTTGCGTTCGCTGTCCGGCGACAGGCACCGCGCGCGCTGGGCCGTTGCCGGCGCCGAAAAGCCCATGCCACTGTTCCCGAGCATGGCGCGCTACGAAGCGGCACCCTTGCTGCAGACGCCGAGCGAGGGCCAGAACATTGTCGCGGACTATCGCAGCACCGGACTGACACTCGGGCGTCATCCGATTTGCCTGTTACGACGGCACCTCGATCGCTACCGCTATGTACAGGCCACAAGCCTGCCGACACTGGGTAACGGCCACAGCGTCAATGTTGCAGGCCTGGTTATTACCAAGCAGCGTCCGGGTACGGCAAGCGGTGTCATTTTCGTAACGCTCGAGGATGAGACCGGCCAGATCAATCTCATTCTATGGAAGCAGGTGGCGGAACAATATCGCGCAGCACTGCTGAACGCGCGTTTGCTTGGTGTTGCTGGCGAGTTACAGATTGAAGGGCAGGTGATCCACGTGATTGCGAAGCGCCTGTTCGATCACTCGGCGTTATTAGGAGACTTAAGCGTCCAGTCGCGTGACTTCCGCTAACAGGCCCTAGACGTCTTCATCCATATTAAAGTTGAACGTGCTGTCCAGGTCGCTGTCTTTTTCTTCGCGCAGTTCGTCGAGACGCTTGCGCACTTCACGTTTATGCGCAACTCCGTCGGGATCAGACGACTCGAGTTTTGCGACGAGTTCCTCGACATTGATCTCAGCCGACGCGGAAATGTCCACGAGCGTATCGCCGCCAATATCCGGAATCTCATCGGAGGAGGGCTCGTCATCCTCCAGCGCGTCTTCAACCGACTCCTCGTCGACTTCGTCGAGGTCCGTATCTTCGCTATCGCCGTCTTTTCCGATCATCGCAGCAACCTCATACCTCACAGATCAGCTGAACTCTCATTGAATCAGGTTATTAATTTCGAAGATTGGAAGCAAAATTGCAAGGACAATCGTCAAGACAATGGCACCCATGAGCACGATAAGAAGCGGCTGCAGGATGCCGAGCAGGGCAGCGATGAGCCCGTCGACTTCACGTTCCTGGCCGGCTGCGGATCGGCCGAGCATTTCCTCGAGGCGGCCACCGGCCTCGCCACTTGAAACCAGGTGGATCATCATCGGTGGAAACAGCTTACTGGCTGCCAGCGACTTACTGATCGACGCGCCTTCGCGGACCCGTAAGGTCGCTTCGGTGACGGCATCGCGCATGGGAATATTTTCGATGACCTCTGCCGAAATTTTCAGCGCTTCCAGAATGGGGACGCCACTGCCGGCGAGAATGCTCAAGGTGCGCGTGAAGCGCGCCGTGTTAACGCCGCGTGTCAGGCGGCCGACGATCGGCATGCGCAGCAGAGCAGCATGGTAGCGTCGCCGCGGTCCTTCTTTCTGCAGCACCCACCATAAGAGCCAGCCGACCACGGCAGCTCCAATGAGTACCAGCGGCCAGTAATCGCGCAGAAAGTCGCTGGTCGCGATCAGCCCGGTCGTGAGTGCCGGCAATTCGGCTGACGTGTTCTCGAAAACACCCACGATTTTCGGCACGACGGTAGCGAGCATGAAGCTGATAATGGCAACGGCCATGATGACCAGCGCGATTGGGTAGACGAGGGCATTGGTGACGCGTTGCCGCAGTTCCTGGCGGGCTTCGGTGTAGTCGGCAAGACGCTCGAGAACGACGTCGAGATGACCGGACTGCTCACCGGCCGCAACCGTGGCTCGATACAGTTCGGGAAAAGCCTGCGGAAACTCGCTGAAGCCATCGGCCAGCGTGTGTCCTTCCATGACCTTGGCGCGGACGCCGAGCAGGATGCTCTTGGTGCGGGGCAGATCGTTCTGCTGCGCCACGGCAAGCAGCGCCTCCTCGAGCGGCAGGCCGGATTGAGACAGTGAAGCGAGCTGCCGCGTAATGAGTGCCAGCTCTGCCGACGACATGCCTTTGCGTAATGAGAAGGTTCGTTGCCTGCGGGCCTCTCTCTGCGCTACCTCGGTAACGCTGACCGGAAACAGGTCGCGATCACGCAGGATCTGCCGGACATGCTTGGGCGTGTCACCTTCAAGCAGGCCCTTGCTCTGCTTGCCGGCCTGGTCCATCGCGACATATTCGAAGGCACCCATGTTTCAGGCTAGTCCTCGCGGGTGACGCGCAGCACTTCTTCGAGCGTCGTCGTGCCTTGAAGTACCAGGCGGCGGCCGTCGGCCCGAATGCTCGGGCTGGTTAAGCGTGCGTGCCGGTCCAGTTCCTGCTCGCTGACGCCACCGTGGATCATTTCGCGCATTTCATCATCGACCGTAATCAGTTCGTAAATGCCCGTCCGTCCCTGGAAGCCGCCGCCCGGGACATCGCCCGGATGGTAAAGCGTCGGGGGGTTGCTCGCGTCGAGACCGAGGAGATTGCACTCGTACTCGCGTGCCGTGTAGGGGACCCTGGTTTCCTCGTCGAGAACGCGCACGAGGCGCTGTGCAAGAACGCCGAGGAGACTCGACGACAGCAGGAACGGCTCAACGCCCATGTCCCGCAAGCGCGTGACGGCGCCGGCCGCCGTATTGGTATGCAGCGTCGAGAGGACGAGATGACCGGTCAAACTCGCCTGTACGGCGATCTCGGCGGTCTCGAGATCGCGGATCTCACCAACCATCACGACGTCGGGGTCCTGTCTCAGGATGGCGCGAAGGCCACGCGCAAACGTCATCTCGACCTTGGTATTGACCTGCGTCTGACCGATACCGTCGATGAAATACTCGATCGGATCCTCAACCGTCATGATATTGCGGCTGTTGTCATTGATGCGTTCGAGTGCGGCGTACAGCGTCGTCGTCTTACCAGAACCCGTCGGTCCGGTAACGAGGATGATGCCGTGCGGCTTGTGAATCAGGTCGTCGACCTTCATCTCGGTCTTCGAATCCATGCCGAGTGACATCAGGTCGAGTCGACCGGCCTGTTTGTCCAGAAGGCGCAGTACCACGCGTTCGCCATGTCCCGACGGCATGGTCGAGACACGAACGTCGACCGCGCGGCCGGCAATACGCAGCGAGATGCGGCCGTCTTGCGGCAGACGCTTTTCAGCAATATCCAGCTTGGACATGACCTTGATGCGTGAAACCACCAGCGGCGCCAGCGCGCGCCGGGTCTGCAATACTTCGCGGAGCACGCCGTCGACACGGAAGCGCACGCCCAGGCGGTTCTCGTAAGGCTCGATATGAACGTCGGAGGCATTCTCCTTGATCGCTTCGGTCAGCACGGCGTTAATAAAGCGAATAATTGGCGCGTCGTCGTCGCTTTCCAGCAGGTCGGACGGCTCCTGCAGTTCCTGCGCCACCTGCGTCAGGTCAAATTCTTCGTTCAGGCCGTCGGCGAGCTGGGACGCCTGCGTCCGGTCCGTCTCATAAGCCGCCTGCAGCATCGTATCGAAGACTTCCGGCGAAACGCGCGACAGCTTGAGCGGCACGCCGGCAAAACGCCTGGCTTCGGCAAGAGCCAGCGGGGACGCACCCGTCCGGTAGGCGGCGACACCTTCCGTCGGGCCGAGTTCCTGGATCAGTACGCCGTGGCGCTTGGCGAACGTAAACGGCAAGGTCTGCCTGACTGGCGCAATTTCCGGCGACTCGACCTCGAGGACAATATCGGTTTCGACTTCCATCGTATTACTGATCGTCTTCCTGTTGCGTCTCTGATGTCTCTTGCCGCTGGTACGTTTCGATCGGCGGTAGCATTGGGCGAGATTCACCCGGCATCAGCTGCACATCGGTTCCTTGCTGGCCCTGCTGCACGCTGCGGATCAAGTTGTACTTCTGGTTCGTTTCGAACGCCGTTTGTCCCGCGTCGCGCAGAATGGTCGGGCGAATGAAAATCATAAGGTTGGTCTTGAGTTTCTCGGTCTTGCGCGACCGGAACAGGTTGCCCAGCAACGGAATACGTCCGAGGACCGGCACCCGCTGGTCGCTCTCTCTTAGCACATCCTCAAGCAGTCCACCCAGCACCAGGATCTCCCCGTCATCGACGATGACGGTCGTATCGACGGTGCGCTTGTTGGTGATGAGGTCGACGGCTCCCGCAGCGGATTGCGCAATGCTGGAGATTTCCTGGGAAATATCGAGGACCATCGAGTCGCCTTCGTTGATCTGCGGCGTGATGGCGAGCTTCACACCGACCTGCTCGCGATTGACCGTCGTGAACGGATTGACCGTACCCGTGTTGCCTCCTGTATTCGAGAACGAACCGGATACAAACGGCACTTCCTGCCCGACGTTCAGCGTTGCTTCCTCGTTGTCGGTCGTCACGATCGACGGCGTCGAAATCAGGTTGGTGTCCGCATCGCCCGCGACGGCCTTGAGGATCGCGGCAAAACTGACGCCGTCATCGGAGATTCGGCCGACCCCAACAGTCACTCCCTCGCCGATCAGTCCGCTGGGGTCGACGGCGCCGCCCCCGGCAGCGCTCCCCAGCTGCACGACGCCGCTCAGGAAATCGGGAAAGTTCGTCACGCCAATCGGCGTATTGCTGCCACTGCCTTCAACGGCGACTGACACGCCGAGTTCGTTCTGCTTGTCGATAATGACTTCGACAATAATCGCCTCAACAAGGACCTGTGCGCGGCGAATGTCGAGCTTGTCGACGATCTGCATGGCGGAGCGCATCACCTTGGGCGGTGCATTGAAGATCAGGGCGTTAGTCTGCGTGTCGGCCCAGACGCTGACGTCGTTCACGGCGGCGCCGGCACCTGGCTGACCACCGGCCGCGGCCTGGGCCTGGCCGGTGAAATGCTGTTGTAGCTTGGTCGCCAGCTCTTCGGCGTCGGCGTAACGCAGGTAGCGTACCTGTGTGTCGCCGCCATCTTCGAGCGGCGTATCGAGGTGTGCGATCAAGGTCCTGAGCCGCAGGCGCTCACTTTTGTCGCCGCCGATGAGCACGCTGTTCGTGCGGGCATCAGCGACGAGGCTCGTCGTCACCGGAGCGCCGTCGGCGCGCGGTGCTGCCGTCAGTGCCG
This sequence comes from Chromatiales bacterium, assembly GCA_004282875.1. GTDB lineage: Bacteria > Pseudomonadota > Gammaproteobacteria > Steroidobacterales > Woeseiaceae > UBA1847. The sequence goes on along the minus strand of SHLT01000018.1, from coordinate 23,099 downwards.
TCATAATGCGCACAATTTCGCCGGCGGACGCGTGTTGCAATGACACGACCTCGATGTCTTCATCGCTTGCCTGATCAATGCGCCGAATGATGCTCACAACACGCGCGACGTTGGCAGCGCGGTCCGAGATGATGAGCATGTTGGAGCCCGAGTGTGCGACGAGGTGACCGTACTGGGGCAACAGCGGCCGCAACAGCGACACGAGTTGCGTGGCACCGACGTTCTGTACGCGGACGACTTGTGTCGTGAGGTCATCCGGACCCGCGGTCCCTGATGTTCCAATCTGCGTCGGCAGCTGGCGCGCCGTCGCATCAGGAACGACTTTTACGAGGTTCTCGCTTTCAATCGCGACATAGCCGTGCACCTGGAGGATGGACAGGAAGGCCTCGTAGAGGGCATCCGGTCCGAGCGGGGTCGGCGACAACAACGTCACCCGGCCCGTCACTCGCGGGTCGAGGATGACGTTCTTGCCCGTCACGGCCGAGACGGCCTCGACGACCTGTCGAATGTCGGCGTCTTTCCAGTTGAGCGTTGCCGCCGGCTGCTGCGCGGACGCAACGGTCATCACGAGCAGCAGGCTCGCTGCGATCAGGAGCCGCAGGCGGACGATGAACGTGCTTATTGTTTTTTGCATCATTTGGTTTGCTCACCATCCAGGTCGAGCTGGCTGGTCTTGAGGATGATCGATTGCGGCTGGCCGTTGCGCTCAACGGTCAGCGTTACCTGTTGGGCCGTTCCCAGCGTTTCGAAGACCTGGACTGCCTGGGCCGGATCGGTCAGTGACTGGCCGTCGATGTCTTTGATCAGGTCACCGGGCCGCAGGCCAAGAGCGGCAAACTGCTGCCGGTTCCTGCCCGGGTATACGCGATAGCCGACCTGCTCGCCGTTCACGATATACGGCGTGGGCCGGATGACCTCCGTCAGTCCCGAGAGGTTCTGCGAGACGACACTTTGAATACTGCGGTCATTTGCTGGGCTCCGCCGGGTCGTACTGGTGCTGCGCCGGTTAGGTGACGTGCGCGAAACCGGGAAGTCGGTTGGAATACGCAAGTTGGTCAGCGCACCGTTTTCGTTCAGCACGACACGAGACGGATGGACTTCACGCAGCGTGGCGCCCGACCCGAGGGAATCGCCGATCGCGTAGACTCTCTGCGCGGCGTTGTCGACCTCGATAACGGCCACGGAGAATTCGGGTACGTCGGACGCGATCGTCCCCTTAAGGACCAGGTTCTTGCGTGTGTCGGCCAATGCCTCGGTATCTGATTGAACAGGCTCCGGTGCTGCCTCGTCGCTGGCGTCGGCTTCACCAAAAACGTGATTCGCAGCGATCGACGACACGTCTGCGCCGCCGCCCGCCGACGCGCTGGTCGAGGTGATGCCAGCCGGTACGTCGACAGCGTCGCCCGCGGCCGGGGCGGGTACGAGCATCCAGACGATCTTTCCGATTTGCCACGCAATCAGGATGACGAGCGCCACGCTCACCCATGGGGGCATGACCCGGTTCAGGGTCGCGAGCGTCGTGCTCGTGTCGACGTTCGAAAAATCGGTCCAGTTTGCTTTGCTAATCATGTCCTGCCAGGCCAGTTTCCATCGCTACACGCCATTTAAACGCAGCGTACCGATGATACGGGTTGAAGTGTCGCAGCGACAAGCGGCAATACGCCGAAAATGCGTTATTTGGCAATAATATAACGGCCTGGCGGCAGGTCCATATATAATGGTGAATCAGTACTGCGTGGGCGGCCTGCCGCTATTGACATAAACGGAATCGACTCTATATCCGAAAACCTATTATGAGTGACCATCGAGACCAAGAGGAGCAGCACGGTAGCCACGAACTGGCCGTCGAAGAAGCTCGCCCGAAGATCAAGCAGCCGCCCCTGTACCGGGTCGTGCTGATTAATGACGATTTCACACCCATGGAATTCGTCGTGGAGATCCTTGAGTCCGTTTTCGGGATGGAAAGGACGCGCGCCACCCAGGTCATGCTCGAGGTTCATACCAAGGGCAAAGGCGTCTGCGGCGTATACAGCTATGAGATTGCCGAAACCAAGGTTGCCCAGGTCATGGGTATTGCCGAACAGCACCAGCACCCGTTACTTTGCACGATGGAGGAATCGTGACAGGAGTTGAAAACCATGCTCAGTAGTGAGCTCGAATTTTGCCTGAACGAGGCGTTTCAAAGGGCGCGTGACCGCCGTCATGAGTACATGACCGTTGAGCACCTGCTGCTTGCGATCCTCGACATACCGCGCGTCCACGAGATTCTCAAGGCCTGCGAAGCCAATATTACGGAGCTGCGGCGGCAGCTCGCCGAGTGTATCGATGAGCAGACTCCGCTGCTCGCCGATGAGGACGAGGCGGACGTCCAGCCGACCCTGGGTTTCCAGCGCGTCCTGCAGCGGGCAGTATTTCACGTGCAGTCGAGCGGCAAGAAAGAAGTCACGGGCAGCAACGTCCTCGTCGCAATATTCAGCGAAAAACAGTCGCAGGCCGTCTATTTCCTGAATCTGCAGGATGTTACGCGCCTCGACGTCGTGAACTTTATTTCGCACGGCATGCCCCAGGTTTCGGGCGAGCCGAACGAGGAAGGCGAAACGCAGGTCGATTCGGAAGCCGAGGCGGACGCGTCGCCGCTCGAGCTATACGCAAGCAACCTGAACCAGCGCGCTATCGAGGGCAAGATCGACCCGTTGATCGGTCGCGAGCTCGAAATCGAACGCACGGTGCAGATTCTCTGTCGCCGGCGCAAGAACAATCCGCTGTATGTGGGTGAGGCCGGCGTGGGCAAGACGGCGCTGGCCGAGGGCCTCGCAAGAATGATCACCGAGGAGCGGGTGCCGGAAGTCCTCCAGGACAGCACGATTTACGCGCTCGACATGGGGACCTTGATCGCGGGCACCAAGTACAGGGGTGACTTCGAAAAGCGGCTGAAGGGTGTGATTGCCGAGATTCGCAAGGACCCTGGTGCCATTCTGTTCATCGACGAGATTCATACCGTGATCGGGGCGGGCGCCGCATCGGGCGGTGTCATGGATGCCAGCAACCTGATCAAGCCCGTGCTGGCCAATGGCGAGATTCGCTGTATTGGCTCCACGACGTACTCAGAATATCGCGGTATTTTTGAGAAAGATCATGCACTTGCAAGACGTTTCCAGAAAATAGATGTGCCCGAACCGACGATTCCGGAAACCAAGGAGATACTGATAGGCCTGAAGTCGCGCTTTGAGGAGCACCATGGGATTCGCTACGAGCCGGAAGCGCTCGAGGCCGCTGTGGATCTCTCCGCCCGGCATATCAACGATCGTCACCTGCCGGACAAGGCCATCGACGTGATGGACGAGGCCGGGGCCCGGCTGCGCCTGATGCCGGTCGGTAATCGTGGTGACGCCGTAACGGTCGAACTCGTTGAAAACGTCGTCGCCAAGATGGCGCGCATCCCGGCGAAGAGCGTATCGGCCTCCGATCGTGATGCACTGCGTACCCTGGAACGCGATCTCAAGCTGACCATTTTCGGCCAGGACCAGGCCATCGCGGCGCTTGGCGGCGCCATCAAGATGGCACGTTCGGGCCTGCGCGAGGAAGAGAAACCGATCGGCGCTTTCCTGTTTGCGGGACCGACCGGCGTCGGCAAGACCGAAGTGACGCGGCAGTTGGCCATGCTCATGGGCGTCGAGTTGTTGCGTTTTGACATGTCCGAGTACATGGAAAAGCACACGGTCTCGCGGCTCATCGGCGCACCTCCGGGCTACGTCGGCTTCGATCAGGGCGGCTTGCTCACGGAGGCCGTCAGCAAGAACCCGCATTGTGTCGTCTTGCTGGATGAGATCGAGAAAGCCGACCCTGAGGTATTTAACCTGCTGCTGCAGGTTATGGATCACGGCAAGTTGACGGACAACAATGGTCGCAAAGCCGACTTTCGGAATGTCATTCTGGTTATGACGACCAACGCAGGCGCCCAGGAAATGAGCAGGACATCGATCGGGTTCACGCAACAGGACAACACCACGGATGGCATGGAGATTCTCAAGAAGAAATTCTCGCCCGAATTCCGGAATCGCCTGGATGCGATAATCCAGTTCGCAGCTCTTGAGGTCGACTCGATAATCCGTGTTGTTGACAAGCTGATCGTCGAGCTTGAGGCCAAGCTAGGTAACAACAACGTCACGCTGGAACTCGACGACAATGCGCGCGAATGGATCGCTGAGCGCGGCTACGATCCGAAGATGGGTGCGCGCCCGATGGCTCGGGTTATCCAGGAGGAGATCAAACGGCCGCTCGCCGAGGAACTGCTGTTCGGCAGCCTCGAAGGCGGCGGGCACGTGAAGATAACCGTCGGCAAGGACGGCAAACTGGAGCTGATTGCGGAGCCGGTGCTAAAGGAGCTGGAGCACCTGCCGGACTAGCGCCCGCGGTAGACGATACGGCCTTTGGAAAGGTCGTAGGGAGTGAGTTCCACGGTGACTTTGTCGCCCGTGAGAATACGGATGTAATTCTTGCGCATCTTCCCGGAGATATGTGCCGTAACCACGTGTCCGTTCTCGAGCTCAACTCGAAACGTCGTGTTAGGCAGCGTCTCCGTTACGACGCCTTCCATCTGAATGGCTTCTTCTTTCGCCAAGGGACTGTCTTTCCTGTACTGCTAAAAGGCTGGCGAATTGTGCAGAAACGGCCCCGGTATTGCAATGCGCAAGGACCGCGGGCACTCACTTCGGCATCAATTCAAGGGCAGGTATGGGGGCGCTCGGCCAGTTTTCAAACGGCCCCGGCGGATCGCACAACTCGTCGAGCGTCCGGATAAAGTCGGCCCGCGGTATGACGGACGCTCCCATGGACAGCAAATGGCTGGACTGGACCTGGCAGTCGATGAGGCCCAGCGAACCGTCGTTCAGCATGTGGTCCAGGACGAGCAGGGCGATCTTGGAGGCGTTCGCTCGCTCGCTGAACATGGATTCGCCGAACAGGGCACGGCCGATGACGAGCCCGTATAAGCCACCAATGAGCGTGTTGTCCTGCCAGACCTCGATCGAGTGCGCCCAGCCCTCACCGTGCAGGCGCTCGTAGGCCGCAATCATGTCCTCGGTGATCCACGTTCCCTGCTCATAGCGACGCGGGCCCGCGCAGCTGCGCATGACATCTGCAAACGCGGTGTTGAAGCGCACCTGGGCCGTGGAGCGTCGCAGTTCGCGGCGCAGGCGGCGCGACGTGTGCAGGTCGCCTTTCTTGAAGACGCAGCGTGGGTCGGGGGACCACCAGAGAAGCGGCTGGCCCTCGTCGTACCAGGGGAAAATGCCGCGTCGATAGGCCGCGAGCAGGCGCTCCGCACTGAGGTCGCCGCCGGCGGCCAACAGACCATCAGGCTCGCGTAATGCTGCAGTCACGGGCGGAAATGCCTCGGGCGGGTCGGCGGCGCTGAGCCAGACCACGCGCTTGTTGCTCATTCCTCGTCCTTGTAGGGCGTGTGCCGGTCGACGGTCTCGATGTACCGGTCGATGTGCTGTCCTTCGGCATCGAGATACCGGCCGATGGCATCGGCAAATTCGGGATGCGCCAGCCAGTGTGCCGACCAGGTCGTTACCGGTGAAAAGCCGCGGCTGATCTTGTGCTCACCTTGCGTGCCGGGCTCGAAAAGCTGTTTTCCGGTCTCGATGCAGTATTCGATGCCCTGGTAATAGCAGGTCTCGAAATGCAGCGCATCGAAATGGCCGTCACTGCCCCAGTACCGTCCGTACAGGGTCGTCGCGCTCTCGAAGAACACGGCAGCAGCCACGGGTTGGTCGCCCAGTTCAGCCTGGATCACGAGTACGTTGTCCGGCAGGCGTGCGCTCAGGCCCTCGAAAAAGGCCTGGTTGAAGTAGGGCAGTGAGCCGCGCATCGTGAAGGTGCGCGCAATCAGCGCATACACCCTGGACCAGGTTTCCCGGTCGAGATCCGCGCCGCGCAATCGCCTGAATCGGATGCCGTTCTCATAGACGCGCCGGCGGTCGCGCCTGGCCTTCTTGCGCTTCGCCGATGTAAATGTCGCGAGGAAATCATTGAAGCTCGCGTAGTCGCGGTTGTGCCAATGGAACTGGCAGTCTTTGCGGATCAGGAGGCCGCAGTCGTCCAACAGTTCGACTTCCCGTTCTTCGGGAAACAGGAAATGGACCGAGGAACATGCCGAATCGTCCGCTAATTGCGTCGCGGCGGCGACCAGTGCTTTTGCCGCCGTCTTGTCCTGGCTATCGGCCAGCAGGAGGCGAGTGCTTGGCGCAGGCGTGAACGGGACCGCCGAGACGAGTTTCGGGTAGTAGTCGAATCCAGCGCCTTCGTACGCATGTGCCCAGGCCCAGTCAAAGACGAACTCGCCCCAGGAATGGCTTTTTTCATAAAGGGGCATGGCGGCACGCAGGCGGCCATCGTCCTCGAGCGTCAGGTGTCGCGGTGTCCAGCCCGCATCCGGCGAGACGCTGCCGGTTTGCTCGGCAAGTTCCAGGAACGCATGGCGCAGAAACGGGTAATCCGCTCCGGCAAGCGCGTCCCAGTCCTCACTGGCAATCGAGGAAATACTGTCGTGGACGGTGACTTTCAATGAGCCACCATCGGCTTACGCCGCTGCGTTGTCGGCTGCGGCGTCGCTCGAATCCATCGCGTCGATGAATTTCTCGGCATCCAGCGCAGCCATGCAGCCTGCGCCCGCAGACGTAATCGCCTGGCGGTAGACCTGGTCGGCAACGTCGCCGGCTGCGTACACGCCCGGGACACTCGTCGCCGTGGCATCGCCTTCGATGCCCGATTTGACGATGATATAGCCGTTTTTCATGTCGAGCTGGCCGTCAAAGAGGCCTGTATTCGGTTTGTGACCGATCGCGATAAAAATGCCGTCGAGGTCGATGTCGGACATTGTGTCGGGGCTTTTGGTGCTGCGAATACGCATGCCGGTCACCCCGGAGTCGTCACCAAGGACCTCGTCGAGAACGTGGTCCCACTTGATCTCCACCTTGCCTTCACGTTCCTTCTCGAACAGGTGGTCCTGCAGAATCTTCTCGGCCCGCAGTTCGTCGCGGCGATGCACGAGCGTGACTTTCGAGGCGATGTTGCTGAGATAGAGTGCTTCCTCGACGGCCGTGTTGCCACCGCCGATGACCGCGACCGGTTTGCCACGATAGAAGAAACCGTCACAGGTTGCACAGGCCGAAACACCGCGCCCCTTGTAGGCCTCTTCGGATTCGAGCCCGAGGTACATGGCGGTCGCGCCAGTGGCGATGATCAGGGCATCGCAGGTGTAGTGGCCCGCGTCGCCTTCCAGCCGGAACGGCCGTTGCGTGACATCGGCCTTGTGGATGTGATCGTTGACGATTTCCGTGTTAAAGCGCTGCGCGTGGCGCAACATGCGATCCATGAGTTCGGGACCCTGCAGTCCCTCCACATCGCCGGGCCAGTTGTCGACATCGGTCGTCGTCATCAGCTGGCCACCCTGTTCGATGCCCGTGATGATGACCGGGTTCAGGTTGGCGCGCGCAGCGTACACGGCGGCGGCGTAGCCGGCGGGGCCGGAGCCCAGGATCAGAACCCGGTAATGTTTCGAATCACTCATGTATAATTTATCCGTAATATGACGTTGCACTGATCTGCCCGCGCAGAGCCTTCAAATGCGGTCCCGAAGACGATTTTCAAGGCTTGAGATGCGGGCAAGCTTTTTGCGGATCGGCGCGTTTTTGAAATATCGCTGGGCAAGTGTAGGGAAAACCGTTTCTTTATGGCAAGAGCCGCAAAAGCCAGGCAGCCGGAATCCCGGCTGTCATCGCAGGTTCATCGGGCGTTGCGCGAGGGGGCACTGTACCTGTTTGGCGCCCTGGCGCTGATTCTCTGGTATGCGCTGTTTACCTACGATTCCGCAGACCCGGGCCCGACACAGGCCACGACGGATACCGCGATCCAGAACGGTGTGGGTCGTGTTGGTGCCTGGATATCCGATGCGTTGTTTTTCACTTTCGGGCGACCGGCATACCTGTTCACGGTCATGGTGTTCTTCCTCGGCTGGATGTTGTACCGCGAACAAAAGACGCAGATCGAACTGACGCGGCTCGATTTTGCGCTGCGCTTCAGTGGATTCCTCGCGACTTTGGTGACGAGTTGCGCATTGTCGACGCTGCATTTTTCAGGTGCCGGATTCCGCAGTTCCGCGGGCGGCTTCATCGGGCAGGCAGTGGGGGAGAGCCTCGCAAGCGTCATGAAGCTGCTCGGGGCGAGCACGCTGCTGTTCTGTCTCTGGGTCGCGTCGATTTCCCTGTTCCTCGGGATCTCGTGGATCAGCGTCATGGACAGGGTCGGGCACTGGTGCCTGGTCGGTTATGAAAAGGCGCTCCTGAAAATCGGGGAATGGCGCGACAAAGCAGAAGGCCGTAAGCAGGCTGCCGCGCGCCAGGACGTCGTCAAGGTCGAAAAGAAGCTCAAGGCGACACGCGCAAAACCGCGCATCGAGCCCGTGCTGCCATCGCTGGAGCCGAGCGCGCGCGCCGAAAAGGAGCGCCAGGTTCCCTTGTTCGAGCCGTCCGCGGTCGGCGAGCTGCCGCCACTGTCGCTGCTCGACGATCCACCGGAGCAGAAGCAGGGTTGGTCGAAGGACTCGCTCGAGGCGATGTCGAGGCTGGTCGAACTCAAACTCAAGGACTTCGGCATCGACGTCGAGGTCAAATCGGTCTCGCCCGGTCCGGTTATCACGCGCTTCGAGCTGGATCCGGCCCCCGGCGTCAAAGTGAGTCAGATTGCCAATCTCTCCAAGGACCTCGCGCGCTCGCTGTCGGTCGTTAGTGTGCGCATCGTTGAAGTCATTCCGGGCAAGTCCTTCGTCGGTCTCGAGATTCCCAATGAAAACCGCCAGCTCGTGACGCTCGGCGAGATTCTAAAGTCGCGGGCCTACGACGACATGGCATCCCCGCTGACACTTGCGCTGGGCAAGGACATCGGCGGAAATTCCGTCGTGGCTGACCTGGCGCGGATGCCGCACTTGCTGATCGCGGGTACGACGGGCTCGGGTAAGTCCGTCGGCATCAATGCCATGGTCCTGAGCATTCTCTACAAGACCGACCCGGATCACGTTCGCCTGATCATGATCGACCCAAAGATGCTCGAATTGTCGGTGTACGAGGGCATTCCCCACCTGCTGACGCCCGTCGTGACCGACATGAAGGAGGCGGCGAACTCCCTGCGCTGGTGCGTGGCCGAAATGGATCGGCGCTACGCGCTGATGTCGAAACTCGGCGTGCGCAACATTGGCGGCTACAACCGCAAGGTCCGGGAGGCCATCGACGCCGGTGAGCCGCTCAAGGATCCGACCTTCCGGCCGCCCGAGATTTTCGACGAAGAAAAGCCCATCGAACATCCGACGCTGACGCCGCTACCCTTCATCGTCGTCGTGATCGACGAACTCGCCGACATGATGATGATCGTCGGCAAGAAGGTCGAGGAACTGATCGCGCGGCTGGCGCAGAAAGCGCGCGCGTCGGGCATTCATATGATCCTCGCCACGCAGCGGCCGTCGGTGGACGTCATTACGGGCCTGATCAAGGCCAACGTGCCGACGAGGATCGCATTCCAGGTGTCCGCCAGGGTGGATTCACGCACGATTCTCGACCAGCAGGGCGCCGAGAACCTGCTGGGCCACGGCGACATGCTGTACCTGCCGCCCGGGACATCGTTGCCCGTGCGCGTGCACGGCGCCTTTGTGGCCGACAACGAGGTGCATGCCGTCGTGCGGCACCTGAAGAAAACCGGGTCGCCGCGCTATATTGATGAAATTCTCGAGGGTCCGTCGAGTCCAACTCCAGGACTGGTCGGCATTGACAAGCCGTCGGCTGACAGCGCAGACGCGGAGCAGGATCCTCTCTATGACCAGGCCGTTCAGGTCGTCATGGAGACCCGCAAAGCGTCGATATCGGGCGTCCAGAGGCGCCTCAAGATCGGCTACAACCGCGCGGCGCGCATGGTCGAGTCCATGGAGGCGGCCGGTATGGTGGGGCCGCTGCAGCCGAACGGTTCGCGCGAGATTCTCGTGCCGACCAATCCGGCCGACGAATGAGCGGGCTATGCCCTGAATGAGGATGAATGTGTGACCGGAAAGAGTGTTTTGCTATCAGCCGTTCTGGCGATCGGCCTGATGGGCCAGGCAGCGCACGCCCAGGCGCGGGCAGATGAGGCGGGCGAGGCCCTCGTCAATGACTTTATAAACAATGTCATTACGTTGCAGGGGCGCTTCGAGCAATCGCTCGTCGACGCGAACGGTCTCGTCGTGGAGCGATCGAGTGGTACGCTCGAGATAGCGCGGCCGGGCCGCTTCCACTGGGCCTACTCGGACCCCTACGAGCAGCGGCTCGTGGCCGATGGCCTCAACATCTGGAGCTACGATGTCGATCTCGCCCAGGTGACGGTAAAACCGCAGGCCGAAGCCCTGGCCAACACCCCCGCGTTGTTGCTCGGCGGGTCGGGCGACGCGTTGTCGCAGTTTCGCTTTGACGGCTCGATGCTGGAAAAGGGCACGACCTGGGTTCGCATGATTCCCGTTGACACGTCGAGCGGATTCGAGCGTATGGAGCTGGGCTTCACCGACGGCCAGCTCAGCCGCATGGTGTTCTTCGACAACCTGGACCAGAGAACCCTGGTTGCGCTTTACGACGTTACGACCAATGAACCCATCGACAGTGAGCAATTCGTATTCACGGTTCCCGAGGATGCGGATCTCGTTGGTGTTCCGGTCGTTGCGGAAGGACCGTCCGGTTGATGCTAGCCTTGCGCCACGCCCGGCTGTGGCGAGTGCTGAGTACCCTGATCGTGGCCGGTGTTTTGCTGGCGACGCTGGCGCCAGCTTCCTGGTTCTTTAATGCCACGGGCAGTTCCATGTCCTGGCTGCCGTATGCAGACAAGTGGCTGCATGCCGGCACATTTGCGTTTCTCTCGCTGTGGTTTTGCGGGCTGTTTCAGAAAAGCCGTTACTGGCGTATCGCAGCCGCCCTCTTGTTGTTCGGCTTGTTCGTCGAGTTCTGCCAGCTCCAGGTCAGCTATCGCTCCGCAGAGTGGCGCGACATCCTGGCCAACGCTGTCGGTATAATGACCGGTCTTACAGTCGCGGCAGCGGGTCTCGGTGGATGGGGGCAGCGCGTTGAAAACTGGTACACGAACCGAACCCGGTAATGACTGATCTGTTCGCCTCAGATACGGCAGCCGGCAACGACCGGCCGCTCGCTGATCGTATGCGGCCTGCGTCGCTCGCCGAATTTTCCGGCCAGCGCCACCTGCTGGAGGCGGGCAAACCCTTGCTGCGTGCTATCGAGCAGGGTCGCGCCCACTCGATGATCTTCTGGGGGCCGCCGGGAACCGGCAAGACGACGCTTGCCCGCATGATCGCGAACACGACCGACTCGCATTTCATCGCGCTGTCTGCGGTCATGGCAGGCGTCAAGGACATCCGTGCCGCTGTGTCCGAGGCGGAGCAGCATCGGCATATGAGTAACCGCAGCACCGTATTGTTCCTGGATGAGGTGCATCGCTTCAACAAATCGCAGCAAGACGCGTTTCTCCCGTATGTCGAAGATGGCACGCTGACGTTTATCGGCGCGACCACCGAAAACCCTTCCTTTGAATTGAATAACGCGTTGTTGTCACGGGCCCGCGTCTATGTTCTCAAGTCGCTCACCGAAGACGATCTGCTCGATGTCTTGCAGCGAGCCCTGGCCGACGCCGAGAGGGGGCTGGGCGGCAACTACAGGATCGAGGACGAGTCGTTGCGCATTATCGCTGCCGCAGCAGACGGTGACGCGCGCCGCTCGCTGAACCTGCTCGAATTGGCGGCCGACCTCGCGACCGACGGTGTCATCAGCGAGGAAACCGTCGCCGAAGTGGCGTCGGGCAGCCGGCGACGCTTCGACAAGCAGGGCGAGTACTTCTACGACCAGATATCAGCACTGCACAAAGCAATTCGCGGAACGGACCCGGACGCGTCGCTTTACTGGCTGGCGCGCATGCTCGATGGCGGATGCGACCCGCTGTACATCGCCAGGCGTCTCATCCGGGTTGCGTCCGAGGATATCGGCAACGCCGACCCGCGCAGCCTGCAGATTACGCTGGACGCCTGGAGCGTTTACGAGCGGCTGGGTAGCCCGGAAGGCGAACTCGCCATTGCCCATGCCGTGGCGTACCTCGCGTGCGCCCCGAAAAGCAACGCGGTCTATACGGCGTTCAAGGCCGCCATGGCCGACGCCAGGGATAAAGGGTCGCTCGAGGTGCCCATGCACCTGCGCAATGCGCCGACCAACCTGATGAAAGACCTCGGCTACGGTGACAACTACCGCTATGCACACGATGAGGATGGCGGGGTCGCGCTTGGGGAAACGTACTTTCCCGACGACATGAGCCCGGTTAAGTATTATCATCCCGTGCCTCGCGGCCTCGAGATTCGAATCAAGGAAAAACTCGACAACATCGAGCGTCGCGCACGCGAACAACAAGCAGAAAAGACCAATGATTGATCCAAAATTACTCCGCCAGTCAGCGGCCGAGGTTGCGGCAAACCTGGCCCGCCGAGGCTTTGCCTTCGACGTGGAGGCGTACCTCGCGCTCGATGCGCGTCGTAAATCCCTGCAGGTCGAAACCGAAGCCTTGCAGAACGAGCGGAATACCAGTGCAAAGAGCATCGGCAAGGCCAAGGCCCAGGGCGAGGATATTGAACCGCTGCTGGCGGCCGTAAAGGACCTCGGCGAACGCCTGGAAGCGAGCGAGCAGGCACTGCAAGCTGTGCAGGGCGAGCTCAACGACATCGAACTCGGCCTGCCCAATTTGCTGGCCGACGACGTACCGAACGGGACGACCGAGGACGACAATCTGGAGGTGCGCCGCTGGGGCGAGCCGGCCGAGCTGGGATTCACGGCGCGCGATCATATCGAGCTGGGCGAGGCGCTCGGGCAGCTGGATTTCGAGGCGGCCAGCAAGATCTCGGGCGCGCGTTTCGTCGTCATGACCGGCGCGCTGGCAAGGCTGCAGCGCGCACTGATCCAGTTCATGCTGGACACCCACACGAGTGAGCACGGCTACACGGAAACGTACGCGCCCTACCTTGTGCGCGGGCAGGCACTGGTCGGCACGGGCCAGTTGCCGAAGTTCGAAGAGGACCTCTTCAAGACGGAGACCGAGACGCCGTTCTACCTGATTCCGACGGCAGAAGTTCCGGTGACGAACTTGGCGCGCGACATGATCTACGATGCGGACGAACTGCCCGCGCGCCATGTCGCACATACGCCGTGTTTCCGCTCTGAGGCCGGTTCGCACGGGCAGGACACGCGCGGCATGATTCGCCAGCACCAGTTTGAAAAAGTGGAGCTCGTGCAGTTCGTTGCGCCCGATGCGTCCATGCAGGCGCTCGAGGAACTGACCGGGCACGCCGAAGTTATCTTGCAGAGGCTCGAGTTGCCGTACCGGGTCGTGACCCTGTGCGCGGGCGATGTAGGCTTCGGCTCGGCCAAGACCTACGACATCGAAGTGTGGTTGCCCGGGCAGCAGAAATACCGGGAAATCTCGTCCTGCAGCAACTACAACGACTACCAGGCACGTCGCATGCAAGCACGCCGGCGAAATCCGGAAACGGGTAAGCCTGAGCTGCTGCACACCCTGAATGGATCGGGTGTTGCGGCGGGCAGGGCGTTGATTGCGGTCATGGAGAACTACCAGGAAGCCGACGGCAGCATCCGTATTCCGGAGCCGTTGCGGCCCTATATGGGTGGCCTCGAGCGCATTGAGGCGCCAAAAGCCTGAACAAAAAAAGGGGCCCGATGATGGGCCCCTTTTCGTTTAGCTTGTTGCTACGCGTTCGTCAGTCGCGGCTCATAAAGAACTGCAGGATGTACCAGAACATCAGTGCGATCGATGCGAACAGGCCCATGGCCGCGGCAACGTATTTGTCCTGCGGGTAATGGTGCAGAATGTTCGAGGTGTCGTACAAGACGGCGGCACCGGCGAAGCCGATCATTCCCAGCGAGAACCAGGTGCCCAGCTGGAAACCGAAGATCACGGCCGAGACGATACCGACCAGGGCCAGGATGCCGCCCCAGACCAGGATGCCGCGCAGGAACGAAAAGTCCTTCCGCGTGATCATGGCGACGGCGATCAGGCCAACGCTGCCCAGCACGGTCACTCCGGCCGCGCTCTCGATGATCGCCGGATTCATCGCGTAGGCGATGAGCAGAACCGGTGAGAAAATCAGAGCTTCGGCAAATACGAGCACGGCAAACCCGGCGTATTGTGCCGGCTTCGACTCGAGGCGATGGGCCATATGCGAGGCACCCCAGCTCACCAGCATGAAGGCACCGAGCGTTAACAGCCACTGTGCGGTAAGCACCGGGAACAAGCGCGCCGAAATCCCTGAAGACATCAGGTATGCCGAAATACCGGCAAACGCGAGGATGGCTCCTACCACGTGGGCGTAGGTTCTCCAGATGAACGCTGAGCGTGCCTCTACGTCCAGGCCCGACACCGGGGCGACGGAATTCAGATTGTCTTGCATGCGAACAACTCCAATATGTTCAATGGTTGACGGATTCTAGCAAAAATCAAACGAGGATCTGGTGACATATGTCGCGGATTCAAGTCCTCACCACGGTAGTTTGTAGCCTTCGGCGTGCCAGAAACCGCCGGAATTCTCAATACTTAGCTCGTCGATGCGCTCAATGAGTCCACGCGCCGAAACTTCCGGGGAGACACCATGCCGGTCGGTCATGTCGGTGGCGACAAAGCCCGGGTGGAGCAGGGCGACCGCGATGCCGCGCGGCTTGAATTCGTGCATCAGGTTGGTGCCGATCATGTTAACGGCGGTCTTCGATGCCCGGTAGCCCCAGTTGCCGCCCGAGCTATTGTCGTCAATGGAGCCGACCCGGCTGGTGACAATTGCGACCTTTGAGCCCGCCTTGAGGTTGTCTGCCAGCGCTTCGGTCACACGCAGCGGCCCGAGGGCGTTGACCTCGTATTGCAGGAGCATCTCTTCGTAGTCGAGTTCGCCAAACGTGTCGCGCCGCAGAATCCCGGCGTTGTTGATCAGGACATCGATGGGCTCGCTGCCCAGGCTGGCTTTCAACTCCGCCACGGACGCACCGTCGGCGACGTCGATGCCTGCGATGACCCGAATGCCGAGCCCAGCAAGCTCGTCGCCGGGCTGCCGGCAGACGCCGATGACCGTATCGCCGCGCGCATGAAGCTGTGTAACGAGCTGCAGGCCGATGCCGCGATTGCAGCCGGTGACAAGGACGGTAGCCATATGATTTTCACCGAAATTCTAAGGAGTTGGCGGAGAGGGTGGGATTCGAACCCACGAAAGGCTACTAACCTTTGCTGGTTTTCAAGACCAGTGCATTCAACCGCTCTGCCACCTCTCCGGCGTTGCGACGGCGCATTGTGCTGGTACAGGCCTGATGATTCAAGCCTTTCAGCGCGATCCTTGCCCGGAAACCGAACCTGCTGCAGGATCGCTTGTCTGAAGCTTCAGACGCTGCCGGGGAAGGTAATCATGTCATTTATAGGAAAGTCCCTTAAAATACTAATAATTATAGGATTATCGGGAACCGTACTGGCAGAGTCTCCGCCGGAACTGGACGGAAACGCTTGGTACCAGCGCGCTCAGGAGGCCAGGCAGGCCGAAGAATACGAGGTCGCGCACGCGGCGCTCGATGCCGCCGCGAATCACGAGTTCTCCCCGGTTCGGATCAACTTTGAGCGGGCGCGCCTCCATACGCTGGCGGGCGAGCGCGACAAGGCCGTAGCCCAGGTCGAGGCCATTGCTGCGTCAGGCTTCACGAGTGTTGGATATATCGTGAACGACCCCATACTGAGTAAGCTGGAGGGCGAAGCAGGCTTTGACGCCGTCGTCGCCGCAATGTCCAAAAGTGCGTATCCCTGCGAACACAATGAAGCCTTCGCCGAATTTGATTTCTGGGTCGGCGACTGGGAGGTTCACGGACCGGGCGGCCAGTTCGCGGGCACGAATTCGATCAAGAAGGAGGAGCGGGGATGTGTGCTGCTCGAGCGCTGGGTAAATTCTGCCGGTGGTACCGGGCAGAGCATCAACTACGTCGATCAAATCAGCGGTGAGTGGGTCCAGGTGTGGAATGCCGAAGGAGGCAGCCAGATCAACATTCGAGGTGGAATGACGGACGAGGGCATGTTACTGGTGGGTACAATGCATACGGTCGGTACCGACACGACCATTCCGTTCCGCGGCCTCTGGACAGCGTTGCCAGACGGACGGGTTCGACAGTTTTTCGAACAGTCGGCCGATGGTGGGGAAACCTGGACCACATCGTTTGAAGGTTTTTATTCAAGGAAACAATGAAGTACTCATCAACACATCGCGGCAACCCCGCAGGTAATCCGATTGCCAACGCACTGGTCGTCATCGTGGGTGCACTGGCCATTGGCGTTTCGATCGTGCTCGGCTTCTTCGCATTCGTCGTGCTCGCCGGTATCGTGCTGGTGCTGGGCAGCATCATCGCGATCCGAGTCTGGTGGTTCAATCGGCAGCTACGCAAACAGGGCGGCGCGGAGCCGACAGCACAAAATCCTTCGCCCGGCGGCGTGATCGAAGGTGAATATCACGTGGTCAAAGGCGACAAAAACTCGTAAAGTCGCTTTCCATGCGAAAACCGATTTCCGATACAGAGCGCCGCAAACGCCGGCGCCGGCGGCGGATCCAGGTCGTCATCATTTACACGGCGCTGGCCGTCGCCCTTGCGTGGTTCCTCGAGTCCCAGGCCACAACGACCGTAATTTTTGTACGACATGCGGAGAAGGCGGCACAGCCGGCTGACGACCCGGGACTGAGCCCGGCGGGCCTGCGGCGCGCGGCCGAGTTGTCGAGGCAACTCGTCGACGCCGATGTTATCGCGGGTATTGATGCTGTTTACTCGACACCCTTTCGTCGCACTGAAGAGACGGCGCGACCCGTGGCGGAGGCTCTGGGCCTTCCCATCAACGCCTACGATGCCAACGATACCGAATCGATCATGGATTACATCGTCAGGGAGCACAAAGGCAAAATCATCCTCGTGGTTGGACACAGCAACACGGTGCCGGCCCTGATCGGCAATATGGGCGCAAGCAAGAGAGTCCCGGAAATAGCCGAGGACGAATACGACAATATCTACATTGTTTCGATCCCCTGGTTTGGCAAGACGAAGACCATTCGCCTGCGTTACGGCGAGCCGTACGTACCGTGATGGTCCAGGCGGAACTCCGGGTGTCGACTGAGGGGCGCGGAACCTACGACCTGAGCCACGACGTGCGGGCAGCGGTAAGCCGGTCGGAAATTCAAACCGGGTTGTGTCATGTCTTCGTCTGTCACACGAGTGCGTCACTCATGCTGTGCGAGAATGCGGACCCCAGTGTGATGCGTGACATGGAGTCGTTCATGGCCGCACAGGTGCCCGATGGCGACCCGATGTTCACGCACACTGCCGAAGGTCCCGACGACATGGCAGCGCACGTACGTAGTGTGTTGACGGGGTCGGACCTGAATATCCCGGTCCGCGATGGACATTGCGCGCTCGGCACATGGCAGGGCGTCTACCTCTGGGAACACCGGCATGCACCCCATGTGAGGCGCGTCATCGTTACGGTCCAGGGCGACTAGCTGTCCTGGCGCTTGCCAGCGGTCTCGCGCAGGACGACGGCCTTTTCAATAAACTCCTGGTGGCGGCCGATGCGCACGTCGGCCATGACGGCGTCCTGTATCACCCGATCCGGGTTGATCAGGAACGTCGCGCGCCGCACGCCGACGCCGAACGGTCCGTCCACGTCGTACATCTTGATGGCCACCTTTTCCGGGTCACTCAGCAGGACGAACGGGAGGTCGTGCTGCTCGCGGAATCGCCGGTGGCTGTCCTCGTCCTGTGGGC
Organism: Chromatiales bacterium; assembly: GCA_004282875.1. Lineage (GTDB taxonomy): Bacteria > Pseudomonadota > Gammaproteobacteria > Steroidobacterales > Woeseiaceae > UBA1847. The sequence goes on along the minus strand of SHLT01000018.1, from coordinate 5,190 downwards.
TGATTCCGGCTACCTGCAATCCCACAGACTGTATATCGTTGTGTATGTCGCGGATTGAACAGGCTTCCTTGGTGCAACCCGGCGTAAAGTCGGCGGGATAGAAATACAGGATAAGCGGCCCGTCCTTGAGCAGGTCCGATAGGGACGTTTCGCCGCCCGCATCATCTGGCAGTACGAATTCCGGCGCTCGTGATCCTACTTCCAGCATATCTATCTCCGCTTGGGTTCCTTGTTGAGCATGCGCTCCATGACGAGGTAGCTCGGCCGGGTCATGCCGAGGGCCTCGTAGGTACGCTGCGCACGCGTATTGTTTTCCTCGACGTATAGCCGCAGCCCGATGACGCGAGGCTCGGCGGCTGCCGTTGATTCTACATGCCGATAGAGTGCCGTGAATACACCTTTGCGTCGCCACGCCTCGGGAACATAAACGCTCTGAATCCACCAGATGTTGCCGTTGCGCCAATCGCTCCACTCATAGGTCACCATGACCTGGCCGATAATTTCGCGGCCAGACTCGGCCACCCAGTACCGGCCCCTGGTTTCATCCTCGAGCAATCCCTGAACACCCGGGCCGATCAGGTCGGGATCCAGCGTCTTTCCCTCGGTCTCTTCGGCCATCAGGGCATTGAACGTCGCGATAGTGCGCCCGTCTGCGGGACGGGCCTCGCGTATTTCGAAATCATGTGAGCTAGTGGCTGTGTGCATTGACGCACTATGCCCGTAAACGTGACCATTTTCCTTCGGTATCTTCGTATGACAAGGCTACGGCGTTGCCGTATAAATCCACCCTGTGACCCGCTATCTGATCATTATCTGCCTCGCAACGCTCGGCCTCTCGCCGTGCACCAATGCGTCCGAGCGTGAGCCGTTGTTCCAGGACCACGCCGTGCTGAAGGCTGTTTTGACTGCGCCGATATCGCAAACCTATGCGCAGCGCACGTCGAATGTTCGCCTGTATCACCCCGGGCAGTGGACGTACATCAATGAAAAGGGCGAGTCTCAGCGGCTCGACGTGTCTATTCGTATTCGCGGCAACTTTCGCCGGCAGTATTGCGAGCTGCCGCCATTGCGGCTGAATTTCAGAAAGTCGCAGGTGAAAGGCACGTTGTTCAAAGGGCAGGACAAGCTGAAACTGGTCTCACCCTGCCAGCATGGATTGGAGTCGCAGCAGAAATTGCTGCTTGAGTACCTTGCATACAGGACGCTCGAGATTCTTACCGATAACAGCTTTGGCACGCGACTGATTCGACTAAGCTACGTCGATAGCGACAACAAGCTGAAATCCTGGACGGACCTCGCATTCGTGATCGAGGACGAAGACGATGTTGCGGCGCGTCTGCAGCTGGACAAGGTTGCCGTTAAGGAAAACCGGTTTGAGGAGTTGGACCAGCCGACGACCGCGCTGGCCGAGTTGTTTCAGCTGCTGATATCGAATCATGACTACTCCGTGATCAAGGGGCCGGAAGGGGAGTACTGCTGTCACAACTCGGTGATGTTCACGCGCCCCGATTCGGCCGACAAGCGGATACCGATACCCTACGACTTCGATATGTCAGGGTTTGTAAACGCAAGCTACGCGGCGCCGCCCCATCATTTACCCATTCGCCTGGTTCGAACGCGCTACTACCGCGGCATGTGCCAGCCGACCGAGGTCCTGGACGAAGCGATCGCGCATATTCTTTCGAAGAAGGAAGAGATTCTTTCGCTGTATGCGAATACGCCCGAGCTCAGCCGCTTGTCGCGAAATCGCACGCTCAGCTACGTAAAGTCGTACTTCGCCACTCTTGAAGACGAAGCCAAGCTTAAGAAACAGGTGCTGGATCGGTGCCGGGGTCGCGAGCAGCTCGATGCAATGCTCGCAGAAGAAGCGGACGCAGACGCGAAGGCGGAAGCGCCTAAAGACCCGACATAGGTCGGCTCGGATCGTCCCGGGCTTCCTTCTCCCTGGCCTTCGCGGCTTTGGCGCCTTTTCGCCGAATCTTCGTACGAACCTCGTGTTGCGATTCCAGGCCGTCACCGAATGCGCACACGCCGATGGACGCATAGTTGAAGAACACGGTCAGGACGACGGCGATTTCGATCGACTTCACGCCGGCAGCGATACCGACGCCAATAGACGCAAGAATGAAAAGCGTATCGAACGTGTCGCTTAGCGCGCGCCGAAAACGCACGCCCGCGACAATGCCGGCGAGACTGAATGCAAGCGCGAGACTGTGCTGGACAACCGTGACGATGCCGGCGACGACAGCGGGAAGCACTAATGCCGTCGTGTCGATGGAATGATCGTAGACGCTCCCATCATGAATGGCCCGGTATACCCAGGATACTGGCAGCATTAGCAGCAGTGTCGAGGTCATTGCATAGATAAGCGACAGCGCTTCGTGCAGCCACGCCGGTCCGCGCGCCAGCCGCGCACGGGTGTTTTCCGTCACTATGTCTTCGATTTCCTCATCGTCAGCGCTCAGTAGCGCTTCCTCCAGGTCGTAGATGCTCGACGACCCGAAGTCCGAAATCTCACCAACGCCGCCGAGCGGCAGCTGCTGAACGAAACCAGGTGCCAGATACGCGGTGAGCGCCAGCGCGGAACCCAGTACGACATAGTAAATCGTGATCCTGAAGAGCATTCGCAGCAGCAGCTGCCTGTGCTCGGCGATCATCGATTTGATCCGTAGCTCTTCGTTCATTGCGCAACCATAGGTTGTATTACTGATAATGGCAATTGCCCGCGCTGCTAAACTGTTCGTGGGGCAAAGTGGAGGAGTAGCATGGCAGAGCTGGCGACCAGCAGTGACGAAGTTCGCGAATACGCCGTGGCTGCAAGGCAAAAAACGCAAGGCGGAATAATCCTCGTGCCGGTGGACTTCTCCGCTCACTCAGAGGCTGCGTTGCTCGCGGCGGCAGGATACGCAGAAGCGATGAGCGCGTCTCTGGTTGTGCTGCATGTCGTCCATGACCCCGGTGAAATGCCCGGGTACTACTCGAAGCTGATCAAGAAAAAACGGGTGACGCGCATTCAGGATATGGCTGCGGAAGCATTCGACCAGTTCATGGAACAGGGGATAGACGAAAGCGGCGGGTCCGTGGCGCTGAAGGAAGCGGGTCGCCTGATGGTTCGGGGGCTTCCGGTGACGCGTATTCTGGAGGTCGTCGAACACCTCGAACCAATGATGGTGGTGATGGGCAGCCAGGGACGGACCGGCCTGAAACATTTCGTTATTGGCTCGAAGGCTACGCAGATTGTCCAGCTGTGTCCGGTTCCGGTAACCATCGTCAAGACGCAGGGATTCAAGGGTTAACAAAGTACAGGTATGCGACGGGTTCTCCTACTGATTGCCACGGTGTGTGTCTGCGCACCGCTTATGGCAGCTGACGACAGCGCTGCGTCAATCGCGGTAGGACAAATGGCGATGCAGCTGTTTGGCGGTCTGGCGCTGTTCCTGTTCGGCATCGAACAGATGACCGAGGGGCTCAAGATTGTCGCTGGCGAAAGGATGCGCGCCGTCCTCGCGCGGCTGACATCGAATCGCTACATGGGCGCCATGACCGGCGCGTTTGTGACAGCGATCATCCAGTCCTCATCGGTCACGACCGTCCTGGTCGTCGGCTTCACGACGGCGGGTCTGATGTCGTTCGCCCAGTCGATCGGCGTCATTATGGGTGCCAATATCGGCACCACGATAACCGCGCAGATTGTGGCGTTCAAAGTGACCAAAGCCGCCCTGCTGATGATTGCGATCGGCTTCAGCTTCCTGTTTTTCAGCAAGAGAAAGACGCTGAAACATTACGGCGGCATCGTGATGGGTCTCGGCCTCGTGTTCTTCGGCATGAGCATAATGAGCGACGCCATGCAGCCGTTGCGGACCTTCCAGCCGTTTCTCGATCTGATGATCCGGATGGAACATCCGCTCATCGGCATACTGGTGGCAGCCGCATTCACAGCGCTCATTCAATCCTCGTCCGCCACAACGGCGATCGTGATTGTCATGGCCGGGCAGGGCTTTATCACGCTGCCCGCGGGCATTGCACTCGCATTCGGTGCCAACATCGGCACCTGCGTAACGGCGATGCTGGCAGCTATCGGCAAACCTCGCGAGGCATTGAGGGCAGCGGTTACGCATGTGCTTTTCAATGTCGCCGGCGTCTTGCTCTGGTTAGGTTTTGTGACGCAGTTAGCCGAGTTCGTGACCGTGATTTCGCCGACTCACGAGAACCTGTACGGTGCCCAAAAACTGGCGGCCGAGGCGCCGCGCCAGATTGCGAATGCGCACACGATTTTTAACGTTGCCAATACCCTGATCTTCATCGGGTTCACGACGCTGATCGCGCGGCTGGTTGAGTGGCTGATCCCGGATCGTCCGCTTGATGAGGAAAGCGTCATCTCGGCCAAATACCTCGACGCCGATGTGCTGTCCACGCCGTCGATCGCACTCGATCTTGTCAGACGCGAAATCAGGCATATGGGGGAACAGGTCCTCGAAATGATTGGCGACATCATGCCGGCCATCCTGCATGGCAGTGTGGATGCGCTGGACGAGATCCGGGCCATTGACGAACGAGTCGACATTCTGCACGCCCAGATCGTGGTTTATCTCGGGCGAATCAGCCAGGCCGAATTGACGGAGAAGCAGACCGTGGAGCTCATGCACCTGATGGATGCCGCGAACGACCTCGAGAATATCGGTGACGTCGTCGAGGTGAACCTGGTCGAACTCGGCCGCCGCCGTATCGGCAAGGGCGTGGCCATCAGCACGCCGACGCAGGTTGTACTGACCGATTTTCACCAGGTCGTCATGGACGGCGTGGCCGCGGCGATTCGCGCCGTGGCCAATGACGACTACGAGGCCGCGCAGGCAGTCACGGGCATGAAAAAGGAGATCATGCGCATCACGAATTCTGCTGCCAACCACGAGGCGCAGAGGTTGGTGGCAAATGAGCCGCAGCGTATCGAGGCCTACACGATCGAAATGGATATTGCCGAGAAGCTGCAGCGAATCTACTACTTCGCGCGGCGCATGGCGCGCACGGTCGGAGAGTGAGATTGCCGAGAGGGACCACGAGAGGATGGATTCAGATCGCCCTGGGGCGATCTTCACCCCTGACGGGGCGCCTTCGGCGTCCAAAACGCTGGCGCGTTTTGTCGAACCAGGAGGTTCTCATCGACCCTCGGACTTGCCAAACAGAAAAGGCCCC
>SHLT01000101.1 GCA_004282875.1 Chromatiales bacterium | reverse complement strand
AACTCGATGACGGCGACGCGATCAAGACCCCGGTGGGCGAAGTCCGCCCATCGCAACTGCATCGTGAACGTACGGACCTGAGCTATGCCTTCGCCCGTGACGATGCATCTGTGTTGTTGTTCGTCGGCAAACTGGATACCGATGACACCGGAACACCGGCGCTGCCAATGGACATTCGCTACATCGATACGCAACTCGCCGGTGCACAGGCAAGTCTCGACCTGACTGACAGTGTTTCGCTGGTAGGCCGCGTTGCCTGGAACGATGTCGAACATCTCATGGACAACTTTGGTTTGCGCCAGTCGCCGATGCCGGCGATGCAGCGACAAAACCTCACAACCGGAACGGGCGGACAAGTCAGCGTGTCTGCGGATATCGCTTTGCGCGAGTCGACACTCAAGCTTGGCATCGACGCCACGACGGCCGACCATGATGCGACGATCACCAACCCTAACAACGCGATGTTCCGCGTTGACAACTTCGTCGACGTGAAGCGGGACGTGTCCTCGATATTTGCAGAGTGGCGCATGAACACTGAGCGGGGAGACTTGGAATTCGGGGTGCGGGCCAAACGGGTCGAAGCGGATTCCGGCGAAGTCGGCAGTGCCGGGATGATGGGCGACATGGGCGCGAACGTTGCCCTGCTGGCCGACGCGTTCAACGCGTCCGACCGAAGCCAGACGTGGAATTCCGTTGATGCGGTGTTCAAATACCGACTAAACGTGGCGTCGGGCACCGAATGGCGTGTCGAACTGGGTAGCAAGACGCGCGCGCCCTCGTACCAGGAGCTCTACCTGTGGCTGCCGCTGCAGGCGACCGGCGGGTTGGCTGACGGGCGCAGCTACATAGGCGGCCTCGACCTTGACGAGGAGCGCTCCAACGAAATTACGATTGGCTTCGGCAGGGATATCGGGCGATTCACGATTTCACCGCAGGTCTTTTACCGGCGTGTGGATGGCTACATACAGGGCGTCCCGTCGACGAATATGACGGCAAACATGGTGTCGCAGATGATGTCGGGCAATCCAGCGCTGCAGTTCGCCAATGTGGATGCCGAGATTTATGGCGCCGACCTGGCGTGGAAATACGAACTGGCCGACGCGTGGTACCTGGATGGCATCGCTTCTTACGCGCGCGGCAAGCGCCGGGATATCGATGACAACCTGTATCGACTCGCACCGCCGAATGCGTCGATCGGACTGACGTGGGAAGGCGAGGGCGTCTCGCTAACGACCGAAGTTGTGGCCTATGCCAAGCAGGACAAGGTATCCGTTTACAACAACGAGCAGCGCACGCCGGGCTACGAACTGGTCAACGCGGCCATGTTCTGGAGCCCGCTGGATTCGCTGCGGCTGGAGGCACGGATCGACAACCTGCTCGACGAAACGTACCAGGACCACGTAGCCGGTATCAACCGGGCAAACGGTTCCGACATTCCTGTCGGGGAACGGCTCTACGGCGCGGAACGCACGCTGTCGGCAGGCATTATCTGGTCGTTCTAGGGCGTATATGATCCGCATTACAGAGCCACTTGCCCGACTGGGCAGGTGGCTCTTTGCAACTATTTAGGGTCAGGAATACGCCTGCGGCGAGAACTGCAAGGAAGACCGAGACATCAAAGATCCTTTACCATCTTTATCACGACGTTGTCGGCGCCGTTGGCAGCAACAAACGTATCGCGACCAATCTCTTTGTAGCCTCGAGCAAGATAGAACGGTTCTCCCGGAATGGTGGAGCCAAGTTCAATTGTGCTGAACCCGGCATCGCGGGCAGCCGACTCGCCCAGCTCGAGCAGAAGCGTTCCAACACCGCAGCGAATCCATGTTGGGTGCGTGTACATTGCTCGAATACGAGCCGCATCTACTGCTGGATCGCTATAGGAATCGTCGCGCCCTGCGGTGTGATCACCGCCATAAAGGGTTCTTCGTTTTCCCCAGCCTCCGCATCCAACCAGGATCTTCTGACCGTGTTGCACGGTCTCGACCACGAAGTAAGTTCCGTCTTCCAACAAGGTCCAATCAACGCCCATAGTCTCCCGCGCGGCCTCAACCTCCGCGGACGAAAGGAACGATGCCATGTTCTCCGAGATCGATATCCGCATCAGTTCTTCTATCTCGGGGGCATCCGCTGGTGTTGCCAATCGATGGGTCAATTCGCTCAATTCAGATCTGCTTTGACTGTTGTGATTTATTGAATCTTGCTTGGAAGAAATGCGTACCACTTGGGCGGCTGGTATCGGCCAAAAGCGGACGCACGATTGAGGCTACTTCGAGTCTATTTCCAGACCCATTTCCTTCCACCCAGCTCTTAGGCACTGTTCTCTCGCGATCTCAGTTTGCTCCCGGATTTCTTCTGGGGTAGGTAATCCTTCACCGACACTACCGTCCCAGTCCGGTCCGAGATCTTGCGGATACCACATCCAAAACATGTACCAATTCGAATCAAGATCTTCGTAGCATCTGCCACAGCTAGGGGGGCGAGCTTTCTTCTCGTCGCATTGCGGGAGAAACATCTCTTTCTCAGACCAAATATATCTGAAGTAGAAATCTCCGCCCCGTGTCGGCGGTAATGGCAAATCTCGAACGCTGAAATCGCCGTCAAACAACGTGTACCTGAATATGCTTCGCTCTTCGATTAGCTTGCTGTATTTCGCCTGTAGTTGCTCATCGTGCTTATCTATGGTTCGTGGACAGCCCGGCCCTGCGCATTCGAAGCCTCTTCCTCTAGCATCGGTCGAAGTTACATCCTCGAGATTGTCGGCCAACATGTTTTCCCGAATCTCCTCAAACTGATCTTTGTTCTGCGCGAAAAGGTCCCGCAAAGAGTTTTCGTAAGGCGGCCAAGACCATCTTTCGCATGCACCAATTAATGCTGCCAAGACCGTAATCAACGTGAATTTCGCGACCGCATTCATTCTGAGATTGGAGATTCGAGCCGACCAAAAATAGTTTTTCGCGAGTGACCGCAAAGGGTCAGTAACAGCCCCTGAGTCTATCACCAGGCGAACGGCTGGTATCGATAGTAGACCGGCCAGAAGCGGACGTTCGCTCGAGCGATTTAGCCACTAGAGAATGCGGATTGCTGCCTTACAACAATTGACCAAAATACAACTGCGGAAACCGGCCCGAGGAAAAGACCAAATCCGGCCATTATCGGTACTATCAATTCAGCGGAAGAAGTCAGCACCAAAATGGAGGCCGCAGGAACTAATCCGATTATTCCGCCAGTTAGCGCATACGACCACCATTGGTCAAAGCCGTAATGCCGGAGAGCTAGGTGGGCTGGCGCTCCGAACACAAATGAGCACCCGTATCCTGCGATAAGTACAGGAAATAGCCAGACCACTGATGCTGACCCGTCATAAATCGAAAATGCGATCCAAAGTGAGACTGAGGAAACGAGCGGTGCAAAAATTAGTCCCAAAATTACGCGGTTTTTCGACACGCTTGTCTTCAAAGACTTACCTAATTTGACTCTCGTCGCTAAGAAACGCCACTGGCTGCTTTGGGTCAGTAGCCGTCAGTTTACATCAGAATAATCGACCGGCAGCTATGCGGAGTATAGCGGACACTCGTTCATACACCTGGCGACCGTCGCCTAACGGCCAGAAGCAGCCGGTGACTACCGCTCCCAAACTTCTGCGATGTCAGTTTCATCGCACTTTTTCTGATACTTGCTCCCAAGCTCGTCGCTTTTCGGAAATGTGCCATCTTGGTAGTAAGTTGAGACCCAACATTCGTACAAGGCGACATGGACTTTCGGCTTGAACTCGCGCCAGTATTTGGCACGTTCCTCGTTTACTTCCAGCCCGAGATACCCTTTTTCGTAGGCGTGAGCCAACAAATACTGCCAGTACGTCATTCCTCGCTCGGCGGCGAAATTGTATAGCTCCAGCGCCTTTTCTAGGTCTTGGTCAACACCGAACCCTTGTTGGTATGCCCACCCCAACTTGCCGGCCGCGTAAGCGGAGCCGCTCTCTGAATACTCGCCTTCAAGTACCTTGAAACCCTCCCTTTGCCTAACAGGGTCACCAGATTGGAAAACGTCAATGCTCGCGATCATGTGTGCCGCCTGACTGCTTCCTTCACTCGCGGCGACTCTGAGGAGACTGTTTCCGATTATGCGATCTTTCTCGACAACAATGCCGGCTCGATAGCACTCAGCCAGAACCAAATACACCCACCCATCAGGGAGAGCTGATAAATCGGCAAGCAAATCAGGATTGAGGTTGGCGAATCTTGCATTAAAGCCGGCGACAGAATCGCTCGAAATGAACTCGCCTTCGATTTCAGGCAAATTGAGTTCCGCCATCAACGTGCAAGATCCTTCGTCAACGTGCTGTGCATGGCACACTGAGCTTGTGAAACTGATGACTAGGCCTAGGAAAAGTGAGTTCTTTATCACGCTGATCGCTTATTGTTCACCGGCTGCTTTGGGTCAGCACCAGCCGTTGATTCTAACACCTGGCCAGTGGCCACTTACGGCCAAGAGCGGACGTTGCTTGCCGCCCGACCGCAACTTAACAAGAAGAAAATCTAATCGCCATCCATGGCTTAAGTGGCTCTACATACGCGGGCTCGCCTGCGCGAAGGTCCACTGGTGGCCGGCTAGGTCTTTCGCCGTAAACCAGCGGGCGCCGTGGTGGGTGGGCTCTTCGATTATCTCAGCCCCGCGTTGCTTTACCTGCTGGTACTGTGCGTCCAAATCGTCGACAAACACCCAGGGGATGTGCGTAACACGTTCGGCCTCGCCCGGTCGCGCAAGCAAAATGAGCGATACGTTACCGATGTGAAACTCAATCCAGGTGTGGTCGGAGAACTCATCTGGTATGCGCGAGGCAGGGAAAAAACCAAAAACGGCCTGCAACCAATGCGCGGCGGCGACCGGATCGGCGTAGTGCACAGCGAGGGCGAGTTTCGCCATCTGCATCGGTTCGTGCGCTTCTTGCTCGCGCCGGTCGAACCATCGCGCGAGCCAGGTTGGGGTGACGCGCACCCAGGCGGTGCCGCCGCGGTCTTCGCCGTTGATCGTTGCGATAACTGTGACGCGTGTGCCCGTGCCGATTGGTTCGAACAACACTTCGGTGTCTACGTCATCGATAGCGCTTTTCCAAGCGAGGCGCACACCGGGCTCCCATTGGGTGATGGTCGCAAGCTCGAGTCCGTCGCAGGTATCCAGGTCGTATACCTCCAATACACGGCCGCCCAGCCATGGCTCTATGAGCATCTCATAGGCACGCGTTGAATCGTGAAAGTTGATGGGTCCTTGCAACCACCAACAGTTCACCTCTTCGGTAAACACTTTGAAGGCGGCTGCGGGGTCGACTGCGACGTCGACGGAGGATGAAATGGAGTTTGGTTCCCTCATGGGTTGCTCGCTCATGGATCTAGTCCTTACCTAGTGTCTTTGCTGTCTGACTATTCTGCTTGCCGTTCTACGTGTTCTTTGAATGACTGCAGCTGGGCATCCCACTGCTGCTGCAGCTGTTCTAACCAGCGGCGCATGTCGTTCATTGCGTCGGGCTGCAGGTGGAAAACGCGCGACCGCGCGTCGTGGGCGGGACGTTCGTCTCGCGCAATACCCGCGTCCAGCAAGATCCGCAGGTGCTTACTCATGCGCGATCGGGTGACGCCGGTTGCGTCGGCCAGATCGCTGGCGCGATGCGGCTGCTGCACGAGCAGCTCCACGATCGCGCGTCGTGTAGGGTCGGCGAGGGCGTCGAGCTTGCTGTCGAGGGCGGTCACTTGATTCATCATTTGGGAAATAATTTCACAAACGCGAAACTAAATCAACCCCGAGTTCGCTCCTGTCGCACCAGGCGAGCTCGAATATGTGACTGGTCTCGCGGAGATACGGGTTTGAGGCGAAGAGTTCCATGACTGGAGCCCGCGGTGCTCACAACCATCTGTCCGCAACGGGTCAGTACCAGCCGCTCACAACGCACCAGAGTGCGCCATTTGAGCGGCCGGTGTTGCGCGCATTGTAGCCGCTCAGCGGCGGTGTATCCCGCGGCCTCGCAGGCTAATCAACGAGCGCAGCGAACACCTTGGCGGCAGCGGCGATGGTCTGGTCGAGATCGTCGTCGCTGTGCGCCGCCGACACGAAGCCCGCCTCGAATGCCGACGGCGCGAAATAGACGCCTTCATTCAGCATGCCGTGGAAGAAGGCCTTGAAACGCTCGGTGTCGGCTGCAGCAACCTGGGCGTAGGTTCGCACAGGGCCTTGATCCGTGAACACCATGCCGAACATGCCGCCCTCGCACTCGACGGCAACGGGAATGCCGGCATCGGCGGCCGCCGCTGCCAAACCATCGACGAGGTGTTTCGTCTTGGCGGTCAGCGCCGTCCAGAAGGCGTCATCGTCAATGAGTTCGAGCGTCTTGAGTCCAGCCGCCATCGCAACAGGATTGCCCGACAACGTGCCGGCCTGGTAGACGGGACCATCGGGAGCGATGCTCGCCATAACGTCAGCGCTACCGCAGTAGGCTGCGGCGGGCATACCGCCGCCGATCACCTTGCCGAGCGTTGTAATGTCCGGCGTAATGCCGAAGATTGACTGTGCACAGCCCCTGGCAACGCGAAAGCCGGTCATAACTTCGTCGAAAATCAGCAAGGCGCCGGCATTGGTGCATGCATCGCGCAACGCCTCGTGGAAGCCGGGCACCGGCGGCACCATGTTCATGTTGCCGGCGATCGGCTCGACAATGACACAGGCAATCTGGTCGCCAACCTCGTCAAAAGCAGACTTGACCGCGTCGATATCGTTAAACGGCAGCGTGATCGTGTGCTCCGCAAGACCCGCGGGAACGCCCGGCGAACTCGGGACGCCAAGCGTCAGCGCACCCGAACCCGCCTTGATCAGCAGCGAGTCGGAATGGCCGTGGTAGCAGCCTTCGAACTTGACGATCTTGTCGCGGCCGGTATGGCCGCGTGCCAGCCGAATGGCGCTCATCGTGGCTTCCGTTCCCGAGCTGACCATGCGCACCTTGTCGGCCGACGGCAACATTTCACAGATCTTCTCCGCGATTTGCGTCTCCAGGACGCAGGGTGCCCCAAAGCTCAGGCCGCTGCGCGCCGTGGCGACCACCGTGTCAATCACATCCGGGTGTGCATGGCCCAGGATCATGGGACCCCATGAGCCCACGTAGTCGATGTACTCCTTGCCGTCCTCGGACTGGAAACGCGCGCCTTTCGCGTTCTTGAAAAAGACGGGTTCGCCGCCAACGCCTGCGAACGCCCGGACCGGGGAGTTCACGCCGCCAGCAATGACCTCACGGGCATCGGTATAGAGACTCATGGTATTCCTCCTGAAGAGGAGCGGATGCTACCGGAGTGTTGCGGGCTCACTCAACTGATGAATACCGAAACCCCGGTCATCCAGAAGGGCAGGCACGCCCAGGTCGCCCACGAGGTGGAGTGCACCGACGACCACCAGGTAGTCTCGCTCGTCGTCCAGCCATTCGGCAATCGTGTCCGCCCAACGGCGGTTGCGGTCGTGAATCAGGGCATCGGTGAAAGCGTCCTGCTCGCCCACCGCCTCGAGCAGGCCTTCCTCAAGGGCGGCGGTATCGCCGTGGTGCCAGGCGTGGATCAGCTCATCGATCGTCTCGCTGAGGGCCGCGCCTTCGGCCAGCGTTTGCAGCAGCATCTCGCGCTGCGCCTCAAGCGGCAGGCCGTCCAGGAACGATAGCTGCTCGTCGATCGTTTCCAGGCCCTCGATCGGCTTACCGTCAGAGGTCGCGCGCTCCGTAATCAGCATTTCGACGCCGAGCGTCGGGTCAAAGCCGATGCGGTACAGCATCATGAGTTCCACCGTCAGCGCGGCCAGCCAGGGTTCGCTTTGCGCGAGCATATCCAGTGGAATTTCAAGCTGCGCCGCGATCTTTTCGGCCTCCGCATAGGCTTCGTTGCCCATGAGGTCTTGCAGGGTCGTACCGTCAGTCCTCACACCGGCGCGATTAAAGGCGGCCTGCGCGTACACCGGGTCCATATCGTCCATGTCCAGTTCCATGACGATAATCTCAGCGTCGCCATACGCGTCATCGATGACGGTCGGCAACGGCAGGTCCTGTTCACGCAAGAGGTGAATTGAGCCAAGCAGGTAGACGGAATTCGCCTCACCCGTAACGCGCCAAAGCGTGACGGGGTGCGCCTCGTCACCGGCGAAGGCCGCACTGGACACCAGCGCCAGCGCAAGGCTTGCGACAACGCCCCTCATGTTTCCACCCAGACCATCTCTGTATCGACGCTTCCGTCTGCATTGAGTTCAATGCGGCGGTAGGCGGGTGGCTTGTCGTCAACCGCAAACTCGGCGCTGCCGGGCTTGAATTGTCGGCACGTCGACGGGGTTCCTATGATGCGAACGCCCTCATGGTCCGCGTCATATTCCTGGTGGACGTGCCCGAACACGGCGATGCGCACGCGTGCGAGTGACACCAGGCGCGCGAGTACTTCGTCTCCGTTCTTTAGCCCGACCGTATCGAGCCAGGCACTGCCCATCTCGACCGGAGGATGGTGCAGGCAGACCATGACGTATTTGGCGGGACTTCGCAGGATGATGTCTGCGAGCCTCTCCAGCTCGTCACGACTGATCGCGCCGCCGGCATGGCCCTTGACGCAGCTATCGATACCCACGATCAGCCATTCGCCGATTTCTTCATAAGCACAGTATGAGAACGGCGGCCGGCAGCAGACAGGCCGCATGAGGTCACGGATATCGTGATTCCCAGGAACGCAGTGGATGCGGAGATTCAGGGGCGACATCAGGTCGCGGAAACGTTCGTAAGCTTCCGCAGAATCGTCCTGGATAATGTCGCCCGTGACGAGCACGCGCTGTGCGCGCCAGTCACCGGCCTGATAGTGGTCAAGTACGCTTTGCAGCGTGGCGGCAGTCACCGTGCCGCGCAGCTCGCCATCCGGGCTGGCAAATAGATGCGGATCCGTCAGATGCAGGATCGGAATCGAATCGCTGTTACCTTCCGCAGTCGCTTGAATAGGCAGACACCTTAGTAACGATAATGCTCAGGCTTGTACGGCCCTTGCTTGTCAACGCCGATATACCTGGCTTGCTCATCCGTCAGTTCGGTGACCTTGGCACCAATGCGATCGAGGTGCAAGCGGGCCACCTTCTCGTCGAGGTGCTTGGGCAGCACGTAGACCTGGCGCTCGTAGTTATCGCCGTTCTGCCAGAGCTCGATCTGGGCCAACACCTGATTAGTGAACGAGTTGGACATGACGAAACTCGGGTGACCGGTGCCGCAGCCGAGGTTCACCAGTCGCCCCTCAGCCAGCAGGATGATGCGCTTGCCGTCCGGGAATACAATGTGGTCGACCTGCGGCTTGATGTTCTCCCACTCGTATTGCTTCAGGTAAGCGACGTCGATCTCGTTGTCAAAATGACCGATGTTGCAGATGATCGCCTGATTCTTCATGCGTTCCATCTGCGGCCCGGTGACAATGTGGTAGTTGCCCGTCGCCGTGACGACAATATCGACTTCGTCGATGACGTCATCAAGCTTAACGACCCGATAGCCTTCCATTGCCGCCTGCAGCGCGCAAATAGGATCGATTTCGGTGATTAGTACGGTCGCACCCAATCCGCGCAGCGATTGCGCCGAGCCCTTGCCGACGTCGCCGTAGCCACAGACAACCGCAACTTTGCCGGCGACCATAACGTCGGTCGCACGCTTCAGAGCGTCAACGAGTGACTCGCGACAGCCGTAAAGATTGTCGAACTTTGACTTGGTGACGGAATCATTGACGTTGAATGCGGGGCACGCGAGCGAACCGTCTTTCATCATTTCGTACAGGCGCTTCACGCCCGTAGTTGTCTCTTCGGACAGTCCCTTGACGCCTTTCATGATCTCGGGGTGCTTGTCATGCAGCACCTGGGTCAGATCACCGCCGTCATCGAGAATCATGTTGGGCTGCCAGCCGTCGGGGCCGTTGATCGTCTGTTCGACGCACCACCAGTACTCTTCCTCGGTCTCGCCTTTCCAGGCAAACACGGGAACACCGGAGGCGGCGATTGCCGCAGCTGCGTGATCCTGGGTGGAGAAGATGTTGCATGACGACCAGCGGATGTCGGCGCCGAGTTCTCTCAGCGTCTCGATCAGCACGGCTGTCTGGATGGTCATGTGCAGGCAGCCGGTCAGGCGTACGCCGTCGAGCGGCTTCTGACCCTGGTACTCTTCGCGCAGCGACATGAGGCCCGGCATCTCCGTTTCGGCGATGGCGATTTCCTTCCGGCCCCAATCGGCCAGCGAAATATCGGCGACCTTGTAGTCGTTCTGCTGAATGGCAACGGGTTCGCTGCTCATAATTTATCTCCCGGTTAATTCGGTACCAGTTACCGTAATACGCGGTATTACGGTAACTGGACCCTGTTTATGGTTCAGGCCGCGGCTTCTTTGAGCGCCTCGGCCTTGTCAGTGCGTTCCCAGCTCAGGTCGATATCTTCCCGGCCGAAGTGTCCGTAGGCAGCCGTCTGCTTGTAGATCGGCCGGATCAGGTCGAGCATCGTCAGGATGCCGTACGGAGTAAGGTCGAAATGATACCGGATTAATTCGGTCAACTTTGTATCAGAAAGTTTCCCGGTACCGAACGTGCGCACCGAAATCGACGTTGGTTCAGCCACGCCGATGGCGTAGGACACCTGGATTTCGCAGCGGTCGGCGAGGCCGGCCGCGACGATGTTCTTGGCAACATACCGCGCGGCATACGCTGCGGAACGGTCAACCTTTGACGGGTCTTTGCCGGAAAAGGCCCCGCCGCCGTGGCGGGCCGAGCCGCCGTAGGTGTCCACGATGATCTTGCGGCCGGTCAGGCCACAGTCACCCATCGGTCCGCCGATTTCGAAGCGTCCCGTGGGATTGATGTGGTATTTCGTCTTGTCGCTGACCAGTTCGGCCGGAATGATCGGCTTGATGATCTCTTCCATGACCCCTTCACGCAGGTCCTTCATCGAGATGTCGGGGGCGTGCTGGGTCGACAGGACGATGGCATCGATGGCCACGGGCTTGCTGTTTTCGTAGGCGAAGGTGACCTGGCTCTTGGCATCCGGGCGCAGGTACGACAAGGTGCCGTTCTTGCGGATTTCCGAATGGCGCTTGACGAGACGGTGCGAAAACGTGATCGGGGCGGGCATCAGAACGTCCGTCTCGTTGGTCGCATAGCCAAACATCAGGCCCTGGTCGCCGGCGCCCTGTTTTTCGGCAGCTTCCCGGTCAACGCCCATCGCGATATCGACGGACTGCTTGCCGATAGCGCTGAGAACCGAACACGAGGCGCCGTCGAAGCCCATATCGGACGAGTTGTAGCCGATATCGAGTACCGTGTTACGTACGATTTCCTCGATATCCACCCAGGCGGACGTCGTCACTTCACCGGCCACGATGGCCATGCCGGTCTTCACCATGGTCTCGACGGCCACGCGGGCGGCCTTGTCTTCGGCGATAATTGCGTCGAGAATCGCGTCCGATATCTGGTCGGAAATCTTGTCGGGGTGCCCCTCGGAAACCGATTCCGAGGTAAACAGGAAACTATCACTCATAGTCTGGGGTGTTCCATACGAAGGGGTGGCGCATTGTACCCTTGATGCGGCCCTCTATAACAGCGAAAATGCGCGCGTCGCGAAAGCGATTTTCTCTCCTATTAGAAGGCCTCCTGGCCAAAGACAGGTCCCATGTCACAACAAGCTTCTAGCGCCGGCCAACCCGCCCGGCGTGTTCTCGCGAACGCAATCAGAGCCCTGAGTATGGATGCTGTGCAAGCGGCGAACTCGGGTCACCCCGGCGCCCCGATGGGCATGGCGGACATCGCCGAAGTCCTGTGGCGCGACTATCTCAAGCATAATCCGGCCAACCCGCGATGGGCGGACCGCGACCGCTTCGTGCTCTCGAACGGCCATGGGTCAATGCTGTTGTACAGCCTGCTGCACCTGACCGGGTACGAGGAATTCACGGTCGAACAGCTCCGTAACTTCCGCCAGCTCGGGTACAAGACCGCCGGGCACCCTGAATTCGAAGCCGGCGGCCCGGTCGAGACCACGACGGGTCCACTGGGCCAGGGCATCACGAACGCCGTCGGTATGGCGATGGCCGAGAAAATGCTGGCCGCCGAGTTCAACCGTCCGGGCCACGATATCGTCAACCATAGGACCTGGGTGTTCCTCGGTGACGGCTGCCTCATGGAAGGTATTTCGCACGAGGCCTGCTCGCTGGCGGGCACGCTCAAGCTTGGCAAACTGATCTGCCTCTACGACGACAACAATATTTCTATCGACGGCGAAGTCGATGCCTGGTTTACCGACGATACGGCGAAACGTTTTGAGGCCTACGGCTGGCAGGTGATCGACAATGTCGATGGCCATGATGCGGCCGCGATCGCCGCTGCGATCGGCCAGGCTGCGGCCGAGACCGACAAGCCAACCA
>SHLT01000100.1 GCA_004282875.1 Chromatiales bacterium | reverse complement strand
CCTGGGTCAGTTTCGCGACTTTGCCGCCGAGGTGCGGGAGCGCACGGGGGGTATTCCGGTGGGTTTCAAACTATCTGCACAGCACATCGAAAAGGACATCGATGCGGCGCTCGAGGTCGGCGTCGATTACATCATTCTTGACGGGCGAGGTGGTGGCACTGGCGCAGCGCCATTGATCTTCCGTGACAATATCTCGGTACCGACCATTCCCGCCCTGGCGCGTGCACGACGGCATCTTGATGCTTCCGCGGCAGATGGGGTCACGCTCATCATTACGGGTGGTCTACGGACACCGGCGGACTTCGCCAAGGCTATGGCGCTTGGCGCCGACGGCATAGCCGTGTCGAACGCGGCGATCCAGGCGATTGGCTGCCTGGGCATGCGAGCCTGTCATACCAACAACTGCCCGGTGGGCATCGCCACACAAAAACAGCATCTGCGCGAGCGCCTGCCCGTGGATGTGGCAGCCGAACGCCTGGCACGATATTTTGAGGCGGCCGTCGAGCTGATGACGGTGGTGGCGCGCGCGGCCGGCCACCGGCATTTATCCGGCTTCAACGCCGCTGACCTGACCTCGTTCAAATCAGACATGTGTCAGTTGACAGGTGTCGCCTATGGCGGCGTAGGAACTGGTTAACCGGAGCTTCCCATGCCGATGCGACGATTTCCCGAGCTTGATTCCGACGAGATTGGCGTGACGCGCGATGCGCTGCATGCTTACTCGAAAGTGCTCGGAGACTGGCTCAAGACCGTCAGAAGCAAACGGAAACACTGGTGGCATGCGAGCCTCAGGCTGTCGGTGAGAGGCCTGACGACCGGGGTTGTCCGCGCCGCAACCGACTTCGAGGTCGAACTTGACCTGATCGCGAGTCGACTCCGGGTACGCACGGCGCCGATGAACCTGGACCTCGAGTTGCGTGGGCAGCCGGCTGCAGATGTCGCGTCCTGGCTCCACGACACGCTCAGTGACGTCGGCGTCGATTCAGGGCACGCGCCCACAGAGCCGGAGGAGGGCAGCGCGGGCTTTCCCGGCTACGTGCCGGTGCAGGCACAGCGCCTGCACGAAGCCTTCGCAGCGGTCGCGGGCGAGCTCGAGTCGTTTCGGGCGGGTATTCGCGAAGAGACCAGCCCTGTTCAAGTCTGGCCACACCACTTCGACCTGTCGATGATCTGGCTGCCCGGACCCAGGATTGAAGGCCAGGATCCCGCGAATGAGGAATATGCGGACAAGCAGATGAATTTCGGTTTTGTGTTCGGCGACGACAGCATCGCGGTACCGTATCTGTATATCACCGCGTATCCATTGCCGGATGTGCTGCCGACCATTGCGCTCCCGACCGGCACGGCGTGGAAGAGCGACGGATTCAACGGCGCGGTGCTGCTGTACGACGATCTAGTCGCCAAACCGGACCCCTCAGTTTACTTGCAGGATCTGTGGGCCAGGCTGCTGGAAGAGGGCCGGGGTCATTTCCTGGAAACGGGTTAGGCTCCGGCTCGTGAGATTCACGAACCACAAGGCTGACTGAAGTACGACTGGAGAACCTGATGGATGCTGAATTGCGAAATTCTATCGCCGCGATACTGGCAGAAGCCGGTCGCGCCCATCACGAGGCCTTTGCCGCGACCGATGGCGAGGATCCGGACTGGGCGATCTGGTACGCCGAGCATGCGCGAGACAAGCTGGCGGAACGGACCGGGATGGACTTCACCCGGAGCCAGCTCGTGTATTGCCTGATCCGCGCAGATATCGAGCACCAGGCGAGGTCACCGGACAGTGACTGGGCAGACTTTTACGCAACCGAGATAGTGGAGCATTGTTCCGCTTCCCGCGAGCCGGAAAATGATCACCTGGCGCTCTATCACCTGGAAAGCTGCCCGTTTTGCCTGATGGTTCGAGCCGCAATCGACAGCCTGGGAATTGACGTCGAACTCAGGAGCATCACGCAGGATCCGGACCATTACGATGACCTGGTCGAGGCGCGCGGCAGGGCAACGGTTCCGGTTCTCCGCATAACGTCGCCCGACGGTGAAGAACGCTGGATGCCCGAGTCACGCGATATCATCGAATACCTCGAAAAGACCTACGGGTAGGTATACTCGTTCCGGGTTCGATTTCGGGCGGTAGAGCGAGGCGTACGATGAGAGCATTTCTGCGGCAAGGTGTCCTTTTCCTGGCACTGGTGTTCGCCAGTTCCTGCGCGACCACGCAACCGGCAGGTCCTGCCTACGATTTGTTGATCCTGAACGGCCGTGTCGTCGACGGTTCGGGAGCGCCTGCCTACGACGGCGACATCGCGGTATCGGGCGACACGATCGTAAAGATCGGTGACCTGGCGGCGGCAAGCGCAAGCCGTGTCATCGATGCACGCGGTTCCATCGTCGCGCCGGGTTTCGTCGACCTTCACAATCATGCGGATCGCAACATCAAGGCAAGCCCGGCGATGGAGAACTACCTGCGCCAGGGGGTAACGACGATTCTCACCGGAAACTGCGGTAATTCTCCGGTTCATCTCGCCGACCACTTCGAGACGATCGAAGACAGCGGCATTGCGCTGAATCTCGCCACACTGATCGGCCACAATGCGGTTCGGCGAGAGGTCATGGGCAACGAGAACAGGGCGCCCACCGCGGACGAGCAGGACCGGATGGACGCGCTGGTCCAAGCCGCTATGGACGATGGCGCATTCGGCATGTCGACCGGGCTCATCTACCTGCCGGGCACGTATTCGGAAACGGACGAGGTGGTGTCGCTGGCCCGCGTGGTTGCGGCCGAGGGTGGCATCTATGCGAGCCATATCCGCAATGAGTTCGATCTCATCGTCGACGCAATCAATGAGGCGATCAACATTGGCCGGAAAGCTGAGTTGCCGGTACAGATATCGCACTTCAAGGTAGCCGACAACAAGATGTGGGGAGACAGCACAATAACGCTGGGCCTGGTCGAGGCGGCCCGGGAGGAGGGGCTGGATGTCAGCATTGATCAGTACCCCTATACCGCCGGCAGCACCGGGTTGGTCAATGTACTCCCGTCATGGGCTCGAGCCGGGACCCACGAGGAATTCCAGGCGCGCCTGGATGACCCCCAGACGCGCGCACGCATCAAGGCCGATACCATCGACAAGCTGAACGGAGCACGGGCGGCCGGGGACCTGACTCGCATAACGATCGCATCGTTTCCCAATCACCCGGAATATGCAGGCAAGTCCATGGCCGAGGTGACGGTCATGAACGGCCGTGAGCCAACGATCGAGAATGGCGCCGAAGTCGCGATGGAGATTCTGTACGATGGTGGCGGTTCTGCGATCTATCACATGATGGTGGAGGAGGACGTGCGCCGCATCATGCAGGCCCCGTTTACGAGCATTGCTTCCGATGGCTCGGCGGTGCCGTTTGGCAAGAATGTTCCGCACCTGCGCAATTACGGGACTTTTCCAAGGGTGCTGGGCAAGTATGTGCGCGACGAGGGAATCCTCAGCCTGGAAGAGGCTATTCACAAGATGAGCGGGATGCCAGCAGACCGCATTAACCTGAAGACCCGGGGCATCCTGCGTGAGGGTATGACCGCGGACATCAACATTTTCGATCTTGAGGCAGTGGCCGATAATGGGGATTGGGCGAACCCTCATCAGTACGCGAGGGGCTTCTCGCACGTCATCGTTGGTGGTGTCCTGGTCATAGCTGACGAGTCTCGGACCGACGCGTTTCCCGGGCGGGTGCTCAAGAGAGGAATGTAGAGAATTATCGCCCGGTCAACACCTGCTCCTGTCTTTGTCGCCGATTCCTGTATTGGTGGATTGTCGGTGCTGAAGTCGCTATGGCATGCAGGTATTGCAAAAGACGCGGTCTTCCTGGCCGACTATGCGATCAACCCGCTCGGCCTGAAAAGCGATGCTGAGATAACAGGGGTGGTGGAGCGCTGGCTCGCGCAGTCGGCCAAGGTCTCGGATACGCTGATCATTGCCTGCAATACGCTGTCTATTCGATATCATCAGTTGTACGGCTCGGAAGGGCGGCTGGGTCGCCTCACGCGCGTGGTGTCGATGGCCGATTGCTTTGCAGCAATGGTGGAACAGGAGGCCGACCGCATCGCGGGAAAAAATGTGCTGGTTATTGGCACCGAGTTTACGGCCAGCCAGTCGCTATACCCGGAGATCGTTGCGCAGGTCTGTCCGAGCGCCCATGTCAGTACTTTCGCTGCAACGGAACTCGAGCGAAAGATAGCGAGATTTGGGGCCTGGGAAGGTGCCACGGACGCGACTCTCACGGGAGCGCTCCGGCGCGCCATGGAGGTGACCGAGATTGCGGTACTGGCCTGCACCTGTTTTCCGCTGGTCAGAAAGGACCTGGAAGCCGTCTTTCCGAACGTTTTGTTTCTTGATCCTGGTGCATATGGTGCAGGACTGATGCCAAAACAGGCCGGTACCACGGACAATCGCTTGCGAGTCAAAGTCACGGGGCAGGAGGTCAGCGAGGCGAGCGTGATTGAATTTGCGGAATCCTACCTGGGAGTCAGTATATGTTGCATATAGCGATAGCCGCCGGTCTCTTGCTCGGTCTCATTGTGGGTCTTGCCGCGTCGGCGACGGGCAACGCGTCGCTGCACGCATTGGCCGCGGGTTCGGCACCGCTTGGAACCTTGTTTATCAATGCGATCCGGATGGTAGTCATTCCGCTGATCGTCACGGTGATCTTTACCAGCATCGCGCGCCTCGGTGATCCGAGAAAACTCGGCCGCATCGGTGGGCTCACGATTGCCTTTTACTGGATCACCCTGATTCCGGCCATCGCAATCGGCATGGCGACCATGTCGGTTGGGCTACGCTTTGCCACGGACATCGAGATGCCGCAGGCCGCCGCGACCACTGTGCCGGAATTGCAGGGCATGGTGGATTTTATCGTTAGCCTGGTGCCCGCTAACCCGTTTGCAGCGGCCAGCAGCGGGGCCATTTTGCCGCTCATCGTTTTCACTGCCCTGGTCGCAGCAGCCACCGGCACCCTGGCGGCGGAGCGACGTGAACGCCTTACGAATATTGCCGACGATGTCAGCGAAGCCCTGATCAAGCTGGTCTGGTGGATTCTCTACACAGCGCCTATCGGCGTGTTTGGGCTGATCGCGCCCGTCACGGCGAAGCTGGGTTGGGACCTCCTGGTATCGCTGGGCATCTTCATTGTCAGCGTCTTTGTCGGGCTTGCGCTGTTCGTGATGCTGGTGACCTTGCCGCTCGTGTATTTCGTTGCGGGTATCAATCCGCGCAAGTACCTCAGCGGCACGTTCGGTGCCATGTCCGTAGCGGTATCGACGACGAGCACAGCGGCCGCGATTCCCGTTTCGCTCGAGGAGGCAACCGAGAACCTCAAGGTATCGAAGACCGTAGCGGACCTGCTGGTGCCGCTCGGTGCATCCATGCATCGACCGGGTAGCGCGCTCTTTCAGGGTGCCGCCGTCGTCTTCCTGGCACACCTGTACGGCGTGCCGATTCCCATCGTGGCGATTGGTGCGGCCATGCTGGCGACCTTTCTTGTGTCACTCACCGTGGCACCCGTGCCATCGTCTGGCGTGGTCACCATGGCGCCGGCGCTCGATGCAGTCGGCGTGCCCGTTGCGGGGCTTGCGATCATGCTGGGAATCGATCGCATCCCGGACATGATGCGGTCCGGAGTCAATGTGTGGGGGCAGATATCGACGGCCGTGCTGGTCGACCGCTGGACCGGACCTCACAAGGATGCCGGTGAAGGCGGCGACTCGCCATGACGGCAGGGTGTCTGATCGTCAGCAACACGGCTACGCGATTTCGGGACGAGGTCGAGCGCACTGCCAGCATCCCGATTGAGTCCTGCAGTTCGCCGCTGGAAGCCCGGGAGAAATACGCGGGACAGTCCATCCTGTTTGGCGACCCCGATATGGTTGCGGAAATTCTTCCCGATTTGCCGGACGTGGACTGGGTGCAGTCGACCTGGGCAGGGATTACGCCCCTGACTGCTGTGGGTCGGCGCGATTACGTCCTGACGGGCGTAAAGAACGTGTTCGGGCCGCAGATGACTGAATACGTGCTGGGCTATCTCCTGGCGCATGAACTCAATGTGATCGAGAGAGACAAACAGCAGGCAGCGGGCAACTGGTTCGACAGTCCGTCCGGACTAATGCACGGGAAACGGCTCGGCATCATGGGGACGGGGTCGATCGGCGCCCATATCGCGCGCATCGCGAGAGCGTTCGGGCTTGGCGTGCGAGGGTTGAGCCTGTCGGGAACGCAGTCGCCCGACTTCGATGACGTGCAGCCCGTCGGAGAGCTGCACAGCTTTCTCGAAACAGTTGACTACCTCGTTTCGGTGCTGCCCGCCACGCACGGTACGACCCATCTCCTCGATGATGCCGCGCTCGCCAGGCTGCCGACGCACGCGTTTTTTATCAACGTGGGCCGCGGCAATGTCGTCGACGACGAAGCATTAATCGATGCGCTCGAAAGTGGACGCTTGGCCGGCGCGGTGCTGGACGTCTTTGATGAGGAGCCGGTGCCGGCTGGCAGCCCGCTCTGGAGTACGCCGAACCTGACGATCACCGCACATATCGCGGCTATCAGTCATCCCGCGCTGATTGTGCCCATCTTTATCGAGAACTATCGGCGCTACTGCAAGAATGAGCCACTCAAGTTCGTGATCGATCTTGATAAGGGGTATTGAATTGAACGTGAGAGGAATGCTGCCAATGCAACGCCGGATCTTTTGGGTCGTTCTGATGATTGCCCCCGCGTTCGCGGCATGCACATCAGTGCCCGTCGAGGTGCCGGCACCGGCCCCTGATCCCAGGGTGCTCGCCATCCACGAGCAGACGGTTTTTGCGGACATGCACGCGCATCCGAGCCGTTTTCATCGCGCCAATGTGGAATCGATTACCGGAGCGGAAGTGGATCTTTATCGCGCGAGCACCATGGACCTCGTCGTCGCAAACATCAGTAGCGACATGGCATTTGACGGATCCTACTTCAAGCGTGACGGTTCAAAAGTCGAGAAGGGGGAGTACAAGCCCGCACCGGGAGAGGTTTACGCGCTCTCGGCCGACCGGCTCATGCGTCTGAACAAGACGTTCGAACTCGGCTTTGCCGTGCATGCGGATACGCCCGAGTCGGTCATTGCAGCGCGTCAAGCGAATGCAGTGGCGATCATGCCGGCGCTGGAGGGTGCGGACGCGCTCGAGGGCGATATCGACAACCTGTACGCCATGCACGAACAGGGGCTGCGCCTGATACAACTTGTTCACTTTCGGAACAACGAACTCGGCCACGTGCAGACCTGGCCGTACTCCCCGGGTGGCTTGACCGAGTTCGGTGAAGAGGTCGTAAGAGCAGCGAACCGGCTTGGCATGATCATCGATATGGCGCACGCGAATGCGGAAACCCAGGCAGACATCCTGGCACTGTCTACGCAGCCGGTCGTCTTCAGTCATGGCGGCGTGCGACGGTACACGGATCATGACCGTGCGGTCACAGATGATCAGATCCGTGCGATAGCCGCGACCGGTGGTGTCGTCGGAATCTGGCCGCACGGCCGGCACATTGCCGATATCGCGGAAATGGTCGACTACATCGAGCACGTGATCGAGGTTGGCGGAATCGACCATGTCGGCATTGGTTCCGACCTTAGGGGCGTGTCCACCTACGTGAAGGGATTCGACAGCGACGCCAAGTTTCATGCGATCGCAACAGAGCTTCTCGACCGCGGCTACAGCGCCGACGGAGTGGGCAAGGTCATGGGCGGGAATTTCTTTCGGGTCTGGCAGGAGGTAACGGCAATGGCGCAAACAGCGGCATTCGACGTTTTTGAAGCGACGATCCCCGAGTTACAGGCCGCGCTAAACAGCGGCAAGACAACGTCACATGTGCTCGTTCGCCAATACCTCGACCGGATCGAGGCATTTGACCGCGATGGCCCACAGCTCAATGCGATGATCGCTATCAACCCCCAGGCAATGGAGGAGGCTGCGAGACTCGACCAGGAGCGTCAGGCACGCGGGGCACGGGGGCCGTTACATGGCATTCCCATCGTGCTCAAAGACAACTTCGACACGGCAGACATGCCGACGACCGGTGGCTCGGTCGCGTTGCAAGGCTTTATACCGCCGGATGAAGGTTTCCAGGTTCGCAAGCTTCGCGAGGCGGGAGTAGTAATCATAGGCAAGACCAACCTGCACGAACTTGCTCGCGGGATCGAAACGATCAGTTCGCTAGGCGGTCAGACACTGAACCCTTACGATCCCCGGCGCAATCCCGGGGGCTCGAGTGGCGGTACGGCGGCAGCGGTTGCGGCCAGCTTTGCGGCAGTCGGTATGGGTAGCGATACCTGTGGGTCGATTCGCATTCCAGCCGCAAACAACAACCTGTTCGGGCTGCGCGTAACGCAGGGCTTGTCGAGCCGCGACGGCATCATTCCGCTGTCCGACACGCAGGACGTCGGTGGACCTTTGGCACGCAGTATGATCGATCTTGTTACGGTCCTCGACGTTACCGTAGGCGAGGATCCCGTAGACAAACAGACACGAGGCGCGTCGACGAAAATTCCTGAAACGTATCGCCATCATCTGCAGGCGGAATCGCTCGAGGGCGCGCGGCTGGGTCTGCTGACGGACTATGTGCAGGAGACGGGCGACTACTCGGACGTATCGAAAGTTATTCGCAAGGCTACCCGCTTGATGGCGGAAAGCGGTGCCGAAATCGTGGAGATCGAGATCGAAGGACTCGAGAATCTCCGCACCACGACGAGTGTCATCAATTACGAGTTCAGAGTGGGCCTGGACAACTACCTGGTCCGCTCATATGCACCCGTCAAATCACTTGCGGAAATTCTCGAGACCGGTCAGTTCCATCCTGCGCTGGAAGATCGCTTCAGACGTTCCGCAAATACCGACGCAACGGCAAAGGAGTACTTCGACAGGTTGGAACGACGCGATGAACTTGCGCAGCTGCTTGTCGGCGCCATGACATCGAATGAACTGGATGCCCTTGTTTATCCGACGCTACGGGTGAAGCCGAATCTTGTCGGTGAAAGGCAGTCCGGTAGTCTGTGCCATATTGCCGCGCACTCGGGCTTGCCGGCTATTTCCTTGCCCGCAGGTTTTACAGCCGACGGTGTGCCGGTCGGAATTGAGCTGCTCGCTCGCCCGTTCGAGGAGGGCCGACTCATTGAGCTGGGCTTTGGCTGGGAACAGGTAGCGATGCCACGGCGCCCCCCGGCATTGACGCCATCCTTGCAAGAGACCTGACGTGCAGGCGCTATCGGACCGATACTTCGAAAGCGAAATCCCGTTTCAGAGTGCCGGCCAGTTCACGACCGGCGTCTTCCAGCATGGCGGTCAACGGCGGCCGGACATTGCCCCATCTTTCATCGCCCGATGCAATTGCGAGCAGGCGCTTTTGCGCCGGAATCGGGCCACTTTCCTGGATGACGAGTCGCAGGTTCGTCGCAGGCTCATGCAGGGCGCGCGCACCGTCTTTGTCACCCTGGGCATAGAGCTGGATGATCCTGGCGATCGCGGACGCGTTGATGTTGGCCGTTGCGCTGACGCAGCCGGGCGCACCCAGCGCCAGGGCATCCAGCAGAGGTAGTTCGGAGCCCGGAAATACCGGCAGGCCGTCTATGTCCAGCAGCTGCTGCGTATTCTCCCAGTCGCCCGAACTGTCCTTGATACCTACAATCTGTTCGGGGAAGTCGGCCCGCAAGCGCGCAGTCAGGCTCGGTGGAATGCCGACGATAGCTATCGGCGGGATGTGATAGAGGACGATCCGCGCGTCCGTACCGATGGTTGCGAGGAGCTGCTGGAAATAGCGGTATAACGCGTCTTCGCTGACGGCCTTGTAGTAGAACGGCGGCAAGGTCATGACGGCGGCGCAACCCATGTCGAGGCAGGCGCGGGACAGGCGTGCGGTGTCGGCAATATTCGAAAGCCCCGTGCCCGGGATCATAGCTGCCGGGTCTATGCCGTTATCGATCAATCCCCGGATCGCCTCGATGCGCTCGTCGATGCCAACGGACAGGGCTTCGCCAGTGGTGCCGAAGGGCGCAATGGCGACACAGCCCTGGTCGAGCATGTGCCCGGCGTGCGCGGCGAAGAGGTCCATTGCAATCGAAGAGTCGTTGTTGAACGGCGTTAGTATCGGCGCGACCAGCCCGTGCATTTTGTCCATCGACATCCGGTGTTCTCCCTTATCGCGCGTGTGGACTGAAAGATTACCAGTTGTAAACCGTTGAGGTATCCGGAAAAACGGGGTGCCTTGCGGCCGGCAGCGAACCGGGCGTTGTCGTGATATCTTTTGTACAGGCTCAAATACGTGTTGAGGTGATTCATGAAGCGCCAATTCCTTATCGCCGCGTGCCTGCTCCTGTCGGCGTTCGGCATCAATTCTCTCGCATTCGCCGCAGAGGCGCCCGAACCCTACCCGCTGGACTATTGGGCCCTCAGACCGGTCATCAATAACGCGCAAGTATCGCCGGATGGTAAACATCTTGCGTTGATGAAGATCCCGTCAAAAGACGGCAACCCAATCATCGAAGTTTATGACGCGTCGGATCTGAGCAAGAAGCCATTTCGTATGGGTGCGGACCCGATGGAAATTACCTCCTTCAGCTGGGCCAGTAACAATGAGATTGTGTTTCTGGCGCGGCAGAAAGTGCGCAACAAGATCGAGGGATTTAACCAGGGCGTGTACGAGACTTTGCTGTCGGTCCTCAAAGTGAAGGAGAGGGAGTACCACACGTTTGATGAGACCAATCCGGCCATCGCTGACATACTGCCTGGCAAACCCGGCAAGATACTCATCTCATTCCAGGAAGGTGGTGACGATGGTCCGGGCAGCAAGATCACCGAAACCTATCGACCGCGCTCCTACTGGGAGTTCGATCTAAACAAGGGTACCAAGAAGCTCGTTGTGCGCGGCAAGCTGTCGGTCGGCAATATCGATTTCTATCCGGACGGCACGCCAAGTACGGCTCGCGGCTTCGACCTTGCGGACGGTGAGTACATCTATTACGTACGTTGGCCGGGAGAAAAGAAGTGGACAGAAGCCTACCGGCAGAGTGAGGACAGTTATGAAAATGTTCAGACAAGCTGGTTCGATGAGGAAAAGCCGCGGAATGTCCTGACCATTGCTTACAACGATCAGGACAAGCGCGGGGTCTGGTCCTATAACCTCGACAGGCAGGAATTCGATGAGCTGATCTACGCACGATCGGATGTGGATATGTACGGTTTCCGCATGCACAGCAATTACTGGAAGCATCCCCGAAAAGTCGCCGGCGTCACGTACTTTACGGACAAGCTGCATACCGAGTACTTCGACAAGGAAGAGGAGGCGATCTACAGGCAGTTTGAGCAGATCATTCCGCACGCTCATTACGTCGACATCAACAGTCGCTCGGTCGACGGCAATACGATGACGATAGTCAACACGGGCCCGCGTGACCCCGGAACCTATTACATGCTCAAGGACAACAAGATCACTGTTGTCGGCAGTCGGCAGCCGTTACTCGAAAGCGAGAAGCTCGCCGACCTGAAGTGGGTAGCGTTCGAGGCCCGTGACGGCCAGAAGGTAAGGGCTTACGTCACCGTGCCGCAGGGTGAGCCGCCATTTCCATTGATCGTCCTGCCACATGGTGGCCCTTTTGTCAGTGAGACGCCCATGTATGACGAGTGGGCGCAAATGCTGGCCAACAACGGTTACATGGTCGTACAGCCCCAGTATCGCGGCTCGTTCAACTATGGCATGGAGTTTCACAAGATCAGCTTCATGAGTGGCGGGCAGGGCGGCTACAAGATGCAGGACGACAAGGATGATGCCGCCTTGTATCTCGTCGAGCAGGGCCTCGCGGACCCAGAGCGCATGGCGATGTTCGGCTGGTCCTACGGTGGCTACGCGGCGCTGGTTGCAGCCTCACGCAAGCCGCAAATCTATCAGTGCGTCATCGCCGGGGCGGCGGTGGCCGACATGATCCAGCAGATCAATTACTACCGATACTCGTTGCGCGGTGCGCAGAAGGAGCGGCAGCTTTCCTACCGGGAGGGTTCAGTGAACCCGATCGAGGAAGTCGCGAAGGTCAATGTACCCATTCTGCTCATCCACGGCGATGTTGATCAGCGCGTGCCGGTCACACACTCAAATCGTTACCGCAAGGAACTCAACAAGCACAACAAGAACTACAAGTACGTCGAACTTGAAGGGGCCGATCATTTTTCGAACACGCTTTTCTTCGAGCACCAGATACTGCTCTACGAATCGATGATCGACTTCCTCAACAACGATTGCGGCAACATGTCGCAGCGACCGCTTACTGCAGCGGCGGAGTAGCTGCCGGTTCGTCAATAAACTCGCGCCAGTCGCTCTCAAGCGGCTTCGGCGTCAAAAGGCTGACCACGACCAGCGTGGTCACGGATACAATGACGGCCGGGATGGCGATGTAG
>SHLT01000186.1 GCA_004282875.1 Chromatiales bacterium | reverse complement strand
CCAAGGACCAGGACCGCTACCGCGAGCTGATCAAGAAGCTCGGTCTGCGCCGCTAATCCAGCGAGCGAATCCAATAGGCAACCTGTAACCGCCGTGTCGTCCCGTAACCGGGCACGCCATCGGTTGCTGTTGCCTCAAGAATATTCAATCAGAGAAATCATCGTGAAATCGACAAGAAAGAGTTTCCAATTCGGGGAACATGAAGTAACTATTGATACGGGCGCGATCGCTCGTCAGGCCGACGGTGCCGTTATCGTCGACATGGCCGAAACGCAGGTGCTGGTCACCGCGGTGGGCAGGAAAACGGCCGATCCAGGCAGAGACTTTTTCCCGCTGACCGTTAACTACCAGGAAAAGACCTACGCCGCCGGCAAGATCCCGGGTGGATTCTTTAAGCGCGAAGGCCGTCCGGGTGAGAAAGAGGTCCTGACCTGCCGCCTGATCGATCGTCCGGTTCGTCCGCTGTTCCCCAAGGGGTTCAAGAACGAAGTCCAGATCATCGCCACCGTCATGTCGCTGAATCCGGACGTTGATCCGGATATCCCGGCACTGATCGGCGCCTCCGCGGCGCTCGCGATCTCGGGCATGCCCTTCGCCGGACCGATTGGCGCTGCCAAGGTTGGCTACAAAGATGGCGAGTACATCCTGAACCCGGGCCGCGCGGCTGTTGCCGAGGGCGACCTCGAACTGGTCGTAGCAGGCACGAAAGACGCCGTCCTCATGGTCGAGTCGGAAGCTGATTGTCTCTCTGAAGAAATCATGCTCGGCGCCGTTATGTTCGGTCACGAGCAGATGCAGGTCGCAATCGACACCATCAACGAACTGGCCGCCGAAGTCGGCAAGCCTGCCTGGGACTGGACGGCACCGGAAGCGGACGAGGATCTCGCATCCGCTGTCGCTGCTGCCGCCACCGCCGGTCTTTCTGACGCCTACCAGATCACTGACAAGCAGGATCGTCAGGCCGCTGTCGGCGATGCGAAAGCGGCGGCGGTTGAAGCGCTGGCCGGCGACGACGATGCCAGGTATTCGGCTGAAGACGTCAAGGGCGAGCTCTACAAGCTTGAGAAGAGCATTGTCCGACAGCGTGTCATCAAGGGTGAGCCGCGTATTGACGGCCGTGACCAGAGTACGGTTCGTCCTATCGACGTTGAAGTGGGAACCCTGCCTCGCGCGCACGGTTCAGCCGTATTTACGCGTGGTGAGACGCAGGCGATTGTCGTAGCGACGCTGGGAACCGGTCGCGACGCACAGATCATCGACGCGATCGAGGGTGAGCGCAAAGAGCCGTTCATGCTGCACTACAACTTCCCTCCGTTCTGTGTTGGCGAGACCGGTTTCGTCGGGTCACCGAAGCGCCGCGAAATCGGCCACGGTAAGCTTGCACGCCGTGGTATCGAGGCCGTGATGCCGAACATGGACGAGTTCGGCTACGTCATTCGCGTTGTCTCCGAAATCACTGAATCCAACGGTTCCAGTTCGATGGCATCGGTCTGTGGCACGAGCCTCGCGCTCATGGACGCAGGCGTACCGTTGAAGGCGCCGGTTGCCGGTGTTGCCATGGGTCTCGTGAAAGAAGGCGACGACTTCGCCGTCCTGACCGATATCCTCGGTGATGAAGATCACCTTGGCGACATGGACTTTAAGGTTGCCGGTACGGAAGACGGTATTACGGCCCTGCAGATGGACATCAAGATCCAGGGCATTACGCAGGAAATCATGAGCACGGCGTTAGACCAGGCTCGTGACGGTCGTTTGCATATTCTCGGTGAGATGAACAAGGTCATCAGCGAGACGCGTCCTGAGATGTCTGAGTGGGCGCCCACGATCATGACGATCAAGATCGACCCCGAGAAGATTCGTGACGTCATCGGTAAGGGTGGTGCGGTTATCCGCGCGATTACCGAAGAGACGGGCGCTTCGGTCGATATCGAGAACGACGGCACGATTCGGATCGCATCGGTCGATGGCGCCTCCGGGAAGGAAGCGCTGCGTCGTATCGAGCTGATCACGGCGGATGTTGAAGTTGGCCGGATTTACGAGGGTAAGGTTGCCCGCCTGATGGACTTTGGTGCTTTTGTCACCATCCTCCCGGGCAAGGACGGCCTGGTACACATCTCGCAAATCTCGAACGAGCGTGTCGAGAAAGTCAGCGACAAGCTGGCCGAAGGCGACGTCGTCAAGGTCAAGGTGCTCGAGGTCGACCGTCAGGGTCGCGTTCGACTGTCCATGAAGGAAGTCGACGCCGCGTAGTATCTGCCTGCACAAGGCAAGAAAAAGCCGCTCACAGAGCGGCTTTTTTTATGCCTACAAGCCGGGCATCGCCGCGTTGGGGCCCAGGAACTCGAGAATGCGCCCGGGAAGATAGAACTGTGGTGTCCTGGGTGTGCCGCCCCCGATGAATCCGACATGCCCACCGGCCTGGGCCACTTCCAGCGTCACGTGGTCGGAGAGGGCGTCTTCCGCGGGAATCACGTCGCGGGTCATGAACGGGTCGTCCAGGGCGTTAATGATGAGGCTCGGCCGCTCGATGCCTTTCAGGAAGTGGGTCGAACTGCATTTGTCGTAGTAGTCCTGCATGCCGCTAAAGCCATGCAACGGTGCCGTCACCCAGTCGTCGAACTCCGCGAAGGTGCGGGCACTCATGGCTTTTTCCCAGTTGAAGGCAGCGGTGTGAGGGTCAAACTTCCGCGTCACTGACGCTTTCATCCTCTTTAGAAGGTATCGCTGGTAAGTTCTTGAAAATCCTTGCTCCAGTGCTTTTGCACACTCATGCAGGTTGAGCGGCACGCAGACGGCCGTGGCCGCCCGCAGGGGCGTATGCTGGCCCGACTCGCCGAGGTACTTGAGCAGCACGTTGCCGCCCAGGGAAAAGCCCGCAGCCAGCAGCGGCCCCGAGTTTTCGGGACTCTCAGGGTTTTTATGTAATGTCTCAAGAAAGTACCGTAAGTCATTGGTTTCACCGGCATGATAACGCCGGGGAAGCCGATTCCGATAGTCTCCGCAGTCCCGGAAATGAAGCACGCAAGAGCGCCAGCCGAGCTGCAGAGCAGCCAGCATCAGCATGCGGCAATACGACGAGTTTGCGGAGCCCTCGAGACCGTGCAGGATAATCAGCAGGGGGGCCGTCGCTGGTAATTCGTCACCTGCGGCGAGCCAGTCAACGGCCGTGGTGTCGCCGTCGGGCAAGTCGAGTGTTTCGCGCCGCAGCGCAGGTTTCGGTCCCCACAAGGCATAAAACGATGCGAAGAACGTCTGTGCGTGACGGTTCTTGAGCCAGCCGGCTGGTTGAAAGGCGCTATCTATGATCATCGGTGGAAAACGCCGCGAAGGCTTTCCGTAGCCAAAAAAATGGCCCCCCGCTTGCGCAGGGGGCCCGCCGTGGAGTGTTACCCCTTCAGGCATTGCAACAGGGGGCGGGGGAGCGTATCCCCGTTGC
>SHLT01000099.1 GCA_004282875.1 Chromatiales bacterium | reverse complement strand
CAGCGCAGGAAACCCAGCTTCTCTGGGGCGACACGCACCTGCACACCAACTACTCACCAGATGCCTTTTCCCTGCTGACCTATAACGCCGACCCCGACACGGCATTTCGTTTTGCACGCGGCCTGCCGGTTATTGCGGACCTCAGCCAGTCGCGTGTGCAGCTCGAGACCCCGCTCGACTTTCTGGTAGTTACCGATCACTCGGAGTTCATGGGTGTCCTGCCGCAGATCGCAGCGGAAAATCCGACTCTTATGGCAATCGACGGCGTGCCGCGTTTGAGCGAGATGCTAAATTCCGGCAGGGGCCAGGAGGTCTTCTTTGAGCTAATGTCGACGCTTGCGACCAATCCCGAAACATTGCTGCCGATGAACTCCCCGGAAGTACGCGAAAGTGTCTGGGACGAAGTCACGAAGATCGCCGATCAACACAACACTCCCGGTGAGTTCACTGCCTTCATCGGCTGGGAGTGGACATCACTGCCGGAAAGCCGAAACCTCCATCGAATCGTGTTCATGGACAAAGACTCGGAGACCGCGACCAAATTCCTGCCCTACAGCTCACTCGATTCGACCCGGCCGCGCGATCTTTACAACTGGATGGCCAAGACGTCGAAAGCGGTTGGCACCGATTTCGTCGCAATCTCACACAACATGAACCTGTCGGGCGGCACGATGTTCCCGTTGATCGACGAGTACGGCAACCCGGTGAACGCGGAATACGGACAGCTGCGCGGTCGCTGGGAACCCGTCGTCGAGATGACTCAATACAAGGGTGACTCCGAGGCTCACCCCGAGCTGTCGCCGAACGATCCGTTTGCAGATTTCGAAACCTATGAGCACGCACTGGGTGCCGGCGGCGAAGCGCCTGATCCAGAGGCCGGCGACTACATCCGCACCGCCCTGATGCGCGGCCTGCAGATGGAGAATCTCACAGGTGTGAACCCATACCAGTTCGGGCTATCAGGCGCTACGGACAGCCATACCGGCTTTTCCGCGGCCGAAGAAGACAACTTCCTGGGCAAATACGCGCTGGACAGCATTCCGGCCAACGGCAGCAAAGAGACGGTTCCAGGGGCGATTGGCTGGGATGCGGCCGCAGCGGGCCTTACCGCAGTTTGGGCGACCGAGAATACCCGTCGCTCGATTATGGATGCCTTTCAGCGCAGAGAGGTTTACGCGACGACCGGTCCTCGTATATCGCTGCGCTTCTTCGGCGGTTTCGATATCCGGCGCCGTCACGCCCGAGCGGCGGACATCGCTGCTGTCGGTTATGAGAATGGCGTGCCAATGGGTGCCATGTTGGCAGGGACCAAGGGCGGCGATGCGCCGAGCTTCCTCATCCATGCCGCCAAAGACCCCGTTGGCGCTAATCTCGATCGCGTTCAAGTCGTGAGGGGTACCCTGAACGCCGACGGTTCCGTCTCGGAGCAGGTCTATGACGTGGCCCTCGCGGACGGACGAACCGACGGGTCGGTGCTGGTCGGCAACACGGTCAACATCGAAACCGGAAAATATACGAACGACATCGGTGACCCGGAGCTCGTGACGGTTTGGACCGATCCCGACTTCGATCCAAGCCTGTCGGCTTTCTATTACGTTCGCGTTTTGCAGATCCCGACGCCGCGTCACTCGCTCCTGGACGCCATTGCACTGCAGATCGATCCGTCTGAGGTGGGCCATCACCCGGCCACAATCCAGGAACGCGCCTACTCGTCGCCGATCTGGTACACGCCGCACGAGTCGACACGTGCTGCAGTGACTCCGCTGGAAATCACTACAACAAAGGTCCTGACCGTGGACGAGGTCCTGGCACAAGGGTTTAAGAAAATGACCAGCACGGACCTTGGAACACTGATTGGCAAGCCCATTGTCCTTGCCAACGTCGTCAGCAATGAGGAATACCGCGGTGTGTTTACCAAGGAAGGCGGACGCTCCCTTGAGAAGGTCGATATGGATCCCGAGCAGACCACCCAGGCGCTGTACCACGGTGGCCATATGCACATCGAAGACCTGTTGCTCGGAGCCACCGGGTACGAAATCATCGATGACACGGTTGTCAGCTCTGACGGTCTCCGTACGGTCGTTTCGACGCTGTACACCGATGGTGAGACGATCTATGCGGCTCGCGACATCGACAAGGGCAAAGTGATGTTCGAGGTTCGCTCGGAATAACACTCATGGTGGACGCGGCCAAGCGCGGCCGCGTCCCCTCCAACAATCAATTGAGATAAGCAATGCGGTTTTTATTGCGAGAACCCCTGGTGCATTTTCTTGCGCTGACGGGGCTCCTGTTCTTGTTGCACAATGCAGTCGTCGGTGAGGATGCGACGTTGGACAACGAGCGCCGTATCGTCGTCGATCGCGATGCGTTGCTCACCTTCATTCAGTATCGCACCAGGGAGTTCGAGCCGGAGCAGGCCGAGGCTGAGCTAGCCGGGCTGACCGAGGCGGAGCTGCAGCAGGTAATCGACAGTTACGTGTCCGAGCAGGCGCTTGCACGTGAAGCAAGGGCTCTCGGACTCGACCAGACCGACTACATCATTACGCGCCGGCTGGTTCAGAGCCTCGAATTCATTGCCCGCGGGATGGCCGATGCGGACTCAGAACCGACCGAAGAGGAGATAACGGCCTACTACACGGCGAATCCCGAGGAGTTCTTTGTCAAACCGCGTGTCAGTTTTGCACATGTGTTCTTTTCCGGTGAGGATCGCGGGTCGGATGAAGCGATGTCCCTGGCACAGTCGGCGCTTGAGGAGCTCCGGGCCGAGGACATTGCAATCTCAGACGGGGCGCGCTTCGGCGAACGGTTCCTTTATGGAACCAACTTCGTCAATCGGTCCGGCGGGTATATCGTTAAGCAATTCGGGTTGGCGTACGCAGACGCCCTCTTCGATCCGGAGACGCCGATCAGGGAGTGGCATGGCCCTCTTCTGTCTGACCACGGCGCACACGTCGTTTTCATAGAGAGTCTCGAGCCGGGCTACCTGCCCCCGCTCGAAGATATTATGGAGCGCGCCACCGACCTCACGCGCAGCGCGCTCGGCGAACTCAGGACGCGAGAAGCGGTACAGGGCATCGTTGACCGCTACGAAGCCGACATCCGGTACCCCGAGCCTGACGCTTGATCGCCTCGCTTCGCATCGCCTTCGCCGGCTTAGCGGTCGTCGTTCTGGGCATGTCGCCGTCTCTCGCCCACGATGCCCGTCCGCTGCATGTGGAAATCGCGGAGACGAGCCCGGGAACCGTTATCGCGGAGTGGCAGTACCCGCTCACGATCGATGCAAACAACGCCCCGACGGTCTTACTGTCGACGCCGTGCGAACCCCTTGCCGCGCCGCTCGCGGGACCAGGTTCCGGACGGCAGATCTATCGATGCGCAGAGGATATTTCAGGCGCCGACGTACAGATCAACTATCCCCGCTTCAACCCATCCCTATCTACAATCATCACGTTCGAGCGAACGAACGGCGAGACCTATTCGCAGTTGCTAAGCCCGGGAGTGACCAAGTGGCAGCTGCCTGAGGCAGAAGCAGCCGTCCGCATCGCGGGACAATACACACGTCTCGGAGTCGAGCACATTCTCCTGGGTTACGATCACCTGCTGTTCATTGTGTGCCTCATACTTCTTGCCGGCACGTTTCGGCGGATCTTGATCACTATCACAGGCTTTACGATCGCGCATTCGATAACGCTGGCACTTGCGGCCCTGGATCTGGTCAGGCTGCCGGTCGCCGCGGTCGAAGCAAGCATTGCCCTGTCGATCGTCTTTGTCGCCTCGGAACTGGCTCGCGGGCGCAAAGACACAGTCACATGGCGCTATCCGATCAGCGTCTCCGCAACGTTTGGCCTTTTGCACGGCTTCGGTTTCGCTGCGGTTCTGTCGGATATCGGCCTGCCACAGACACAGGTGCCAGCCGCCCTGCTGTTCTTCAATGTCGGCGTCGAAATTGGCCAGATAATCTTCGTTCTGGCCGCAGTCCTGATTTTCCAGGTAATTCGACGGCTGTTGCCCTCTCTGCAGGAACAGGAATTTCCCGGCGCTCTTGCCGTCGTGCAGCGTCCGGCCGTGTACGTTGTCGGCCCGCTAGCCTTGTTCTGGACGTTCGAGCGGGTAGCGGGCTTTTGGTCATAGATCCTCGTCGGACTCTTCAGGCGTATGCAGTGCCATCCATTCCGTAATGATCGTGTAGCCAACCGCGAGCACGACCGGCCCGAGGAAGAGTCCGAGTAAGCCGGCCGAGATCGCCCCCCCGAGGGCGCCGATTAAGATGACCAGCGTCGGGATGTTCATCCCCCTGCCGAGGAACAGCGGCTTCAGAATGGAGTCGCAGAGACTGACGAATACGGCGTAGACGGCAAAAATCGTCGCAGGCACCGGATCCGAAACCGAGAACACCCAGACGGCTACGGGCCCCAGCACCAGAAGCGGCGGCAGCTGCACCACGGCGAGCACCAGCACTAATGCCGCCCAGATACCGGCCGCTGGTACGTCCATCACGACCAGGCCGATGCCTGCCAGCAGTGCCTGGATAATCGCCACGCCGACGACACCCTTCGAAACGCTGCGGATTGTCGCGATGGACATATCCGTATAACTCTTGCCATTTTCGCCGGCCAGGGCCGTCGCTATGGCGCAGCTCGATCGATACCCGGTCCGCGCACTGAGTAGCAATACGCCAGCGACGAAGATCGAGAATACGAATTGAATAACGCCGAACACAGTCGCGCCGACGCCCTTCGCTACAGCTTGGCCAACGGTCACGAGCTGCGGCTGGAACTGATTCACCAGGCCTTCCAGGTCTTCGGCCGCCTGGGACCAAAGCCCATGCAGCCTCTCACCGATCAACGGCCACTCGGCAACACGATCGGCTGGCGGCGATATCGTGATCGCGCCGTCTTGCATGTTCTCTGCCACGCTCCGCGCTGCCTCAACACTTGAGCCGGTCATCATCCAGGTCGGAATGATCAGGACCAGGAGTCCTGCAAGTACCAGCAGCCCGGCGGACAGTTTCTCGCGCCCGCCCAGTGCACCTGTGAGCTTTTGATGAGCCGGGTATATCGCAACCGAGATGATGACACCCCAGATGAACAGCGTTACGAACGGGGCCACAATCCAGAGGCACAAGCCTACGAGCAAGACGACGGCCGCGATCTGCAGAAAAGCCGCCATGGAAACGCGCAGGAATTGTCGTTTTACCGTGTCGCTGATACCCGTTTCCATTATTGCTCCTTCCCGTTCTGAGTTGTTGCTAAAGCTGGCTTTTCACCGGCAGCAGTTTTACCAGGCCCGCTATAAACCGCTGCCTCCACGTCGACCGAGGTTCTTTCTTGTAGATCACTTCCTCGCCGTCCTCGAGTCCGCGCCAGCGAAGCTTGCCATCGTCGTTAAGAAACAGCTCATAGGTCTGCGAGCGAATCCGGGCATTGAAAGTTTCGGCAAACTCGTTACCCAGTATTGACGATTCTATTATGACACCAGACTCCGTATTCAGGTTGGCGGAACGCGGATCGAAATTGAATGAGCCAACGAAGACCTGCGTTCGATCGACCAGGAATGACTTTGTGTGCAAAGTCGCTTTCGCTCCGCCTGCGGCGACGATTTCCGATCCGGCTATATCCGCGTCCGGACGCACTTCATAGATTCGGACACCTTGCCGAAGCAACGGTATGCGCGACGGCGCGTAGCCGCCGTGCACGGTGATCTGGTTGTTTGCGGCCAGCGAGTTCGTCACAATTGTGACGCTGATGCCGCGAGCACTAAGCGCAGAGAGGAACTCTATGCCTGCCTTTCTTGGCACAAAGTACGGGGATACGATAATGACCTCTGATTTAGCGGACTGAAGCGCCTTGCGTAGCTCGGTGGTAATGGCAACGGACGGCCCGTCATTCGATTTAATGCCTTTGTCCGGCGAGTCGTAGACAAGTTGGTAAGGGGCCCACTCAAGTACGTCGCCGTCCTTGTCCATGAACTCGAGGGCCGTCGCCAGCACCGCCTCCGCGTATCGGGTCTGCCCTATTCTTGCCCGGGATGCGGCGAGCTGCCTTCGAAGTTTCTCGAGCTCTGCAGCCGGATCTTCGGGCATCCTGGCGAACGCCGGCAGAGGCAGCGCCGTCTCGTGATTCCAGAAGCTGTCAAACATGTTTGAGACATCGTTCGCAATCGCGCCCATGCCGACGACGTCGAGGTCGCCGAATTTAGCGTCCTCCCGCGCGCCGAAATACTCGTCGGCAATATTCCGCCCGCCAACGATCGTTACCTGGTTATCCACCGTAAATGTTTTGGTATGCATGCGGCGGTTAACGCGAGCAAGGTCCGTCAGCCCGCTGCGGACCTTGCCGGTCGGGCCGCGGTGAAACGGATTGAATACCCGAACCTCGAAATTCGGATGCGAATCGAGACCCGCCATGCCGGCGTCATAGCCTTTCGTGAAAACGTCATCGAGCAATAGCCGCACCCGTACACCGCGATCCGCTGCCCGTAGCAACGCCTCGATGAAGGCAAGACTCGTCGTATCGGTCTTGACCAGGTAATACTGGGTGTCGATCGTGCGCTCTGCTCGCTCGGCAAGCAGCAGCCGCGCGCTCAAGGCATCGATCCCGTCCCGCAAAGGATAGAAACCGGACAATCCGGGAGGATGCACTGCCGACAAGGCCGACACCCGGGAACCGAGGTATGTATTGTCGGTATCCTCGGCTGCGGTTGACGGCGTCCGCGGATAGTCGAAGTCAATGCTCGCACAGCCGGTGCACAGCAGTACGAGCAGAGGCGTAAAGAAGCGCACTAGCCGGCTGGCGCCACCATCATGGTTGCGACGTTTTCGTGGACCTCAAGCCCTAGTCGGGCCAGTTCATCTGCCGTCCTCCTTGACGCGGTCCCGAGTAGCCATACTGTGGCCTTGCTCGCCCCATCCTCATTCGATTGCGCCGCATGCTTTCCGGCTGCCTCGGCGATGGTCTCGGTCCAGTAAACATGATCGACCGCAAACACGAGCACTCTCGCGCCATCTTCGGTGGTGCCCGACGGCACCGCGGCATACGTTGAAACCGCCACAACCGGACTCTGCGTCAGGTGGTACCAGGCGAGCATCGTCACCGACTTGATCAGGAAATTGGCTTCCGCCTCAGTCTCTGCATTCAGCGCCTGCCGGAGAATGCCATCTCGCCCTGAGGCGCCGTCGATTTCCGCGATAGCCGCTGTCAACAGCGTCTGCTGCGAGGGGCTCATCCGGGAATTCTCGAGGTAGCTCTCGATAAGCTCGTCGTCAGCGCCGGTTGCCGCAAGACGAGCCCGGTTCAGGTCCTGGAGTTCGTACGGGTCTTTACTCCATACGGCATCGTTCACTTCGCCGATGATATCGGCTCCAGGAATTTCCGGAACGCCGGCAAAGCCCATGCCGAAACGGCCGAGGCGCTCGGCCCACGCAACCTCCTTGATGGCTGCCTGCAAAACCTCATTGCTTGAATAGGGATCGGTTCCGAGTTTCTGTGCCCACGCTCGTTGCGACCCCGAGACCCCGAAGAAGCTCTCTGTCAGATCAACCGCCTTGTCCGTCGTCGATTCACTGTCGCCTTCCTCACCCTCAGCTTGAGTCTCCTCTTCATCATCCCCGGCGACAAACTCCTTGGTCGCATCAACGGCCTCACCTGCCTGCCGCGAATAGCGCTTGAACATACGACCGACGCCGCTGGGAATTCCAACGACCGTCTCAACGGGTTTGGTCGCAAACTGCTTAAGCGTCTTTAGCTGACCGACACCGGCATCGGCAGCGGCCTTGATGAACACTTCCGTTTTGGAAAGATCGTCAAGTTCGGCCAGCGCATTGATCTCACCGACACGCGTTTTCAGCATCGCGGTGCTGACCGCCTCGAACTCTCCGTAGTCCGACGTAATCGTGTAGTAGTTGAGGTAACCGTCGTTCCTGACCACCTTTTCAACCCGGTGATGCGCACCTTTGCGCAAGTCTTTTGGAAGCACATCCTTGGCGCGCAGATCAGCCGCGTCCTCGAACGCCTCCTGCTCCGCAGCGACGAAACTCGAGAAGACAAGAAATACTGTTAAAACAATGAACTGTGTGCTCTTTTTCAGGCTATTTCTTATCACCATTTCCGTCACTCCACGTGGCTCTTTTCAGCGCGTAATCATACCAGTTAACGCCCCGCCCCAGCGCCCAAAAAATGACAGCAGCTGAGGGCTCGATTCGGTAGACTACGGCGCTTACCCGGAGGAAGATCAAGTGCTTGAATACGTTGCGCTAGTCATTTTAATACTCGTCGTGCTCGTGCTGTTCTACGGCATCATTGTCATTCACGACATCCCCTACGAAATTGCCGTCAAGCGGAATCATCCGCACCAGGACGTGCTGCATGTTGCCGGTTGGGTAAGCCTCTTCACGTTGCATGCGATCTGGCCGTTTCTCTGGATCTGGGCAATGATGTATCGCGAGGACCGCGGCTGGGGCTTCGACACATCCGAAGACGGGGCCGGTGGCAACAGCGATCTGGCGACTCGACTGGCGGACATCGAGGCACGACTTGCCGCACTTGAGCCGACAGAACCGCCCCCGGCCGAACTCGACACCGCAGAGGGAGCGTAAGCATGGATCTTCTACTGATTCTGACCTACACCGCCCTGTGCGTCGTCATATTCAAGGTCTTCAAGATTCCCCTTAACAAGTGGACGGTCCCGACCGCGGCGCTGGGTGGCGTCATCCTCATTGGTACGCTCGTGTTGCTGATGAACTACAACCACCCGTACTCCTACATGGCGCGCGAATATTACGTCACTACGCCAATCGTGCCGGCAGTCGGGGGTATTGTTACCAGTGTCGAGATTGAGCCGAACACGATCGTCGAGAAAGGCACCGTACTGTTTCGAATTGACCCCAAACCCTACGAAGCTGTGGTTCGCCAGAAGCAGGCTCTGCTTGCGGGGACGCGTGACGGCGTCCTGGAACTCGAGCAGGCGGTCGCAGCCGCACGTGCTCGCGTTATAGAGGTCACTGCGAATCGCGACCGCACCCAGGGCGTATTCCAACGCTATGAAGCGATCTTCGAACGCGGCGCCATCAGCGCAAACGAACTCGA
Organism: Chromatiales bacterium; assembly: GCA_004282875.1. Taxonomy (GTDB): domain Bacteria; phylum Pseudomonadota; class Gammaproteobacteria; order Steroidobacterales; family Woeseiaceae; genus UBA1847. The sequence continues at coordinate 3,400 of SHLT01000099.1, read as the reverse complement.
AACCCGGCGCCAGGCCTACCTCGCAGACGAGGCCGCCCTGGAGCGTGCTCAAGCCGACCTGCAACGTGCCCAGGTCGCCTTTGAGTCGGGCATCGACGGCGAAAACCCGGAGGTAGCGCGCCTGCAGGCAGAGTTGGAGAAGGCCCGTTACGATCTCGAACGCACCGTGGTGCGGGCGCCGACGAGCGGCTACGTCACGCAGCTCGTGCTGCGCCCGGGCATGATGGCCGCTGCCCTGCCCCTGCGGCCCGTAATGACGTTCGTGCATGACGAAAAAGTCCCGATGGTCGCAGTATTTCGACAGAATTCATCGCTGCGCCTGAAAGCCGGCTACGAGGCGGAGATCGTGTACCCGAGCATCCCGGGGCGCGTGTTCCACGGTAAAGTCGTTAGTGTCTTGCCGAGCATGGCCGAAGGCCAGCTGCTTGCCAGCGGCACCCTGGTTGGGACAGAAGCGTTCAAACGTGTCGGGCGTGTGCCCGTCGTCATTGAAGTGACGGACGACATGAGCGAGTTCAACCTGCCCACGGGTTCGCGCGCGCAAGTCGCTGTGTACTCGGATCACTGGCACCACGTCGCCATCATGCGCAAGATCCTGCTACGCATGTCGAGCTGGCAGAACTACCTGTACCTGGATCACTAGCCGGTGACGGAGTCCAAGCACACCTACGACGAAATACGCCAGGCCGGCAGCGCCTCACACAGTTTGCCCAAGGAAACGCCGTGATAAGAAGAATTGCCCTTTTAAGCTTGACGCTGGCGCTGTGCGCATGCGCCGGACCGCAGGTAACACGGGTGCAGCCCCTTGCCGAAACCGCGGACGCCCCCTACGAAGACGTGCTGGTCGTTGCGCTGTTCAAGTCGTTCGATGCCCGACGTTATCTCGAGAAGGAGATCGTCAAAGCGCTGGAGGCCAAGGGCACGCGCGGCATCGCCAGCACCTCGCTGATGACGCCGAAGACACCGGTGACGCGGCAGACCTTTCTGGCAATGGTGGAGTCACAGGGTGCCGATGCCGTCCTCGTAACACAGCTCGTTAACCTCGACACCGAATCGAAAATGAAAGACTCACGGCCCGATTCGACATACAACATTCGTCCGACGTACTACTACAACGTCTGGGGCGTCGAGTTAACCGAGTACGTTGCTCCGCAGTTGCTGGAACTCAAGCATACAATTGCCCTGGCGACACAGCTCTACTCAGCGTCGCAGCAGGCACCCGTCTGGGGCATCGAGTCGGAAACCAATATCGCAACGGACTATGACAGTCGACGTGACTATTCGGTGATCGTCGACGAGGCGACCTCGATCGTCTCTTATTTGTCTCGCGACGGTCTGCTTGCCCCATAGCGCTTACTGAGCGGCGTGGCAGAAATGCCGTGCGCAAACACGCTGATCGTGATCGTTAGTACGATCACCGCCATAATCGTCTCGTTCCCCTCTACACCGATCGCGGCTACCGCCATCAGCAGGTAAAGAACGGACGCGATACCCCGTGGGCCAAACCAGCCAATGAAAGCGATCGTTGGAAGATCGAGCTTGAGTCCGATCAACGAGAGGCCGACCGGAATCATGCGCAGCACGGTGAGACTGAGAAGCGCGTAGACCAGCTCGGGTACGCCCCAATGCGGCACAGCTGCAGGCACCATGGCCAGTCCGAAGATCAGGAATACAATGAGGATTAGCTGCATTCCCTCGGTCTCCCCGAATTCCTGCACCTGGTGTTGCACCTGCCTGGATGTGATTCCCCGCGTGAAACCAAGGCCGGCAACGAATGCCGCGATGAATCCATTACCCTCCACGCTCTCAGCAAACGCAAAGGCGAGAATCGCTATTGGCAGAGCTGACAAACGTTGAAAGGTCTCCTCGGTCCAACCTTTGTCTGACGCCTTTTGCATGAGCACACCGCCGATCCAGCCAACGGCCAGACCGACCACAGGACCCAGGGTGACCTGCTTGGTGACAAAACCCAGCCATGCACCCTCATGACCACCCGCCTCAGCGCCGAGCAAGGCCATGGCAATCAGGATGGGCGGTAGTGCGATACCGTCGTTAAGTCCGCTTTCCACGCTGATCGATTGCCGGATCTCGACCGGCACACCCTCGCTCTTGACGACGGCCTGGCCGAGCGCCGCGTCCGTTGGCGACAGAATCAGCGCCATTAGAACGATTGCCCAAAGTCCGACGTCATCGAACATCCAGATGCCCACAGCGGTTCCGATGATCATGGTCAGCGGCAGGCCAATCAGCAATAAGCGCAGCGGTATCCGGCGTGAACCGCCCGAGAAGTGGCTCCGCTTGATCATGGTCGCGTCAATAAACAGGATCAGTGTCAGGGCGAGCTCGGCCACAAGCTTTACCGGTCCCATGTCCGGCGTCACATGTAGAAAGCCAAAGGCCAGGGAACTGCCCAGGATGCCCACGGTCATGAACACCATCGGGCCCGTTACAGAATTGCGTTCGGCGAATCTCGATACGAGACCAAATGCGAATACGAGCAGTGCAAACAGGATAAGTAGCTGGTGGTGGTGCATCTTGCGACCCCGATTCGACTATTTTTGTTATCGTTGACTGCCTGTGATCCTAACACCTCGGCAAGGTGTCGCGCGAAACGAGGCTCGGCGTGAAACGAACCAACTTTTACTATCTCCTTGTAGCGCTACTGGTATTCCTGGTCGGCTTTCCGATTATCGACGACTTTGTCACCGGTAGTCCGCCGTTCGTCAAGGCACTGGTATTTTCGGCCATTCTGATCATTGGTATCGGCAGCCTGAAAGGCGCCGGACGCGCCTTTCCGGGCGGGATGGTCTTCGTCGTTGCCGGCGTCATTCTCAGTGTTCTTGCCGCGCAGACCGGATCGTCGGCATTCCAGTTCGGCGCACTCGTTGCACTAATGAGCTTCCTGACCACCGCGATTGTCCACACAATGAAACAGGTGGCGGTTGGTACCGACATGAGTATGAATCGCATCGTCGGCGCAATCTGTGTTTACCTCATGCTGGGCGTCATCTGGGCGCTCGGCTACTCGGTGCTGGAACTGGCGGCGCCCGGTTCATTCAGCGGCTTTGAAACCTGGACCAGTCGCGGCTGGGACAGCGAATGGCTGTATCTCAGCTTCGTGACGATGACAACACTGGGCTATGGCGACCTGTTGCCCGTTTCAGCAACCGCACGCGCGATGGCCTACCTGCAGGCCGCATTCGGGCAGTTCTATATCGCGATCCTGGTAGCGGGCCTGGTGGGCGCCTATATCGCTTCACGGGACAAATAGTCAGTCCCGTTCTCCGACCCGCCGGTCTGGTCGATAGCGGGCAACAGCCGGTGACATACCCCCGCCATTAGTCGGCCGGTGCCAGCTTCTGCGCCACGATGCCGAGAACGATCGAACCTATAATCGTGT
>SHLT01000098.1 GCA_004282875.1 Chromatiales bacterium | reverse complement strand
TCCAGGACTTCGCGACGAGGAGAAACAGAATCGTGCTCGTCAGAGCCACGGTCGCTGCCCCGCTGATCGCGTCGATGTCCATGTTGAGAGTCCCTTTACCCGCCAAGCTGTCCAGCCAGCGTATCGAGCGCGGCTTCCACGCTCTGTGATACAGGTCACATTGGAACGCCAAAAGCAGGCAATTCCAGGTACTTTTCAGCGTTTGTTCATGGACAGGCTCGTATATGTGATTGTCATCACGGCGATTCGTGGAAGATCGCGATAGCGTCGGGATTATGTCTGGCAACGGCACCTGAATGGAGATCGCCATGGACAGGAAATGGAATGTGATCGGTATTGCGCTCGTTACGCTCGCCATGAGCGGCTGCGCAACGATGAGTGGCGATGAATGCATGGCCACCGACTGGTCGGCAGTGGGCTATGAAGACGGCGCGCGCGGCTTTACTACGGAACGCTTCTCAAAACACCGGAAGGCCTGTGCGAAGCACGGGATTACGGCCGATTTTGGCTCGTACCAGTCAGGGCGCGACCAGGGATTGGTTGAGTACTGCCAGCCCGGACGCGGTTTTGACGTTGGTGTCAACGGTGGTCGTTACTACGGTGTGTGTTCAGTGAATCTGGAGGCGGACTTCCTGGACGCGTACAACGCGGGATACCACCTGTACACGCTGCGCAGCAATGTGAACCGCGCGGCGTCGAGCATCGCGGCCAAGGAACGTGAGCTGCAGAATGTCGAAGATGCAATGCTGTACAAAGAAGCTGCATTGATCGACAGCGAGACCACGATGGAGCAGCGCATCATCCTGATCGCCGAACTCAAGGACCTGTCCGAGGACACCGGCAGGCTCGAGGCCGAGATTCATGATCTCTATGAGCAGCGCGCGCATTACCAAGCCGAGTTGGATAACTACCAGGTGACAGTGGCCAACTACGGCTACTAAGCCGCGACCTAGAGTACGTCGAGATCGGCTTCCTTGCGCCGCTCTCGGCGTTCGCGCCGTTCCGTCTTGAACGACCCGGAAGTGCCGGAGTAGCCTGACGTGACGAACGGGCTGCGTCGGTCCTTCCCGGTACGTCGGTCCTTGTGGTGGGTAAACCGGCAGCGGCATTCGAGGACATCGCAGCCGGCAAGCGGCAGGCGCGGCGCCGCATTCGAGAGAAAGCGCCGCCCGGTCATCTCTTTTGCCGCATCGCAGGCATGCTTCGCATCAATCTTTAGCGAGACAGCGTGGTAGGTCGTGTTGCCCGTGCGTTTCGGCGTCGCCGGCTCCGGAGGTGATTCGGACTGCCCCCGCCGACGAGCGAAAAGCCACAGGATCAACAGAACCACGGCTGCGCCAAGTAATGTTAATTCCATATGTGCTCCCCGCGCCAAATGCGGAAGTGGGCAACCACTGTAGTCCTTATTACATAAGCTCGTCTACTGCAATTTCCGCGATCCGATAGCGGGCAGGCTTGCGCGCGCTCCCCTGGTTTCTAAACGGGGGAGCTCAAACAGGCATCGGCGATACGCCAAAGAGCTGCACGTGGAAATGCCCGACAATGGCGAACACGACGCCACCGATGACTATGGCGACCAGGTCGTACTTCCCGGACGCAGCGGGCGTCTCCGTTATGGTCCCATCGCGTCGGTTAATCATGACGATCTCGAACAACGCCCACACCGCAAGGGTGCCGAAGAGGGCGACAGATCGGCTATCGCCGTTCGTTAACAAATGGGCGACGGCCCAGAGAATGGTACCGAGCATCTGCGGATGCCGCGTGGTGCGCTTGATATGCCCACTCACCTGCGAGGCGAAGAACAGGACTAACCCGGCCAGTACCAGGGCTGAACTCAGGAGTCCCGGTCCCATTGGCGGCACATAGACAGCATGCGGAACGGCAGACTTCCAGCCGAAGATGATCAACAGCAGTGCGGCAAGGATAATCAGCGAGAAGACGCCGCGGTAGGGCTGTCTCCCGAGTTTCTGCTGCAGCACTTCTCGTTTTTCAGGCGCTACCGCAGGAAACGCGTGCGCAACAAACCACAATGCGAGTCCGGTGATCAGCAGGGTCATAAATGTCTCCAGCGATTGTCAGCGTGCTTGGCAGTATACTGCGAAGGCGGCTTCCGAAAGGGATAATGCATGAACTCCACAGTGCAAGTGATCACGTGGCAGGGGCTGGCCCTTGCCTTTGTACCTACCCTCATTGTGTTAGCCATCATGTGGCGATGGACGGCGGGCGTTGGAACGGGAATTTACGCCACGTTTCGTATGCTCGCACAGCTGCTGCTCATCGGTTATGTGCTCGTCTATATTTTTGAAACGGGTCGGCCGAGTGTCGTACTGGCGGTCCTGGGGTTCATGCTCGTTGTTTCCAGCTGGATATCGATTCGCCCGCTGCAGGGAAAATCGCGCCGTCTTTATCGGAACGCATTTCTCTCGATTTCGCTAAGCGGCGTTCTGACCCTTGCTCTGGTCAGCCAGTCGGTGATCGGTATTGAGCCATGGTTCAACCCGCGATACCTGATTCCCCTCGCGGGGATGATTTTTGCAGGCGCGATGACGACGGTCAGCCTGGCGGGTGAAAGGGCGTATGCGGAAGCATCAAGAGGAGTGAGTTATACGGAGGCGCGGCGGATAGCCATGCAGGCCGCATTGATCCCCATGGTCAATTCGCTGCTGGCGGTAGGTCTCGTGTCCCTCCCGGGAATGATGACCGGGCAGATCCTGTCTGGCGTATCGCCAGTGGTCGCAGCCAAGTACCAGATCGTCGTGATGTCGATGCTGTTTGGGGTCACGGGAATGTCGGCCGCGATGTTCCTGTACCTGGAAAAAACGGAGCTCCGAAAAAAGGCTAAATCCCCGCAATAAAAGAAGATTTCTCGTCCATTTGGTCTATTCTGAGAGTAGTGCCGGTGCTCAGGCAGAAGCAGAATAAGAATGGATTTGACGCGGCAGGACAAGTATTGGCTGGGCGATTTCGAGATCGACCCTTCTGGACACTCGATTACAGGCCCGGCGGGATCCAAGACGGTGCGCGCATCGTCCATGGAAATATTGTGCTTGCTCGCATCGCAGCCTGCCCGGTACTGCGGCGCGGAGGAGTTGCTGCACAGCATTTTTCCAGCGTCCGGTGAACCACATGGTTTGCTGACCGCATGTATGGACGAACTGCGTGACAGCTTTGGTGACTCGCGGCCTCCATTCCGGTTTATCGCTTACGACCCGGAACATGGGTACCGCCTGCTTATAGCACCCCGTCAACATGATGTTCGCAGTGATGAACTGACCGACTGGTTCGGCGAGCTCAAGAGGCGCCGGGTCTTCCGGGTAGTCGGCGCGTATGCGGTTTCGGCGTGGCTCATCCTGCAGGTTGTCGACGTGCTGACCGGTGCATTGCCGGTTCCGGACTGGACCCTGACCGCGGCCACGGTAGCCCTTGCGGTCGGCTTTCCCATCGCGGCCCTGCTGGCCTGGGTTTACCAGGTTACGCCGCAGGGAATCGTAGCCGAGGCTCGTGTAGGAGCCCTGACGATGGACCGGTCGCGCCTCGTGCACTACCTGGACCTCATGATCATCGGTGCACTCCTGATTGCCGTAGCCTTTCTTTCTTACGGTCATGTTTTCCCGGAGCTGCAGCGCGGTGAGGAAGTCAGGGTCGCGGTTCTGCCGTTCGAGAACCTGAGCGGCGAGTCGAGTGATGCCTACCTGAGTGAGGGCATTGCCGACGACATCCGGTCGCGGTTGTACGACCTCCCGCAGGTGCTGGTGGCTGCGCGCTCCTCGTCGCGATCGCTGTCGAATCGAGGATTCGATATCAGGGCGATTGGCGAGCGACTCGGCGTCCAGCATATCCTGGAAGGTACTTTTCGGCGCGTCGACGACCGGATTCGACTTAGCGTGAGGCTGGTGGATGTCGAAAGCGGCTTCAATCGCTGGGACGAGACTTACGATACTCGCATCCAGGATGTGCTTGCTGTGCAGAACCGGATCTCGCTAATCGTTGCGAGCGAGCTGAGGGTGGTCCTGACCACGGACGTGCGCAAAATGCTTGCCGAGAATGCGACGGACGATCCGGTGGCCTACGAGCTTTACCTGCAGGCGCGCAATTACCTCGACCAACCGCATGAAGAAGAAAACCTGTTGCTCGCCGCGGACTTTTTTGAACGGGCGATCGACAGGGACCCGAACATGGCGCTGAGTTATGCGGGACTCTGCGAGACGCTTATCGCGCGCTACCGTGACTCAGGCGATACGGCATTGGTGCAACCGGCGGAGCGCAACTGCAACAAGGCGTTGTCGCTCGACATTCGCCTGGCCGAAGTCCACACGGCACTCGGTGGGCTGTACACGATTAGCGGTGATCTCGGCGGCGCCGAGAAGTCGTTCAACGCGGCGATCGCGCTGGACCCCCGTGCCGTCGATGCCCGGGCGAGGCTGGGCGATATCTACGAACAGCAGGGTCGCATCGAGGATGCCGAGGCGCAATTCATTCTGGCTATCGAGCTGTTGCCGGCGAACTGGTCCGGCTACAGCGCGTTTGGCCGCTTCCTGATTCGCCAGCAGCGATTCGAGGAAGCGATTGCCAATTACGAGCGCGCCGTGGAACTCGCACCCGGCAATTCGAATGGCTACAACAACCTCGGTGTCATTTACTACTACCTGGGCGATTACCAGCAGGCTGCGGACAATTACCGCCGTTCGCTGGAAATCGATCCCGACGGGTCCGCGTTTTCCAACACCGGAACCTTGTATTACTTTGCGGGGGACTTCGCGGCGGCTGAAGAGATGTTTCTGAAAGCCGTGGAGCAAAAGCCAACCGATTACCGCATATGGGGCAATCTCGGTGACGCACAGCGCTTTACCGGTGCACCCGACGAGAGCGTTCGAGCCTCGTACGAGCGCGCCGTCGAACTCGCAAATCTACGCCTCGAAGTCAATCCGCGGGACAAGGAAACGCTGCTAAACCTGGCCTGGTACTACGCCAACCTGGGCCGGGACGTGGCCGCGCGCAGCACGCTCGAGTCGGCAGCTCCCGGTTCCGTGTCGGATCCCGGCCAGGTGTACGTCATTGCACTGGTGAACGCGTTACTCGGTGACAGGGATACGGCGTTACGCGCCCGCAGCAGGGCCGCAACTTTGGGATTTCCTCAGGCGATGATCGACGCAACGCCTGAGTTTGCTGACCTGTCAGCCAACGAATCGTAGCAAGGGAGAAAGTGATGCCATTTACCCAGGTGAAAATAGACACGCTGCAATGCGGCAGCGACAAGCTGATCACGGTGGACAAGCAAATCGTCAAGGTCCTGCAAAAGGGGGACCAGATCAAGTTTCACAATAACCTTGATGGCAATGTGGAGGCGACGATCCGTTTCTACCCGATTGACAGCAAAGGCAGTGGCGAAATTGGCGGTTTTTGCACCGAAATGTCCGGTCTCACGTTGCAGGTGCCGGGTACTGGTTCCCCCACGGTCTGCACCACGGACACCGAGGGAGACTTCGCCTATGAGATAGAAGCATCGCCCAGTCACAAACCTCTGGATCCGGTCATCATCATCGATCCGATCTTTTCGCTGCAGAGGCCAATGCCTGAGCTGCCCGATGGGCCGCCTCTCGACCTGGGATTGTTCGGCGGGGCGAGCCTGCTGGCGATGTCTGCGCCGCTGTTCCTTGGTGGATTGCTCGGCATCTTCTTGGGCAGATACATGCGCTGACTTGAAGGCGAACCCCGGGCTTGGCAGTAGAACTGCGTATTTCGAACTGACGTATTGAGGAATACCCTGACCCCCGAGCTACACGAGGAGGTCGACTGATGTTTACGCAACATGCACGCCTCGCTACATCTCGGGCTTGGTGGTATTCCGCTCTGCTCATGCTGATTCCCCTGGCGGCATCAGCACAACTGCAGGAGCTCAAGCTATCCGCCGACGATGCAACCGGTGAGGATCACTACGGACGTACAATGGCGATGTCGGGAGACCGTCTCGCTATTGGTGCGATGACAACCAACAGCGGCAATGGTGCCGTCTATATCTATGATCGCTCGGGCGACGACTGGCTGCTCGACGAAAAAATCGACGGTCTCGGCCGGCCGAGCTTCGGACGTTCGATTGGAATTGACGGTGACTACCTGGTTGTCGCGCTCTGCAAGATGACCAATGGGGGCATTTGCCAGCCGGCCGATTCGGGCCTCGGATTCGTGTATTTCTATGACCGGGAGACGACGGGCTGGGTCCTCAGGAACGAGTTCAACAACAATCGTGATGCATTCGGTACCTCGGCCGCATTGTCCGGCGACCTGGCCGTGATCGGCGCCGACGGCGACGACGATGTCGCGACCGATGCCGGAGCGGCCTATATCTACCGTCGAAGCGGCGACAACTGGACTCAAGAAGCCAAGCTGACTTCGAGTGACGGTGCGAGTGGCGACAACTTCGGGTACTCGTCGGCGATCTCGGGAAACTACGTGCTGATCGGTGCGTGGAATGCGCTCGATAGCCAGGGCGCAGCCTACATCTTCGAATATCAGGACGGCAGCTGGGTCGAGACGGCAAAGCTCGTTGCCGATGATGGTGCCGCAGGCGACCAGTTTGGTTCCTGGTTCCTCGACATCGAAGGCGACTATGCCGTTGTCGGTGCCCTGAACGACGACGATCTGGCGACCAATGCCGGATCGGCCTACATCTTCCATCGCGGTACGGATGGTGCTTGGTCCCAGCAGGCCAAACTGCTGCCCAGCAATGGGATTGCCAATGACCAGTTCGGGACGTCCGCCGCAATCAGCGGTGATTTCGCGCTGATCGGTTCGTTTGATGGTGCGTACGCGTACCTGTTCGAACGGGACGGCGAGGCCTGGACGGAGCAGTACGTCATCACGTCGAGCGACTACGAAGATGGTGACGACTTCGCCTACGCACTGGCGATGGATGGAGCCTACGCGGCGATCGGCGCGGACGATGACAAGATCGACGGACTGGAAACGGGTTCGGCATACGTCTATTGGGGCTATGTGGAGGGCACACAGGGACTCTCGGTGTCGAACATTCCCGGCCAGACGATTTCTCTTGGCGAATCCTTCGATTCAATTGTGCTCGACGACTACGTTTCTCACGATGTTTATCTCGATGAAGAAATTGCCTGGGTAGCGTCGGGACACGTTGGCCTCGAGGTGACGATCGATTCCGAGAGGCTTGCGACCATCACAGCATTCGACGGCTGGACCGGATCCGAGGTCGTGACGTTCGAGGCAACGTCGCCGGACAGCCAGGTCGATTCCGATGATGCGACCTTCACGGTCGAAGACCCCACAGCCGTGGCGCCAAGCAACCTTACCGTTTCCTTTGCAGGGACGGTCGCCACGCTGACCTGGGACGGCAGCGCAACCGACATCTCCTGCACGTCGCTGACGGACGTCATCACGGGCGATTCCTACGTCATCACGTTCCCCGACGACATCGCCTACATGGTGCCGCAAGAGTGCACGGTGTCGAACGCGATCGGTTCGTCCGAATCGACCGGCCGCTTTGGTTGCCGCAACGCGTCAACCTGCATCTCACCCTAGGACCATTAAAGGACAGGCCCCCGCAGGGGGCCTGCTCCAGGTCGCACCGGTCCTGCGTTGCACGTAGACTGGCTGCAGAGCTATGAAAATCCTCATCAAGAACATGGTGTGCGATCGCTGCACGCTGGTGATACGCAATGTATTGCGTGACCTCGATATCGACCCGGTCGCCGTCAGGCTGGGGGAGGTAGACCTGGGAGATCGTGTCCTGAACGACGCGGAATTCGCGGAATTTCGCGAGACTATCGAGGCGCTGGGCTTCGGTCTTGTTAACGACAGGAAGAGCCAGCTCATCGAGAACACCAAGAAAACCATTATTGAGCTTGTGCACGATGCCGACGGTATGGCGAAGGTGAAGATCTCCGAGTTACTGAGCGAGCGGCTGTTTCATGACTACACCTATCTGAGCAACCTGTTCTCGTCGGTGGAGGGCGTCACAATCGAGCAGTATTTCATCAACCAGAAGATCGAAAAGGCCAAGGAACTGCTGGTCTATGACGAGCTGACACTCACGGAAATCGCTTTTCGCCTCGGCTACAGCAGCGTTGCGCATCTCAGCCGGCAGTTCAAGAAAGTCACAGGACAGACGCCATCGGCGTTCAAGACGTTGCGCGATGGCGGTATGCGCAAGCCACTGGACAAGGTGTGAATTGTGCAACAACAGCCCAACAGGATGTAACGCCCGGGCTGTGAAAAGCTCTTAAAATGTCCGCTATCGAAACAATGCCAAGCTAAGGTAAACGGACATGACCACCACACGCCTGTCCCTGTCGGGTATCAGCTGCGCCGGCTGCGTTTCCAGCGTCGAGACTGCCCTGAACGATGTCGAAGGCGTCGTCACGGCCAACGTCAATTTTGCCGAACACTCGGCGACGATCGAGGGCGATGTGCCCGTCGCGGCATTGCTCGATGCCGTCAGTAATGCCGGGTACGGAGCGGCGGAGCTCAGGGGTATAGCAGACGAGGGCGAGAAAGAAGCGGCCGAAATGGCTCACTATCGAACCCTGCTGCGCAAAGCGGCTGTCGCCGCGGCAATCGGCGCGCCGCTATTTGTCCTCGGGATGTCCGGCATGCTCCCAGGCCTCGCGAGCAATGACGGACGACTGTTCTGGTTGATCGTCGGCGCGCTGACATTGGGCGTCCTGGTGTATTCAGGCGGGCATTTTTTCACCGGCGCCTGGAAATCGGCGCGCAATCACAATGCCAACATGGACACGCTCATCGCGCTTGGCACGGGCACAGCGTGGTTTTTTTCCATGGTCATTATCGCGTTGCCGGAGTGGGTGCCACCGTCTGCGCAACATGCCTATTTCGAAGCCGCCGCCATTATTATCGCATTGATAAACCTGGGCTCGGCCCTGGAAATGCGAGCGCGCGGCAAAACTTCGGAGGCGATCAAGCGGCTGATCGGCTTGCAGCCGAAGACAGCTCGGGTGATTCGCAACGGCATCGAGATGGACGTGGCCATCGACGAAGTGGGTCTGGACGACACGCTCAGGGTACGGCCGGGTGAGCGTATTGCGGTTGACGGCGATATTATCGAAGGGCACTCGAGTGTCGACGAGTCAATGCTGACTGGCGAGCCGATTCCTGTGCAAAAGCAGCAGGGCGACAAGGTCGTAGCAGGTACCATCAACAAGCTGGGAACGTTCCTGTTCAGGGCCAGGCGCATCGGCAAGGATACCGCGCTGGCACAGATCATCGAGATGGTCCGTGCCGCACAGTCCTCGAAACCGGCGATCGGCCGGCTGGCCGACAAGGTGTCGTCAATCTTCGTACCGACAGTGTTGATTATCGCGGTGCTGACGTTCCTGGCGTGGTTCAATTTCGGGCCGTCAGGGCAGGCATGGACATTGGCGATTGTGACGACAATGACCGTCCTGATCATTGCGTGCCCCTGTGCGCTCGGTCTGGCCACCCCGATATCCATCATGGTCGGCGTCGGCAAGGCGGCGGAATTCGGCACCCTGATTCGCAATGGCGATGCGCTGCAGCAGGCGGGACGCCTGGATACCCTGATTCTTGACAAGACCGGCACCGTGACAGAAGGCAAGCCCAGCGTCACTGAACTGGTATCGGCCGGTGACTGGAAACAGGATGAGCTTCTGCGATGGGCCGCCAGTATTGAACAGGGCTCGGAGCATCCCCTGGCCGAGGCGATCCTGGACGCGGCGAGCGACCGGCAGCTATCCCTGCTCGATGCCGAAGGCTTTACTGCCATTGCGGGCCGCGGCGTGATGGCAAGCGTTGAGGGCCGTCGAGTCCTTCTCGGAAATCGTCAATTGATGCTGGAAAACGATGTCGACACAGGCGTTGTCGAAGAAGTGGCATCGGCATTCATGCGCAAGGCGCAAACGCCGGTATTCGTTGCCGTCGCTGGTGATATGGCGGGCGTAATCGGAATTGCCGACGCCATCAAGGCCGATTCGAAAGCCGCGATCCGGCGCTTGCAGGACCTGGGACTGAAAGTCGTGCTTCTGACCGGGGACAACCAGGCGACCGCCGAGGCGGTGGCACAACAGGTCGGTATCGACCAGGTCTTCGCCGACGTTTTGCCGCAAGACAAGGCAGCCAAGGTTGCGAGTCTGCAGCAACAGGGCGAGCGAGTCGGAATGGTGGGCGACGGCATTAACGACGCACCAGCGCTTGCTCGCGCCGATGTCGGGTTCGCGATCGGTACCGGGACGGACGTTGCGATTGAAAGTGCCGATATCACGTTAATGCGCGGGTCGCTTCACGGCGTTCCCGACGCGATCAATATCTCGCGGCAAACGGTCCGCAACATCAAACAAAACCTGTTCGGCGCGTTCATCTATAACTCGCTCGGTATCCCGGTGGCGGCGGGCCTGCTGTTTCCGATCATCGGCATCTTGCTGAATCCCATGATCGCGGGTGGTGCTATGGCCATGTCGTCGCTGACGGTCGTAAGCAACGCGAACCGCCTGCGCTTCTACAAACCCGGAGAAGAATCGTGAATGTCCTTTTCGTCAACCTGGCCGGAGCTGCGCTAATCGCCTTCATTGTCTGGTGGTTCTGGCTGTCCAGGCCGAAAGCGCAGCGGGTTCGCGAAAACGTCGTCGAAATCCTGGTCGAGGCGGGCACCTACACGCCGCCCAGGATCGAGGTCGAGGCGGGAAAAGAGGTGACCTTAAGGTTTTTGCGTAAGGACGCGAGCCCGTGTGCGGAGAAAGTCATCTTCGAATCGCTCGGGATCAATGCGGACTTGCCGCTCAATACACCGACCGACGTCGTCATTACGCCAGTCGAGGCCGGCGAAATCCCCTTCTCTTGCCAGATGCAGATGTATCGGGGGAGCCTGGTCGCGACGAACGAAAGCCCGCCTGAATAGCGGGCTTTTCGCCACTTGCGCAACAGGTGGCGAATTAAATTTGCACGGCCTGAAATCTTGCTACCTGACTACGGCGCTTCTCGGGCGGCAGCGATAACTTCTTCGAGGCCCTTGATATGTCGAAGCGCCTCTTCGCGCTGGTTTTCGCGCATTGCGATTTCGAGGCGCAGATCGTTCAGGCTCATATCATTGCGGACCAGGATCGCGGGCACCTTGGGGAGCATTACGCGATTGACGTAACGCTCGATCGCCGTTTCCACGTTGTAGCGCTGTTGTTCGGGTAGCGACGAAAATGCGCCCTGGTTCAATTTGAACTGCACATACTGCGACGGTGACATTGCCTTTTCATTGACGGGCACCGATACGGATTCTCGCGGGGCAGGCCCGCCAGTGGCTGTAATTACGAGTAAGTCAGGGTATACGCCCTCGGCAACGGCGGGCGCAGCACCTTCCTGCACCTCAAACGTACCGCCGTGACCTCGGCTGGCCGCGTCGTCGATGAGGGCCACGACGCGGCGGTAGCTGCGCATGCGCTCGGTCCACCAGTTCAGCGCATCGGCGACAAGCGGGTCGGTATCCTGCTGGGCGACCATCTGGGCAAGCTCGGATTCCTGTTGCTGCACCTGGTAGGTAATGATCGGCGTGACTTTCCAGATTCCGACAACTGCGAGGATCAACATCCCGAACGTCGAGACCGCCTGTATGCCGGCGACCATCAACGACCAACGTTCACGAAACTCAAGTTCCTTCCAGCCCATGAGTTCCTCCTTGCCAAGCTCCTAACCGATCAAAGATAGGCCTGTTCAGGGCGAGCGTGCACCGGGGAAATCCGAACAAGACATGGGGTAGAACCGGATTCCCACGGATTCGGGTCATGCCGAAATTTCGGCGGCATACAGGCAGTACGATATACTCGGCTTTGTCGGATTTGCTCATTGTGCGAACCGTGCAGGCGCAAGATCATCCGGACAGGGGCTTCGAGCGACATGGTTGAGCGCAGAGAACAACATCACGCTTTGCGTGAGCATGAAAAAAGAGGGCTCCGGGGCGATCTGTTCGGATTCGTTCTGCTCATGGCTTCGCTACTGGCGATTGCGTGGCAACACTTTGGCATGAATCGAACGTTTGTCATCGAGCCCGGCGATTCCCATACGGTGTGGGTTGAGAATGACAGCGGCGAGGGAGGTAACTCCATCGTTTCGCTCAGCGATGTCGACGGGTTGCGGATGGATTGCCAGATTCGTACCGCTATTTCTTTTCCGCACTGCAATCTGCTCATTGGGCTGGGCGATCCAATTGACACCGGTGTGGACCTGAGCGGTTTCAGTTCCCTGTACCTGGAATTGAGCCAGGAATCCACGATTCGAGATTCCGTGCGCGTCTCCCTGAATCACTTTTTCCGCGATGCGGAACAGCCGGAAAACGCTCTGCCATTCAAGGCCCATCAGAGTGTTTTCAACGCCTCCGACCAGCGCGTTGGATACGAACTCCAGCTGGCCGATTTCTATGTTCCGGACTGGTGGGTGTATGCGAATAATCTGCCGGCAAAAGCCTCGACAAGCGATCTGAGCAACGTCCATCACCTGGTGTTTTCGCCAGGTGATATGGCTGATGAACGACGCACCAGCATTACACTGCATCGCGCGGAGTTTCGCGGCAAATGGCTGAC
>SHLT01000017.1 GCA_004282875.1 Chromatiales bacterium | reverse complement strand
CTGCTGGCGGGCCTCGTCATCTGGAAGAACATCAATATCGGCCCGATGAAAAAGGCCGAGGCGAGGACGCAGGGCGGGGAGGTCTTGTGGCCGGGTGCCATACCGCTGGTCGATGTGTCCGCTGAGCACAAGGTTGACGATGAAGCACATATTCCATCCGCCTGGCTGATGGTGCTGCCGATTCTCGCCATGGTTGCCATGATGCCTGTGTCACTCTATATCACTGGTGACGGGAACATCATCAATGGCTCCGGCTCGGTGGCCGTGTTGTGGTCGGTCTGTATGGCGATCGCCGTTGCCTGGGTGATGACGCTGTTTAAGGGCTACTGTTCGGTTGCCGAACTCATGCAAGTATTCATGAAGGGTGCGGGCGACCTGTTGCCCATCGCCATCATCCTGTTACTGGCGCTGGCGCTCGGCGATGTTGCCCAGGAACTCGGCACGGGCACCTACGTCGCGAATGCCGTGCGGGGTAATATCCACCCGGTACTGCTGGCGCCAATGATCTTCCTGGTGTCGGCGTTCATCGCGTTTTCGGTGGGCTCGAGCTGGGGGACATTCGCGATCATGATCCCGATAGCGATGCCCATCGCTCTTGCACTGGGACTTTCCCCGTCGCTGATGCTGGCTGCTGCTATCTCGGGCGCGATTTTCGGCGACCACGCTTCACCCATCAGCGACACCACGGTGCTGGCCTCGATGGCTTCTGCCTCCGACCACATCGAACACGTGCGCACACAGCTGCCTTATGCGCTGCTGGCCGCGGGTATTGCGGCCATCGGGTTCCTGCTGGTCGGGCTGGTCGGCTAGGGAGCAGGGCCGGTTGGGCCCGAACACAACGCCTACCAGTCCTCGATCGGCGCTCTGTCGTGCATCCAGCTCCATTCCACGTCGGTCATGAACCAGGTGTACGCCTCCAGGTCGCTGACGCCCCAGTCCTGGAAATCCCGAACCGTTTCGAACAAGGCCGTGGCGTGGTCGCCACAGGGCTCGCTGAGCAAGCGGTCGAAGCACGCCATCAGCTCGCCGGGCTTGTCTGGGACCGACTCCAGGCTTACCGGCAGCCACTTGTGATACGGGAAGAGCCTGCGGTTGTGCGCGAGGATCAGGCGGCCCGCAAACAACGCGAGCTGGCTGGCGGCGCGCGTCATCGTGTAGCGGTTACCGTGGCGCTCGGCTTCGTGCATCAACCAGTGCTGCATGAAGGCCATGCAATAGAAGGCGCGAATGCGCTCATCGTGCCCGGCTTCGGGATAGACGGGGATGCGTTGCAGCAGGGCATCGAGATCCGGAATATGCGAGTAAGCGGCGAACGCGCCCAGGAACGCGGCCCGGGATGGTTCGTTACCCTTGTCAGCCAGTTCCTCGAGGTAGGCGAGATTGACGATCTTGCCGTCGACGAAGCCACCCTCGTAGTCGCAGAGGTCGGTCCGGTTGATAAACAGGTCCCGTGTCTGCCAGCGCCGCTCGAACTCCTCATCAGTCGCAATGATAAGGAAGTCTACGTCCGAGTCGGCGCGAGCGTACCCCTTGGCAACCGAGCCACCGATGATCAGGCCGCGAAAACACGGGTCGTCGCGGTACGAGTCGGCCAGCCGCTCGATGGCACGCTGGTGGTGGTCACGAATCTGCACGTCGGGCCTTTCGTTACTCCTTGTCGGCACGAAAGGACTCGTGACACCCCTTGCAGGCGTTGCCGACTGCACCCAGGTTACTGCGAACCCCGTCCAGTCCATCACCGGCGGCAGCGGCCAGTACTTCCAGTGCTTCGTTCATCGCGGCAGCCTTCTCGCTGACCTCGGCATAGTTCGACCAGTTTTCAGGCTTCGCCCACGTTTCACCCGCGTAGCCTTCCGCACTCATGTCGGAGCCGGTCGGCCACATGGCGCCGTTCTTCATATTCGATATCGCCAGCATGTTGTCTGCGGCGGCCTTGGCGGTATCCGCATCATATGGGGTCCGTTCTCTCGCCATGGCGCCCAGCACACCGAGGTTGAACTTATAGAGGGTCATCAAGGACTGTCGGGCTTCAATCTGCCCCGAAAACTCCAGCTCGTCCGCTGCGGACACGATCGTCGTCGCCGCAGCAAGGGCACCCGCAACCAGAATTGCTACAAACTTTTTCCTCATCGATTCACTCCTCAATAATGCGATACTTACGATAATTCGGGCCGATCATGCCACGAACAGGGACTAAGGAAATACCGTTGGATCAGTTTTTTGCACCTCGCCGACTCACTTTGGCGCGCTATTTTTGCAGCCGTATTATCCTGCCTGCCCTCGGGGCGGCGGCGTTTCTTGGGGCCGGCTGTACAACAAGCGGCATCAGCGTTGCTCCCGAGGATGTCGAGGCACCAGAAGCCTGGGTTCGGGGTGGTGACGCGGGTGAGGTCGAGGCTGGCTGGCTGGCGTCTTTTTCTGATCCGACCCTTGACGCCCTGGTGGCGGAATCCATGGTCGGCAATCGCGCCCTGAAACAGGACAGGCTGCAGCTGCAGATCGCCCGGCAGGCGGCGGCGGTCGCGCGCTCTTCACGCTTCCCGGCATTCGACCTGGGACTGGACGGCTCAAGGCGTGAATTTGAGGATGAAGCCGGCGATACCATCAGCGTCGACACGTACAGTGCGACGGTGAGCGGACGCTTCGATGTTGACCTCTGGGGCGAACTGTCGAAAGCGCAGCAAGCGGCGGAGCTCTCGGTCGCGGCACAGGAAGCGCGCGTCCAGGGGGCCGAGTACAGCGTCGCGGGCACGATCGCCGGCCAGTACTTCGATGTCCTCGAAGCTACGCAGTTACTCACGCTTGCAGAGAGCCGGCTGGAAAACACACAGGCCAGTCATGACATCGTTGCGAGCGGATACCGGCAAGGACTGAACGATGCTCTGGACCTTTACCTGGCACGCAACCAGGTAGAGCGCGAGCGTGCCAGTCTTGCCCAGCAGCAGCAGAGCCAGCGCGAGGCGATGGCTGCGCTGCAGCTTTCGCTGGCCCGTTACCCGCATGGCGAAGCCGATTTTTCGGGCGAGTTACCGGTACTGAACGACCCTGTTCCGACGGGCCTGCCGTCGGAGCTGCTGTTGCGCAGACCGGACCTCCGCGAGGCCTGGCTCAACCTGCTGGCTGCGGATGCCGACCTCGCCGCAGCGCACAAGGCCCGCTTCCCGCAGTTGCTGCTTACAGGCAGCACCGGTGCGACCTCGGTGAGGCTGTCGGAGTTGCTCGACGGTGGCTTCTCGAACTGGTCACTCGCCTTCGGCCTAACCCAGCCGCTGTTCGACGCGGGCCGGCTGGCCGCGATTGAAGAGCAGGCATTGATGCGCTTGCGCATCGCGGAGGAGGCGTGGCTGGGTCTCGTATACGACGCCTTTGCCGATGTCGAAAACGCCGTGTCGCGCCGCGCATCGCTTGAAACGCGCTACGAGGCGTTTCTCGAGGCGGAAAAAAATTCGCGGGCGGCGCTCGACCTCGCACTGGACCAATATCAACGGGGACTGGTCACTTATACGACCGTACTCGAATCGCAGCGGCAGGCTTTCGACGCCGAAGCAACTGTTGTTCAGCTCAGGAACCAGCGCCTGCAGAATCGCCTGGCACTGTATCTCGCCCTTGGTGGCGATTTTGACGGATCCCAATAATCATGACGCTACCCAAGAAATTCCTTCCTGTCGTTATTCTCGGCATCTTTTTGCTCGTTGCGGCGGTCATCAAGCTCAATCCGCCCGAAGCGCAGCGTCGACCCGGTGGGAACGGTCCGCAGATCGCGGTGGAAACGCAAACGATTGCGGCGCGTGACTATACGATTCGCATCGAAAGTTACGGCACGGTGCAGCCGCGCGTGCGCAGCATGCTGGTTGCGCAGGTCGGCGGGCAGATTGTCGATACCAATCCGAACGTGCGCGACGGCGGTTTCTTCGAGCGGGGCGATGTTCTGCTGCGGATCGACGAGCGTGACTACGCGGCGGACGTGAGTATCGCCGAGGCCGCACTTGCCGATGCACAGCAAGTGCTGGCTGAGGCGGACGCACGTACGCAGCAGGCTCGCGAAGACTGGGAACGGCTCGGCAATGCGGGTGAGCCGACGGACCTCGTGCTGCGCATACCGCAGCTAAAGGCCGCGCAAGCGCGGGTGCGTTCCGCCGAGTCCTCCCTGCAAAAAGCGCGGTTGGACCTGGAGCGCACGCAGATTCGAGCGCCGTTTGCGGGCCGCATATTGCGGAAGTTTGTCGACCTGGGCCAGGTCGTATCGGTGAATACCCAGCTTGCCGAGATCTACGCAACCGATGTGGTCGAAATTCGTTTACCGCTGCGCAACCGGGACCTGCAGTATATCGACCTCCCGGAGACCTATCGCCATACAGATGAGACGGCGCGAGCGGGCGGGCATGTCGAAATACGCTCGGAGCTCGCGAGCCAGGGAGCCTGGGATGCAGAGTTGGTGCGGACCGAAAGCGCCATCGACGAGACAGCGCGGCAGCTGCACGTTATCGCACAGATATCTGATCCATTCGGGACGACGGCGACCGGCAGGACGCCGCTGAAAATCGGCCAGTACGTCACGGCAAGACTCGCGGGCAAGACGCTGCCGAATGCGCTGGTGGTGCCCAACAACACGATCTACCAGGGGACCTATGTGTACGTGGTGGAAGATGGGGTCCTCAAACGACGCGACATCGACATTGCCTGGCAGAACGACAGTGAGGCCATTGTGACCGCGGGTATCGCGCCAGGAGATGAACTGGTCGTCACGCCCCTTGGCCAGGTGACCTCGGGCGTTCGCGTGTCGATCCTGGGAAGTGCCGACAGTGAGCGCGGTGCTGAGGGCCGGGTACGGCCGGCCGGCGCCGGCGATGGGGGCGAAACACCATGATCGCCTGGTTCGCACGCAATTCCGTTGCCGCCAACCTGTTGATGATCTCAATACTGATGGGCGGATTCCTGGCGATGAACAACGGCGTTCGTCTCGAGGTCTTTCCACCGTCCGACCCGGACACTATCGACGTCCGGGTGACCCTGCGTGGCGCAACGCCTGAGGATATAGAGCTTGGCGTCGCCGTGCGTATCGAAGAAGCGGTCAAGGATCTTGAAGGCATCGATCAAATCGTATCGCGGTCGGGTGAAGGGTCGACCAGCGTGCGTATCGAGATCGACAAAGACTACGACCCGCGCCAGCTTCTCGATGACATCAAGGGCCGCGTCGACGCCATCAACACGTTTCCTGCCGACACGGAAAAGCCGGTCATCGGCCTGCGGCAGCGTAGTTTCAGCGTCATTAATGTCGTGGTCGCGGGCGACTACAGTGAAAGTGAGATACGCACGGTTGCGGAACAGGTGCGCGACGACCTGCTGCGCATAGACGGAATTACTCGGGCCGACCTGGATGCGGTCCGGCAATACGAAGTTGCCATCGAGGTGTCGCCCGATCGTTTGCGGGAATTCGATGTAACGCTGACCGACATCGGGCAGGCCATTCGCCAGAGTTCGGTTGATCTCTCGGCCGGCAACGTCCGCACCGACGGCGGTGACATACTCATTCGATCGAAAGGGCAGGCCTATCGTCGCGCCGATTTCGAGATGATCGTCGTCAAGACCAATCCGGACGGCAGCATTGTCAGGGTTTCCGATATCGCCACCGTGATCGACGGCTTCGTGGAAGACTCGATGCGCACACGCTTCAACGGCAAGCACGCGGCGTTCATCGGCGTTTCCCGGGTTGGCGACCAGAGCGCCATCGAAATATCGAAAAAGGTCAGGGCATTCATCGATACACGCCAGGCCGACTTGCCGGTCGGGCTGCAGCTCAGCTATTGGGACGATGACTCCGAACGCCTCGAGAATCGCCTCGGTATCATGGCGTCGAGTGCGGTGCAGGGCAGCATACTGGTGATTTTGCTGCTATCGCTGTTCCTGCGCCCGTCCATTGCCGTATGGGTGTTCCTCGGCATCCCGATCAGCTTCTTCGGCGGCTTTATCGTGATGTACCTGTTCGACGTCAGCCTGAACCTCATGAGTGCTTTCGGCTTCATACTCGTTCTCGGCATCGTGGTCGACGACGCCATTGTCACGGGTGAGAACGTCTATGCGCGCATGCGCGCTGGCGACAAGGGCTTGTCGGCGGCTATCCAGGGCACGAAGGAGGTCGCCATTCCGGTCACCTTCGGCATCCTGACAACGATCGCGGCGTTCGGACCGCTGGCGTTCATCGAGGGCCGCCTGGGGGAGATATTTGCACAGATTCCACTGGTGGTGGTCCCGGTACTGCTGTTCTCGCTCATCGAATCGAAACTCATCCTTCCCGCCCACCTCAAACACATCGATTTGCACGAACACGACAAGAAGATGACCGGCTTCCAGGCCTGGCAATCCCGCTTCGCCGATTCTTTTGAAGCCGCGATCCTGAAGTACTATCGGCCGCTCCTGAAAACGGCGCTGGCGCATCGTTACGCGACGATCGCAATCTTCACGGGCGTGCTGATCATCATGATTACGCTGATCACGTCGGGCTGGACACGATTTGTCACCTTCCCTCGTATCGAGGGCGAAACGGCAACTGCGTCGCTTACGATGCCCGCTGGGACGCCGTTCGAAGTGACGAATCGCCACGCTGAGAAAATCTACGAGGCTGCGTTCAGCCTGCAGGATAAATACCGTGATCCCGACACCGGGCAGAGCATGATCACGAACATCCTGACGACCGTGAGTGCCGGATCGGCGCGGGTCCAGATGGAGACCGTGCCGAAGCAGGACCGGACCATTGATTTGTCGACCAATGCACTGGGCGGTGAGTGGCGCAACCTGATCGGCCGGCTCCCGGGCGCGGAGAGTCTCAACTTTCGCTCGTCCTTCTTCCGCGCGGGTGATCCCATCAACGTGCAGTTCAGCGGCAACTCCCTGGAAACGCTCAATGCTGTTGGCGACGAACTGAAGCAGCATCTCACCACCTATCCGGGGGTGTTCGAGATCGAAGACAGCCTGTCAAATGGCAAAGAGGAGCTGCAAATCGATCTGTCGCCACAGGGTCACCTGCTCGGGCTGACGCGCAGTGACATCGTCAGACAGGTCGGCGACGGCTTCAAGGGCCTGCAGGCCCAGAGAATTCAGCGCGGTCGCGACGACGTCCGCGTCATCGTGCGCTTCCCTCTGGGTGAACGCAGCACGGTCGCGTCTCTGAACGAGATGCTGATCACGACGCCGACGGGCAGCCAGATTCCTCTTGCCAACGTCGCCGAGATAAAGCCGGGACGCGGTCCCGCGGAGATTCGGCGCATCGATGGATACCGCGTGCTCAACGTAACGGCCGACGTCGACAAGGAAAATACAAACATGGCGTTGATGACACAGTCGATCAGTGCCTATCTCGACCAGTTTCTCGTCAAGTACCCGAGCGTGAGCTATTCCTTCGAAGGCGAGCAGCGACGGCAGGCCGAGACTTTCGGCAGTTTGCAGACCGGCATCCTGATCGTCCTGTTCGTGATCTATTGCATGCTGGCGCTGCCGCTGAAGTCGTACATCGAGCCGCTCGTTATCATGTCCGTGATTCCATTCGGCATCATTGGGGCGGTCATCGGCCACTGGCTCCTGGGGAAGACGCTCACGATACTGAGCATGCTCGGGCTCATGGCGCTGACCGGCGTCGCCATCAACGACAGCCTGGTGCTGGTCGATTACGTGAACCAGAGACGCCGCAGCGCGATGGAGGGACTGTACGAGGCTGTGGAACGTGCCGGCGTCGCGAGATTCAGGCCGGTGATGTTGACGTCGCTGACAACGTTCTTCGGCTTGACACCGTTACTCCTGGACCAGTCGTCCTCGGCACAATTCCTGGTGCCCATGGCGATCTCTCTGGGCTTCGGCATTCTCTTTGCCACGCTGATTACGCTGATACTGGTGCCGACCAACATGTTGATCGCGGACGATATTCGTCAGTTCGTCCGACGCATGCTCCAGAGACCGGGTCCGGCGACGGCCGCGGCAGACGATCACTAATCACGGGTCGGCGCCGATATGTCAGCCTACGCAGTGCCAGCGCCTGAAATCGTCTCGATCCCAGTCCTGGGGTGCGCCGAGCGGTTTCCTGTGCGGCGCATTTATTGTGTCGGCCGCAACTACGCGGCACATGTGCGCGAAATGGGTGGTGATGAACGAGACCAGCCTGTTTTCTTCCAGAAACCCCGGGACGCGATCGTGCAGAACGGCTCCACGGTCCCGTACCCCGCGCTAACCGAGGACCTGCAGTACGAGATTGAGCTGGTGCTTGCGGTCGGCAGAGGCGGCATGAACATTCCCCATCGCACAGCGGCCGAAAACGTCTATGGCTATGCCGCAGGCATCGACCTGACGCGACGCGACTTGCAGCTGCAGGCGAAGAAGGAAGGCAGCCCCTGGGATATTGCCAAAGCGTTTGACCGATCGGCACCGATCACCGCAATCCGGCCGCTCGATGGCGCCGCCTTGCCTGCGAGCGGCGCGATTTCGCTGGCCGTCAACGGTGTTACGAAGCAGAGTGCCGACCTGGCGGAAATGATCTGGAGCTGTGCCGAGATCATCGCCACGCTGTCGACCGGTGATCGTTTGGAGCCAGGTGATCTGATTTACACCGGAACGCCGGCGGGCGTTGGCCCGGTGCAGCCGGGAGACCGCATCGTCGGCCATATCGACGGTCTTCCCGAGCTCGAGATTACGATCGGCGAAAAAGGCTGAGACAGCCTCTCGCTAGAAGCGGAACGTGTAGCGGATCTTGGCGACAGCCGTCGTCTGGTCGTTATCAAAGCGATCATCGAAATCATCGCGACGCATGTTGTGATTCACAACGAACCAAATGTCGTTGCCGGCGGCTACGTTGTAGCGCAGACGCGCATTGATCCCGAGATCATCCGAGAGATTGTCGTACTGCACGTTCGTGATCAACGACCAGTCGATGTTGAAGGCGATTTCCGTGTTCCAGGTGACCTGCCGCGTAATTTGCTTTTCACCCGGGAGTTCGAAGCGATTGAAACCGAATGTCAGCGACGTGTTCAAATGGCGGTTTGGCGTCCACCGAACCTCAGGGCGAAGCTCGAGTCGCTCGCCGTTGTAGAAATCGCCGAAGTTGGCACGCAGCGAAAAACCCAGCGGTCGGTAGCGCGCGGTGCGCAGAAAAAAACCGGGTCGATTGAACGCGTAGATTCCCGGGTCCAGCGCGACGCCGAGCCGGTCGAGCGGTTGGTCGCCAGTCAGCAATCCCTCGGTATGGCGGCGAAACCAGACACGAACAAACTCGCCCGACAGCGTCTCGAACTGGAGCGGGATAACCTGGAGCGTTTCCGACTGCACCATGCCGCTGTCGAGGTACTCCCAGCGGGATGCGCGAGCCGAGACCTCGAATTCCTGGAAGAGGTCACTGTTGCGAAACTTTGTCTCGTGCTCCGCCTCGAGTGAATATAGGCGCACGCCGCTGCGGTCGACGAATCCCAGCGCCGGCGCGTAGTCCTCGTCGACCTGCTGGTACTGGAAGCCGGCTGAAAGGCCTTCATCGGCACTCAGGGCGAACGCTACACTGACAGCATTCTCGTCACCGGAAACAGCGTCGCTGGACGACTGTTGCCACCAGGCATTGCCCGCAAGGATGCGCCCGTTGCCGATGCGCGTATTGCGATAACGAAAATCGATCCCCGCCACTGAATTGTCGTCATTGGACCCGGGGTCCCCGAAGGTCGCGATGGCGCCGAGCAGGGACTCCTCGAGGATGTCGTACGTGACACGGGCGACGGCGAGATCTGTTGCATCGATATCGTCGTAGCTGTCCTGGCGGATGAGCAGCGCGCCGAAGCCCAGCGCCCCTGTACGACCGCTGAGTTTGCCGCCCGCAATGATGTCTACGGGCTGATTGTCGTCGCCCAGGCCGATGCGGCGCGAAAAGAAGGGCATTGCATTGGTTCCGGCCACCGTGCCGACCAGTCCGGAGGGTCCGCCGTCGACGATGCCACCGAACTGGAAGATGTCGAAGTCGGCGAGAAAGAACGTGCGCTTCTCGGGAAAGAACACACCGAACCGGTCGAGACCCAGTTGCCGGTTGTCGACCTCGGTCGCGGCGAAATCGGTGTTGATTGTCAGCAGCCCGCTAATCGACGGCGAAAAACGATAACGCAGGTCGAGCGAGGGGTTCAGTTCATTGTCAGAATCCAGGCCGTTGTAGCCTTTCACCCGCACGCCGCTCAGCGCGGGGACAATATCGAGGCCGAATCCCTGGTCCAGGTTTCTCAGTCCGGACATCTCCCCGGATCCCGTCGGATTGACATCGCCGCCGACCGACTGCCACGCGATCGTTTCATCCGTGCGCTGGATATTGCGCCAGAAATTCAGGCCCCAGGTATCGGTCGCGGGATCAAACGACACCGTATTAAAGGGAATGGCCATCTCCATGGCCCATCCGGATTCGGTGCGGGTGGCTGCGCCACGCCAGATGCCGTCCCACTCGTCGGACTGGTCGACGCCGTTGGTGAAGATCGCGTCCGCCCTTACGCCGTTTGCGTTCAGTGCGAAGACGTAGCCGTTGCGCTTGTTGTTGGAGCCGTCGACAAGGATATTCAGCGAGTCGTCATCGCCGAGAGACGCGCCCTGGCGCAGCACGTTGGCGATGATCGATGACGGATCCTCATAGTGCGCGACGGCGGCAACATAAAGCGTCGTCTCGTCATAGGCGAAATACCAGGCGGTCTCTTCGGAGGGCGCCGCGAACTCGATAGGCGAGGCCTGCAGCAGGTCGGAACGGCTGGCTGCCTTTGCCCACTCGTCGACGCCGATAACGCCGTCGATTTCGGGCGCCTTCTCCAGCATGCCTATCTCAAGCAATTTCTCGGCGGCCAGAGCAGCCTGGCCACACAGGAGCATGCCGACGAATGCGGTATTTGCGGCTGCTGCGGAGACGGTACGAAACACCGGCAGATATTAGCAGTTTGATGTGGATGGAAGCAGGGCCAAGCAGAACTCCTTATTGACGAGTGGGGGCATTGAGACTAAAAGTCTGTTCGAAGAAGATCGCCGTCGCCTGGCGTGTCATGATCAATCGATTTTACCGAATATAGTGATCTAGACATTCTATTTTATTTATCGCGCGTCGTGCGCTCTACTGGGTCCTGCATTCAACGAGTCAAACCCAACAGGGAGAACACGCAATGTTCAGCAGAAAGCTAGTCTTGATAGCCACGCTGACGGTAGCGATTGCACCGCTTGTGGCGACCCAACCCGCGATGGCGGGTGGGGAAGTCAGGTCCAACCAGTTCTGGTGGCCTGAAAATCTCAACCTCACACCCCTTCGCGACCATGGTATTCAGTCGGATCCGATGGGGCAGGATTTCAACTACGCCGCCGAATTCGCGACGCTGGATCTCGCCGAGGTCAAGAAAGACATCGAAGCCGTCATGACGGATTCCCAGGATTGGTGGCCGGCAGACTACGGTCACTACGGGCCGTTCTTCATTCGCATGGCCTGGCACAGCGCAGGAACCTACCGCACGCTGGACGGCCGTGGTGGCGCAGCTGGCGGTCAGCAGCGTTTCGAGCCGCTCAACAGCTGGCCCGATAACGCGAACCTCGACAAGGCGCGGCGCCTGTTGTGGCCGGTCAAGCAGAAGTACGGCCGGGCGCTTTCCTGGGCCGACCTGATGGTCCTGGCGGGCAATGTCGCACTGGAATCGATGGGCTTCGAACCTTTCGGTTTTGCCGGCGGTCGTGAAGACGACTGGGAGGCCGACCTGGTCTACTGGGGGCCCGAGGCACAGATGCTCGAGGATGAGCGTTACAGCGGCGAGAGAATGCTCGAGAAACCGCTGGCTGCCGTGCAGATGGGTCTGATCTACGTGAATCCGGAGGGCCCGGGCGGCAATCCGGATCCGTTGCTGGCCGCGCAGGATATTCGCGAGACCTTTGGCCGTATGGCAATGAACGACGAAGAGACAGCCGCCCTGATCGCTGGCGGTCATACCTTCGGTAAAGCACACGGTGCGGCCGCACCCAATGACTGCGTTGGCCCCGAGCCGGCGGCAGAGGCTATCGAGGCCCAGGGCTTCGGTTGGCAAAACCGTTGCGGAACCGGCAAGGGCGCAGACACGATCACAAGTGGCCTTGAAGGCGCATGGACGGTTAACCCGGTCCAGTGGACGCACAGCTATCTTGTGAACCTTTACACCTATGACTGGGTGAAGACGAAGAGCCCGGCCGGTGCTACGCAGTGGATTCCGGCCAATGACGCGGCATCGACGCTCGTGCCGGACGCGTTCGATGCGTCCAAGCGGCATGCGCCGATCATGTTCACGACCGATCTCTCGCTCAAGTTCGATCCGAAGTACCGGGAGATAACGTCGCGATGGCTCGAGAACCCGAAAGAATTCGAGGACGCCTTTGCGAGAGCATGGTTCAAGCTGACGCATCGCGACATGGGGCCGCGCGCTCGCTACCTTGGCGACAACGTGCCCGATGAAGTGCTGATCTGGCAGGACCCGGTTCCGGCCGTTGATCACGAACTCATCGACGCAGCCGACATTGCCGCGCTCAAGTCGAAGATTCTCGACTCCGGTCTCGGCGTACCCGAACTCGTCAGGACAGCCTGGGCTTCAGCATCCACATTCCGCGGTACGGACATGCGTGGCGGCGCCAATGGCGCACGTATTCGCCTGGCACCGCAGATGGACTGGGACGTCAATAACCCGAAGGAACTGGCGAAGGTGCTGAAAGCTCTCGGGCGTATCCAGGGCGACTTCAACCGCTCGCACAAAGGCGGCAAGCAGGTATCCCTGGCCGACCTGATCGTACTCGGCGGGGCTGCCGCCATCGAGAAGGCAGCGGGTGATGCCGGGCACGATGTGAACGTACCGTTCACGCCGGGTCGTACCGATGCATCGCAGGACCAGACGGACGTGCAGTCCTTCATGGTGCTGCGCCCGAACGCCGACGGCTTCCGCAACTACTTTGGTGAAGGCGCCAGCCGTTCGCCGGCGGACATGCTTGTTGAAAAGGCGGACCGGCTGACGCTGACCGCCCCTGAGATGACTGTCCTGGTTGGTGGGCTGCGAGCGCTGGATGCGAATACGGACAGCGCCGGGCACGGTGTGTTCACAGACCGTCCCGCGACCTTGAGTAACGACTTCTTCGTGAATCTGCTCGACATGGCAACGAAGTGGACCAAGTCCGCCGACCAGCCAGGGATCTACGAAGGCCGTGATCGCGCTACGGGTGATCTGAAATGGACCGCGACGCCGGTCGATCTCATTTTCGGGTCGCACGCGGAGCTGCGCGCTATTGCTGAAGTCTATGCTGAAAGTGCCGGTGAGCAGAAGTTCGTCGACGACTTTGTCAGTGCGTGGACCAAGGTGATGACGCTCGACCGCTTTGACCTGGCCGGGAGCCCGACTGCCGAGGCCGTCGCCAGCCGCTAGGCCAGAGCACACTCGGTAGTTCGCCTTATGAACGGCGGCGCAAACGCGCCGCCGTTTTTTTTGTTACAGCATTGACGTCATATAAAAGAGGTGCGCAGTCAACCAATACGGTAGAGCAACGTTATAAATTCATATCGGGCGCTCCGGACGGGGTTTCTATGCAACAAAAAACCGTAATCGCCGTGAACCGCTTCGGGCTGGGGGCCCGTCCGGGTGACCTGAAAACCGCCGACAGGAATCCGGCGGCCTGGTTGCTTGAGCAATTGCAGGGGCCGTCACGCGTGCCGGACGACATTCGGCCGCTGGACCATTCATCCAAAGTGCTGGTCGAGGTGCAGGAGCTGCGTCGCCAGGAACGGCAGATGAGTCGCGCTGCAGGCGATGCTCCGTCCGAAAACTTCGTCAGGACGTACGGCCGTACTGCGCGCAGCCACTACGTCGGGCAGATCAGCGCGCGGTACCGCACTGCCGCCGCCAGCGATTACCCGTTTCATGAGCGGCTCGTGCATTTCTGGTCCAACCACTTCGCCGTGTCGGCTGACAAGCAGCCACTACCAACAATCGCCGGCCTGTTCGAGAACGAGGCAATCCGGCCCAATGTGACCGGCAAGTTCGCCGACCTGCTGATTGCCGTCGAGCAACATCCGGCGATGATCCTGTTCCTCGACAACCAGCGCTCTGCCGGGCCGGAGTCGACCCTGGTACGTCGCGCCAGCCGTCGCAGAAACAACCGGAATTTCGGACTCAACGAGAACCTGGCGCGCGAAATACTGGAACTGCATACGCTGGGCGTTGACGGCGGGTACACACAAGACGATGTAACGACCTTTGCCAAGGTCATCACGGGCTGGTCGATCGGCGGTGAGAACTATGCAGGCCGGTTCGCCGAGGGCGAGCCCGGTACGTTCGAGTTCCGCGAGAACATTCACGAGCCGGGTACTCAGACGGTGCTCGGCAAGCGCTACCCGCAATCGGGCGTCGAGCAGGGCGAAGCGGTCCTTCGCGATCTCGCGGTACACCCATCCACGGCGCGCTTCCTGGCCACCAAGCTGGCGCGACACTTCGTCGCGGACGAGCCGCCCGCAGGTCTCGTCGACGAGCTGGCCTCTACCTACCTCGAATCCGGTGGTGATTTGAGTGCCGTGTACACGGCGCTCGTCAATTCGGACGAGCCGTGGCAAGCAATGCACAGCAAGTACAAGACACCGCACGACTTCGTGATCTCGACGTTCCGGGCGTTCGATCACGTGCCGGACAATGCGCGGTTCGTCGTCGGCGCCCTGGACCTGATGGCGCAGACGCCGTTTCGTCCGGGCTCGCCGGAGGGCTGGCCGGATACGGCAGCACAGTGGGGCGGGGCCGACGGCCTCTACAAACGCATCGAATGGTGCAACACGGTCGCCCGGGTCGTCGGCTCGCGGGCACGGCCCGTTGAGCTGGGCGATGCCGTTCTCGGACCGGCATTCAGCGCGAAGACGCGGCAGGCGATCGCACGCGCTGAAAGCGGCACGCAGGCGTTGACGCTGCTGCTGGCTTCCCCTGAGTTTCAACGGAGATAGGCATGGTTACGAGGAGAGAGATACTCAGGTCCGCAGGCGCAGGCGCGCTTGCGTCGATGTTGCCCGGCGTCGTGTTCGCCAATGCCGACACGGAGTCGAGATTCGTCCTCGTCATCCTGCGCGGCGCCGCGGACGGTCTCGCCATTGCCGCACCGTACGGCGACCCCGCCTACCGTAAGGTGCGCGGGGAACTGGCATTGCCGCCGCCGGGAAATGCCGGCGGACTGCTCAAACTGGACAGCCTGTTCGGGCTGCACCCGTCGCTGCCCGGGATGTACGAAGAGTTCAGGAAAGAGCGTGCCGTGATCGCGCATGCCGTGGCCAGCCCCTACCGGGAACGGTCGCATTTTGACGGTCAGGACGTACTCGAGAACGGCGCGTCCGACGTCGGTTTGTTGCGGGATGGCTGGCTCAATCGCGCACTCACACCGCTGGGCGGTTCGCTGGGTCATGAAACGGCGATCGCCATGGGCGTGAACACGCCGCTCGTATTGCGCGGCGAGAATTCCGTGACGAGCTGGGCGCCCTCGCAACTGCCCGATGCGGAGCAAAGCACGATACGCCGCTTGCAGGACCTGTACGCCGATGACGAGTTTTTTGCCAGGCGCCTCGCGCAGGCGGTCAACTCCCAGGCCATTGCCGGTGAGAACGCGGGTGAGGAAGCCCGGCGCGGCCGTAACAGGGCGAATGAACAGGTGCGCTCCACAATGGCCGCGACGGCCAGGTTTCTCACGGCCGAGGGCGGCCCGCGCATCGCCGTACTCGAGGCGGGCGGCTGGGACACGCACGCTAACCAGGGGACCACGACCGGCGCGCTGGCGAACCGGCTTGCCGGGCTGGATGCAGGCCTCGTCGCGTTGCGCGAGGGTCTCGGGTCCACATGGTCCAATACGGTGGTCGCCGTCGTCACGGAGTTCGGCCGCACCGTTCACGTCAACGGGACACGCGGTACCGACCACGGCACGGCCGCGGCGGCGATCCTGGTCGGCGGCGCGGTCAACGGTGGCCGGGTCCTGGCGGACTGGCCCGGTCTCGGCAAGTCAGACTTGTATGACGGCCGCGACCTGAAGCCCACCCTGGACATGCGCAGCCTGTTCAAAGGCGTCCTGGCCGACCATCTTCGTATATCCGATACGCTGCTTGAGCGCTCGGTGTTCCCCGACAGCGGGAGCGCCCCGCACCAGCGAGACCTGGTTCGCGCCTGAGGCGGGTAAGGCTTACCATGGCCCGTGTCGATTTGATGCGGAGAACAGACCATGAGCAAGCCGGACATAAACGCGCAGATTTACGATCTCTACGACGAGTACTGCCACGGCCGGATCGACCGCAGGCAGTTCTTCGAGCGCGCCGGTGCGGTTGCCGTGACTGGCGTCGCGATGGCGAATGCACTCATGCCGAACTACGCCGATGCCCAGGAAGTCCTGTTTACCGACGAGCGAATCAAGGCCAACTGGGTGGACTATGACTCACCCGGCGGTAATTCCGGGCAAATGCGCGGCTATCTTGTGCAGCCCGTCGGTGAGGGCCCGTTTCCGGCGGTTTTGGTCGTGCATGAGAATCGCGGCCTTAACCCGTATATCCAGGACGTTGCGCGGCGTGCGGCCGTTGCCGGCTTTTTGGCGCTGGCTCCGGACGGGCTGGCCCCGCTGGGTGGTTATCCGGGCAACGATGACGAGGGACGCACAATGCAGCGCTCACTCGATCACGCAAAATTGCGGCAGGACATGGTGAACAGTGCCCGCTACGTGCGCACGCACGAACTGTCGAGCGGCAAGCTGGGCGCAACCGGTTTTTGCTGGGGCGGAGAAACTACCAATTTCCTGGCCACCGAGATGGGCGACGAGCTGGATGCCGGCGCGCCGTTTTACGGCCGTGCTGCCGATACTGAAAAGGTTGGCAACATCGAGGCCGCACTGCTCGTGCACTATGCCGAAGATGACCCGCGCGTAAACGCCTTACGCGAGGATTTTGAGGCGGCGCTGAAACAGCACGGGGTTAACTACGAGATGCACGTGTACCCCGGAACGCGACACGGTTTTCATAATTACTCGACGCCGCGCTACAACCCCGAGGCAGCAAAGCTCGCCTGGGACCGCACGATCGCGTTCTTCCACGAGCAGCTTGACTAGGCAACAGCCGTATCAGCGAGCGCCTTTAGATCGATCCGCATCCCCGGCTTGGGCAATGCGACTTGCGCCCCGTGTTCCGATGTCAGCTTGTGCTTGAAGGCCCTGGCCGCGTCTTCGTCGCCGTGCACGAGATACACCGGCGGTGTCCCGGGAATGGAGCCGTACCAGCGGCTCATGTCGTCGGCGTCGCCGTGCGCGGACAAGCCGCCGATTGTCGAAACCTGGGCTTTGACGTCGTAGGTATCCCCGAACAGGCGGACTTCCTTCTGGCCGTCGACGATGCGCCGTCCCAGCGTTCCGTACGCCTGGAAGCCCGTGAACAGCACACGCGCCCGCGGCCGAAAGATATTGCGCTTAAGGTGATGCAGAATGCGGCCGCCCGTGCACATCCCGCTGCCCGCGATGATGATTGCGCCTGCCTCGATGTCATTGATGCGCCGCGAATCGTCAGCAGTTTTTGACAGGATAAGGTTGGGTAGCGACGGCATCGGGTTCATTGTTTTGGAAAGCCGGGTCGCTTCGTCGTCATATAGATGCGGGTGGTCCCAGTAGACCTTGGTCGCCGCAATGGCCATTGGGCTGTCGAGAAAAATGCGCCAGCGATGCAGTCCCCACTCTTTGTAATGTTTGCCGAGCAAATAGAGGATTTCCTGGCTGCGGCCGACGGCGAACGCGGGCACCAGGATGTTGCCCTTTTCGGCATGCGCCGCGCGGAACAGCTCTTCGAGTTCGAGGAGGGTGTCGTCGCGGCTGCGATGTGCGCGACCACCATAGGTTGATTCCATCAATACGAGGTCGGCGTGCTTCGGAAATTCCGGATCGCGCAGGATCGGCGTGTCGAACTGCCCCAGGTCACCACTGAATATCAGCGTTCGTTGCTCTGTGCCGTGCTTGACCTCGACTTCGACAATTGCCGAACCCATGATGTGGCCGGCGTCCATGAAGCGGGCGCGTATGCCCTCGCATACGTCAAACCACGTGTGGTAGCGGTGCCCGGTAAAACTCGGGAGCGTGTCCTCGGCGTCGGCCAGTGTGTACAGCGGCACGGCGCGGTCCTCGTGCGGTTTGCGGTACCGGTTGCGGCGCTCGGCCTGGTTCTCCTGCAGATAGCCGGCATCCTTCAGCAGTATTTCGCACAGGTCCTGCGATGCGTTCTGCGTGTGGATGCTCCCCGAGAATCCCCGCTTGACGAGCAACGGCAAGCGGCCCGCATGGTCGAGGTGTGCGTGACTGAGGACGACGGCATCGATCTCGGCCGGATCGAACGGAAACGGCTTCGCGTTGCGCGCCTCGGCATCACGCCCTCCCTGGATCATGCCGCAGTCGAGGAGCACCTGCCGCTCGCCAACACGCAAGATGTGGCAAGACCCGGTGACCTCGCCCGCAGCGCCAAAGAACTCGAGCTCAAGCATACGGCGCATCATTCCATACTATTGCAAACCGATAAACACACTAGTCGCCGCGCAGGATTGGCCGTGACAATCCCACGGTAAGTTTTTCCCCCAACACTTCGCGCCGGAAGCGGAACAGTTCGGCTGGACGGCCGCGACCGACCGCCGTTGTCCGGCCTATCGGTTCGACGAGATTGGCATGCATGACGAGGCGGCGGAAGTTCTGTTTATGCAGGTGAGTTCCGCTCAGCGCTTCGGCGACCTGCTGCAACTGCAACAGGGTGAACTCGCCCGGCAGCAGTTCGAACACCACCGGCCTGTACGCGAGTTTGCCGCGAATGCGGCCCAGTGCCGTGGCCAGGACGCGGCGATGATCCGACGCCATCGGGGCGCCGATGTTGGTTGCAGCGGGCGCCGCGGATTTTCCGTCGATCGCACGCTGGTCGCGCTCGGACTCCGCCATGATGTCGGCATCGTAGAGTAATTCCAGTCGTTCGAGCGTCAGCACCGCATCCATTTCGGTCTCACCGGGATGCCCGAAGGTGACGTTGATGCGTTCCTCGCGATTGCGCCTCGTGGTCGGGGCACGCGTCTTCGCACACCATTCCTTGAGCCGTGGCGCAATCAGCGAGTCCAGCTCATCCGGTCGCCCGTTACGCCAGTCTTCCCATGGCAGGAAGTCGTAGCAGTTGGCCCATCGCGTACCGTCGAGGGGCACGGCGTCTTCGCGGGCCAGTGCAACGTAGGCGACTGACAGGGTCCGCGGACCGCCGTCGATTTCGTCCACGGTTCGGAACCGATTGCCAAAGGTGTACAGCTGTTCGATATAGAACAGGTCCAGCCCCGCCTGTGCCTCGATCAGCTGGCGGAAGCCCTCTTCAAGACTCGCGTGATCAGCCGGGACGAACGGCCCATGCGGTAGCGCGATCTGGTCGTTTCTGTCGACCACGAGGACGCGCGGCGCGCCGTCGGTCACGGCGACGATTACGCCCAGCAGGTCAACCAGTGTCTCGGTCTCTTTCATAGGAAACTGTTGAAATTTATGCTCTCTATGAGCACAATACGCTATATATACTCCAAACGAGCATTAATTGTACAGGTGAACCATGCCAGTCAACCATACTGATCCCCGGTCTATCGAGAACGTGGCGCATCTCTATGAGCGCGTCAAAAAGGTGATTCCCGATATCGAATGGCCAATCCACGCGCCCCACATTGCTGCGATCAATGAACTGAAACGGGAAAAGAACGCGGTCATTCTCGCGCACAACTACCAGACACCGGAAATTTATCACTGCGTTGCCGATATCACCGGTGATTCGCTGGCGCTGGCCCAGCGCGCCGTGGACACGGATGCCGACGTCATCGTCCTGGCCGGTGTCCATTTCATGGCGGAAACTGCCAAGCTGCTGAACCCCGACAAGACCGTTTTGATGCCGGATCTCGACGCAGGCTGTTCGCTTGCCGAGTCGATCACGGCTGCGGACGTGCGCAGGCTGCGCGAGCAGTATCCCGGTGTGCCCGTCGTAACCTACGTCAATACGTCGGCAGAAGTGAAAGCCGAGTGCGACATCTGCTGTACGTCGGGTAATGCGCTGGCCATTGTTGAGTCGCTGGGCAGCGATCGAGTGATTTTCCTGCCGGACGAGTACCTGGCTGCGTACGTTGCGGAACAGACCGATGTGGAGATCATCACCTGGCAGGGACACTGCGAAGTGCATGAGCGCTTCACGGCCGAGGAGCTCGAGTCGTTCCGCGCCGGCCACGACGATCTGACGATCATCGCACACCCCGAATGCCCGCCGGACGTCCTCGCAACGTCGGATTTCGTTGGCTCGACGGCGCAGATGCAGGACTACGTACTTAACGAGCGCCCGGCAAAGGTGCTCATGGTGACGGAGTGTTCGATGAGCGATAACGTCTCGGCAGGCGTCGACGATGTCGAGTTCATCCGTCCCTGCAATCTCTGTCCGCACATGAAGAAGATCACGCTCGCCAACATCCGCGAGTCACTCGAATCGCTGAGTCCGGCCATTGAAATTGATCCCGCCATCGCTGTTCGCGCGCGCGCAGCTGTCGAACGCATGCTCGATGTCGGGCGATCGAAAATGACCGAGGTTGCCGCCTGACCGGAAACTGCGCGATAGTCACCTGATGCAGACCATCGCAATCATCGGTAGCGGCGCTATTGGCGAGGCCGTGGCCGGGTACCTGGCGGGCAACGAAGGCGTTGCGATCGGTGTCGCGGTTATCGAGCCGGGCATGGAGTCGCGAGCACGCGATGTCTATGGACGGCAGGTTGAGATCGTCACTGATCCTGACGATGCCAGCACGCCGGTTGACCTCGCGGTTGATTGCGCCGGTCACCCGGCATTGCGCCAGCATGGCGAGGCGATCCTTTCCCGCGGCATCAATCTCGTCAGCGTGTCTTCAGGCGCGCTGGCGGATGCTGATCTTTACGAGCGCCTCGCCGCAGCCGCCACTCGGGGCGGATCGCAACTGCGTGTCGTGTCCGGCGCAATCGGGGCGCTGGATGCGTTGTCGTCCGCCAGCGTCGGGGCGCTGCAACACGTGACGTATCGAGGCCGCAAGCCACCACGAGGCTGGCTTGGCTCGCCCGCCGAAGCGAAACTCGACCTGGAATCACTGACCGAGGCAACCGTGCATTTCAGCGGCAGTGCCCGCAGCGCAGCGCTCGAATACCCGAAGAACGCCAATGTCGCTGCATCGGTCGCGCTTGCCGGCATCGGTTTCGATGACACGATCGTGGAGCTGATCGCGGATCCTGACGCGACCCGCAACGTGCATGAAATTGTGGCGCAAGGCGACTTCGGCCGGCTTGAATTCCGGATAGAGGGCGCATCCTTGCCGGACAATCCACGGTCTTCGGCGATCACGGCTATGAGCGTGGTTCGTGAAATTCTGAATCCGTCGTCCCCAATCGTTATCTGACGCAGCACATCGAGATCCGGTTTCATTTGTCACCGGTGCGCAGATACACTGGTCCTGTCGCCCCACCGGGTCGAGCGAGGACGCATCAAAAATGACAAGACTGGCCGCCTTTAACTTCCAGGACTGGATCGAGGAGCACCGGCACCTGCTGAAACCGCCGGTGGGTAACAAGCAAATCTGGGAAGATGCCGACATGATGGCGTTCGTCGTTGGCGGGCCGAATCAGCGCACTGACTTCCACGACGACCCCGTCGAGGAATTCTTTTACCAGCTCGAGGGCGACATGGTGCTGAAGGTGTTCGACAACGGCGGGTTCTACGACATCGTTATTCGCGAAGGCGACATCTTCTTCCTGCCGAAACACGTTCGCCATTCCCCGCAGCGGCCCATGGCCGGCAGCGTGGGACTTGTCATCGAACCCAAGCGCCCCGACGGGCTCAAGGACGCGTTCGAGTGGTATTGCTTCGAGTGCGGCAGCCTCGTGCACCGGGTAGAAGTATTGCTGAAGTCGATCGTCGACGATCTGCCGCCATTGTACGAGTCGTTTTATGCCGATGAAGCGGCGCGCACTTGCCCGGATTGCGGGGCGCTGCACCCCGGCAAAGAGCCGCCCCAGGGGTGGGTATCGATTCCGGCGCCAGGCAGCGACTGACATGCCGTTTGATTCATCACTGGCGTTCGCAGAGGCGCAGGACGCGGCCGATCCGCTCCGGGCGTTTCGCGACCGGTTCCATTTTCCGTCGCTCGGCACGCCCGACCTCGTGTACTTCACGGGCCACTCGCTCGGGTTGCAGCCGAAGACCGTGAAAGCCGCCGTCGAGCTCGAGCTCGACGAGTGGGCGAAGTATGGCGTCGAGGGGCATTTTCATTCGACCAATCCGTGGTACAGCTACCACGAGCGCCTGACCCCGACGATGGCCGGCATTGTGGGTGCCCAGGAGTCTGAAGTTGTCTGCATGAACTCGCTGACAACCAATATTCACCTGCTGTTCGTGTCGTTCTATCGCCCTACCCAGACGCGCTACAAGATTATCTCCGAAGCAAAGATGTTCCCGTCGGATCGCTACCTGCTGGAGACGCAGGCACAGTTTCACGGCTTCGATCCCGACGATGCCATCATCGAAGTGGCACCGCGCGAGGGTGAGACGCTTATCCGCGAAGAGGACATCCTGGATACGATCGCCGCGCATGCCGATGAGCTTGCGCTGGTCTTTTTCGGCGGCGTTAACTACTTCACGGGCCAGCTCTTCAACATGCCGCGGCTCACGGCAGCGGCACACGCCGCGGGCGCCGTTGCGGGGTTCGACCTGGCGCATGCGGCGGGCAATGTGCCGCTCAGGTTGCACGACTGGAACGTCGACTTCGCCGCGTGGTGCTCTTACAAGTACCTGAACTCCAGTCCCGGCAATGTCGGGGGCATCTTCGTGCATGAGCGTCATGGCCGCCGCTTCGATCTGCCGCGCTTTGGCGGCTGGTGGGGGCACGACAAGGAGACGCGATTCCAGATGAAGAGCGGCTTCCAGCCAATGGAGGGCGCCGAGGGCTGGCAGTTGAGCAACGTGCCGATTCTCGGAATGGCGGCCATGAAGGCATCGCTCGACGTGTTCGCCGAGGCAGGCATGCCTGCGCTGCGAGAGAAGAGCGAGAGGCTGACCGCTTACCTCGAATTTACAATTGATGCAGTGGCGCAGGAGTTCCCGGACGCCCGGACCAGTCTTATCACGCCGCGCGAGCCCGAGCAGCGCGGCTGCCAGATTTCGATGGATGTCGCCGGGCGTGAACGCAAATTGTTCGACGACATGATCGCAGCCGGCGTTATCGTCGATTTTCGCGAGCCCTGTGTGATCCGCATGGCGCCGGTGCCGCTCTATAATTCCTTCACCGATGTCTTTACCTTCGGCAAGGTCATGCGTGCGTTGTTGGCAGAAGGTGAGTCCAAATGAGCCGCGGCAAGTTCACGGTAGCAGGTGGGGGGCCGGTAGGCGCACTGCTTGCCATTTTGCTCGGCCGACACGGTTACGAAGTTGGCCTTTACGAGGGCCGCCCTGACTCTCGCAAGACCAGTATCTACCAGGGCAGGTCGATCAATATCGCCCTGTCGGACAGGGGCTGGCACTCGCTGGAACAGATCGGTATCGGGGCCGACGCAAAGTCCGAAGCCATTCCTATGTTTCACCGCGCCATCCACGGGATTGACGGAGAGCTGAGTGCGCTTCCATACGGCAAGGAGTGGAACGCCATCTGGTCGGTGTCGCGTAGCGGCATCAACCAGCAGCTGCTTGATATTGCGGACCAGGAGGCGGGCATCGAAACGCATTTCGAGCACTGGCTCATGGACGTTGATTTCGAGACGGCACGTACCGTGTTCCAGGTGAACCGCGAACACGAGGTCACGGTCGATGCCGATTACCTGTTCGCGGCCGACGGTGCGAATTCGAAAGTACGGCGCCTGGCTCACAACCTGCCGCGCTTCAGTTACAGCCAAACCTACATGCCGCAGAGCTACATAGAACTCCATATCCCTGCCAACGCGGACGGCTCACACAAAATAGAAAAGAATGCGCTGCACATCTGGCCACGCAAGGACTTCATGCTGATCGCGTTGCCGAACACCGACGGCACGTTTACCTGCACGTTGTTCCTGAATCATTCCGGCGAACCCTCGTTCGAGTCCTTGCAGGAACGAGCGGCGGTCGAGGCGTTTTTCGAGTCCAACTTCGCCGATGCCATGGACTATCTCGAAAACCCTGTGGATACATTCATGGAGAAGACGGCATCGCCACTGTTTCTCGTGCAGGTCTTCCCGTGGTCGTTCAACCGCAAGGTGGGGCTGATCGGGGATGCGGCGCACGCGATCGTACCATTCTACGGCCAGGGCATGAATTGCGGGTTTGAGGATTGCGCCGAACTCAACCGGCTCATCGAGACGCACGATCACGACTGGGACGCGATTTTCCCGGCCTATGAAAATGCGCGCAAACCCAACGGTGATGCCATCGCCGAACTGTCCAAGCGTAACTTCGTCGAAATGAGCGACCTGTCCGGCGACAGGCGATTCCAGATTCGCAAGATGATCGAAGCGAAGTTCAGCGCGCGCTATCCCGGCCTGTGGACACCGCTGTACTCGATGGTGACGTTCTCACCCGAGGTGCCCTATGCCGAAGCGCTGCGCGTCGGCGATGAGCAGAACCGGGTCATGGAAAAAATCATGGGGCTGCCGGGCATCGAAAACGACTGGGACAAGCAGTACGTCATGGACCAGCTGCATGCGCTGGCCAAAGCAAGCTTTGGAGAGCGGCAATGAGCCGAAAGCCTAAGAATTACAGAGAAGTCGAGAAGGGCATCCACACCGACCTGAAGGATCGGCTGACCTACGGCCGGTATCTGCACCTCGACGATATTCTCGATGCACAACACTGCCTTTCCGACCAGCACGATGAAATGCTCTTCATCATCATTCACCAGGCCAGCGAGCTGTGGTTGAAACTGGCCGGGCATGAGGTCGAGGCCGCGATTCGCAACGTCCGGGACAACGATTTTCGTCATGCCTTCAAGGTGATCGCCCGCGTCAAGCTGATACTGATGCAGCTGACGCAGTCGTGGTCGATTCTGTCGACCATGACGCCGGTCGACTACCTGAAATTTCGCGACACGCTCGGTCCGGCATCGGGATTCCAGTCGTACTGCTATCGCAAGCTCGAGTTCCTGCTGGGCAACAAGAACAGCAAGCTGATCGAGGTGCATCGCCATGACGCGCAAGTCTATGCGGAGCTGCAGCGAGTCCTGGAAGAGCCCAGCCTTTACGATGTCGTGTTGCGCCGGCTCAGTGATGTCGGCTTCGCTATCGACCAGGACAAACTCGAGCGTGATTTCAGTGAGCCCTATGAGGCCAATGAGTCCGTACAGGACGCGTGGTTCGCCATTTACAGCGATCCGGAGAAATATTTTGAGCTGTACGAACTGGCCGAGAAACTCGTCGACATAGAAGACGCCTTCCAGGGCTGGCGCTTCAAGCATATGTACACGGTGCAGCGAATCATCGGCAATCGCCAGGGCACCGGCGGATCGTCGGGCGTGCCGTTCCTCAAGAAAGCCATCGAGACCAGCTTCTTCCCGGAGCTGTTCGCGATCAGGACCGATTTATAGCCGACTCAGACGATGGACAGGCTGTGCATGATGTTCTTGGTGATCATGTAATTGTGCAGTCCCTCTGTGCCACCTTCGCGGCCGTAGCCGCTGGACTTTACGCCGCCGAAGGGTGTTTCCGGCAATGACGCCTCGAGCGTATTGATCGAGACATTGCCGGCCTCGATGCTCTCGACCATGCGATCTACATAATCGGCGCGATTGGTGAAGCCATAGGCCGCCAGTCCGTAGGGCACGGAGTTGGCTTTCTCGATGGCCTCATCGAGCGACGCGACCGGGTTGATGATGGCCAGCGGACCAAACGGCTCTTCCTGCATGACGCGAGCGTTGTCCGGCACG
Source organism: Chromatiales bacterium (assembly GCA_004282875.1). Lineage (GTDB taxonomy): Bacteria > Pseudomonadota > Gammaproteobacteria > Steroidobacterales > Woeseiaceae > UBA1847. The sequence goes on along the minus strand of SHLT01000017.1, from coordinate 10,681 downwards.
TTGGCCAGCACGGTGGGTTCGAAGAAATAGCCCGTGTCGCCGAGCCTGCTCCCGCCGGTCCTGATCTCCGCGCCTTTCTCGCGTGCGTCGTCGACCAGGTCCGTCAGTGCGCCAATGCGGCGATCGTTGGCCAGGGGACCCATTTCGACATCGGGATCAACGCCGTTGCCGACAATCGTTGCGCCGGCGCGGCGCACAAACGTTTCGGCATAGGCGTCGAAAATACTCTCATGCACGAAGAAACGCGTGGGCGAGGTGCACACCTGGCCGGCGTTACGCATCTTGCGTTCGGCACCGCTGATAGCTGCCGCCTCGACATCCGTGTCTTCGCAGACGATCACCGGAGCATGGCCGCCCAGTTCCATCAGGACCGGCGTCATGTGCTGTGCCGCCAGGGTCGTGAGGTGTTTGCCGACGGCCGTGGAGCCTGTGAATGCGACCAGGCGCACCGAGTCCTGCCGGATCAGGTGGTCGGATATTTCCGCCGGCGTGCCGAACACGAGGTTCAGTACGCCGGGCGGCAATCCGGCGTCGTGCAGCGCTCTCGCGATATGCAGTGCCCCGGCCGGGGTTTCTTCGGCCGCTTTGAGAATGATGGAACAGCCCGAGGCGATGGCCCCCGCGACCTTTCTGCACGGCTGGCTCATCGGGAAATTCCAGGGCGAAAACGCGGCAACCGTACCGATCGGCTGATGATGCACGCTGTAGCGGGCACCGGGCGCGCTGGGAATGATGCGCCCATAGGTGCGCGTGGCTTCGCCGGCATCCCATTCGAAAAACTCGCAACCGCGGATAACTTCGAGGCGGGCCTGGCTGAGCGGTTTGCCGTGCTCGGCGGTAATGGCAGTCGCGATTTCTTCCTGCCGCTCGCGCATCAGTGCAGCAGCCCGATACAGGACATTCGCCCGCTCGATCGGTGCCACCTTGCGCCAGGTCTTGAAGCCCTGCTCAGCGGCGTCCAGCGCATCGTCGAGGTCGCTTTTTTCCGCGTGCGGCAGACGGCCGATCTCCTCTTCGGTTGCCGGGTTCAGTACCGGCAGGTCGCTGGCGGCCTTGCGGAATTCGCCATTGATATAGAGGTGCAGGTCGGGATAGGGGGTCATCGAGGTTCTCGTATGCATAGCGGATTATAAGTATATTTCGCCAATGGCTACTATCTACTCGAAATTCGATGCGAAAGATTATGCCCGCGACAACATGCGCGGGATCTGGGCCGCCGCCCTGAATCCCTTTAACGACGATCTTTCTCTCAACGAGGCCGGTCTGCGCGCAAATATCCGTCACTGGGTCGATGACCTCGATATCAAGGGCCTGTTCATCGCGGGGAAGCAGGGCGAGTTCTTTTCGATGAGCCTCGCCGAGCGCAAGCGCAATTTCGAAATCGCAGTCGAGGAGTGCGACGGCAAGGCCGGGGTTATCGTGTCCGTCTCGGACCAGAACTTCGATACGGTCGTGGAGCTTGCCCTGCATGCGCAGGATTGCGGGGCCGACTACATCGTGGTGCACGCTCCGGTCCTGAGCTTCGTGCATGAACGCGGCGAGGTTCTGTACCAGTACTACAAGGCGCTCTGTGACCGTCTCGACATTGGCATCGCCATGTGGAGCCATCCGGATTCGGGCTACCTGATGCAGCCGGAGGAGTGTGCGCGCATTGCCGAATTGCCCAATATCGTCGCTATCAAGTACTCGGTTCCACGCGACATGTACGTGCAACTGACGCACATGGTTGGTGACAAGATCCAGGTGTCTACATCGTTGGAAGACGACTGGCTCGACAATATCGAGGAACTCGGATGGCGACTCTATCTCTGTTCATCTCCGCCGTATCACCTGCAGACGAAGAGCGACAAACGCATGGACGAGTACACGCGACTGGCGTTTGCTGGAAAGTTCGAGGAGGCGCGTCGCGTGCGCGACAGCCTCGAACCCGTGCGCGAGGCGATGGCGCGCTCGAAGCCTTCCGATAAGCCGCAGGCATTTGGCAAGTACTGGCAGGAACTGCTCGGCCAGGTCGGCGGGCGCGTGCGGCCGCCCATGCTTGAGCTCACCGAGGCGGAGAAGGCGACGATTCGTGAAGCGTTCGAATCCTGCGGCCTGAGCTTGTAAGGCTATCCGCTGACTACAAACCAGCCGCGAGCCGACTTCCCTGGTCGATGGCTCGCTTGGCATCGAGTTCGGCTGCAACGTCGGCGCCGCCGATGACATGCACCGGGACCCCAGCTGCCGCCAGCGGTTCCGTCAGGTCACGCAGCGGCTCCTGTCCCGCGCATAGAATGACATTGTCGACGTCTAACCAGGTCGGGTTCTCGTGTTTGTCGCCATACGTGATGAGCAGGCCGTCGTCGCCGATGCGTTCGTAGTTGACGTCGCCGATCATCTGTACGCCGTTCATCTTGAGCGTCGCGCGGTGAATCCAGCCCGTGGTCTTGCCGAGCTTCGCTCCGAGCTTGCCTTTCTTGCGCTGCAACAGGGTGACCTCGCGCGCCGGCGGCTGCGGGGCCTGCCGATCGCGGGCCAGCCCGCCGCGCGCCTCGGCCGGATCGACTACGCCCCACTCTGACAACCACTCGTCGAGGTCCAGGGTCGGAGAGTGCCCCTCGTCGTGGATGAGGAATTCGGCAACGTCGAAGCCGATGCCGCCTGCGCCGATGATGGCAACGCGTTTGCCCACGGGCGTCCGGTGCCGGAGCACGTCAATGTAATTGAGAACCTTCGGATGGTCCTGGCCTTCAATGCCCGGGTTGCGCGGTACTACGCCTGTCGCGACGATGACTGCGCTGTAATCCTTGTCCCTGAGATCCTCTGCGCCAACTCGTGCATTGAGATGCACGCTGATGTTGCTTAGTTCGACCTGCCGTTCGAAGTAGCGCAGCATTTCGTGAAACTCTTCCTTGCCCGGGATGACCTTCGCCATGTTGAGCTGGCCACCGAGTTCGGCGGCGGCGTCATACAGGTCGACCTTGTGGCCGCGTTGGGCCAGCACCAGCGCCGCCGATAAGCCTGCGGGGCCGGCGCCGACCACAGCAAACGCTTTTTGCGTTGTCGTCTCGGTGTAGTTCAGCTCGGTTTCGTGACAGGCGCGCGGATTGACGAGACAGCTGCTCATCTTGTTCGAAAACGTATGATCGAGACAGGCCTGGTTGCAGGCGATGCAGACGTTTATCTCATCGGCGCGTCCGGTTCGGGCTTTCTTCGCGAATTCCGGATCGGCGAGCATCGGCCGCGCCAGCGATACGATGTCGGCGTCGCCGCGGGCCAGCACCTCCTCGGCGCTGGCGGGCAGGTTGATGCGATTGGACGTCACGAGCGGCAGGCTCACTTCCTCTTTCATCTTCCGCGTGACCCACGTAAAGGCATTGCGCGGCACGGACGTTGCGATGGTCGGCACGCGGGCTTCATGCCAGCCGATCCCCGTGTTAATAATCGTCGCACCTGCTTTCTCGATCGCCTTGGCGAGCTGCACGGTTTCTTCCCAAGAGCTGCCTTCCGGAATCAGGTCGATCATCGACAGTCGATAAATAATGATGAAGTCTTCGCCGACGGCCTCCCGGGTGCGTGCGACGATCTCGACGGGCAGGCGCATGCGCTGCGAGTAGTCGCCACCCCATTCGTCATTGCGATGGTTCGTGTGCGTGACCAGGAATTCATTGATGAAGTAGCCTTCCGATCCCATGATTTCGACACCGTCATAGCCGGCGTCGCGCGCAAGCTGTGCACAATGCACGAAATCCCTGATTTGCTTCTCGACGCCCGCGCTCGACAGCGCGCGCGGCGTGAACGGTGTAATCGGCGAACGAATACGCGATGGTGCGACGGAAAACGGGTGATAGGCGTACCGCCCGGCATGCAGGATTTGCATGGCAATCTTGCCGTCTTCGGCGTGGACTGCGTCCGTGACCCGGCGATGTTTCGCGGCCTCGCCGCGCGTCGTCAGCTTGCCAGCGAAGGGTTTTACCCACCCGGCACGATTCGGCGCGTAGCCGCCGGTTACGATCAGTCCGACGTCACCGCGGGCGCGTTCTGCGAAATAGGCTGCCAGGCGATCGTGCTGGTTACCGTCCTCGAGCCCCGTGTGCATGGAGCCCATGAGAACCCGGTTCTTCAGGGTGGTGAAGCCGAGGTCGAGCGGCGCAAAGAGATGCGGATAGTCACTGGTCGTCAAGATCTGCCCCCTGGTCGCTGGAAACGAGTCTACAGGCGCTCAACTATCGTTGTAATACCCTGTCCCAGGCCAACGCACATGGTAGCAACGCCCAACGTGCCTTCGTTCTGTCGCATCACGTTCAGCAAGGTGCCTGTAATTCGGGCGCCGGAGCAGCCGAACGGATGTCCAAGTGCGATGGCGCCGCCATTCAGGTTGACCTTCTCGTCCATGGCGTCCAGCAGGCCGAGATCTTTGAGCACCGGCAATGCCTGGGCCGCAAAGGCCTCGTTCAGTTCCAGATGATCGATGTCCGACATGCTCAGTCCGGCGCGTTTCAGCGCCTTGTGTGTCGAGGGAACCGGTCCGTATCCCATGATGGACGGGTCAACCCCGGCGACGGACATCGCACGAATCCGTGCCATCGGTTCCACACCCAGCGCCTGGGCACGCTCGGCCGCCATCACGATCATGCACGATGCGCCGTCGGTGATCTGCGAGGAACTGCCGGCTGTTACCGTGCCGTTTTTCGGATCGAATACCGGTTTGAGCTTGGCCAAGCCTTCGACGGTCGTATCCGGACGTATGGTCTCATCATGCTCCACCAGCACCTTGAAACCGTTCTCGTCATGGCCTTCCATCGGGATAATCTCCTCGCTGAACCTCCCTTCCACGGTTGCCGCATGGGCGCGCTGGTGCGAGCGCGCCGAGAACTCGTCCTGCGCCTCGCGCGTAATGCCGTGCATTTTGCCCAGCAACTCTGCCGTCAGTCCCATGGAGCCCGCCGCCTTAGCGGCATGTTTGGACAGGGCGGGGTTGACGTCGACGCCATGCATCATATTGATGTGGCCCATGTGCTCGACACCGCCGACCACGAACATGTCGCCGTTCCCTGTCATGATCGCCTGCGCGGCGCTGTGCAGGGCTGACATGGACGAGCCGCAGAGGCGATTGACGGTCTGGCCGGCCACCTCGTTTGGCAGGACCGACAATACGGACACCATGCGCGCAATGTTCATGCCCTGTTCCAGGGTCTGGTTGACGCAACCCCAGAGCACATCTTCTACTTCGGCGGGGTTCAATTCGGGATTGCGCGCGAACAGGCCATCTATCAACGCCGCAGACAGGTCGTCGGCACGCACATGGCGATAACAACCGTTTTTGGAGCGCCCCATCGGGGTGCGTGCGAAATCGACGATTACCACGTCTCTCGGATTCAGGTTCATTCTGTTACTCCCGCTCGTAGGCTTATCCGAAGAAGGCGGCGCCATTGGCGGCCATCTCACGCAGTTTTTCGGTGGATTGGTACATCGGGCTCAGCGGGCCGGCAGTCGCCGCAAGCTCGTCGGCCCTGGCCACGAACTTGTCGATGCCAACGTCGTCGATGTAGTGGAGCGCGCCGCCCCGGAACGGCGGAAAGCCGATTCCGTAGATCAATGCCAGGTCAACGTCAGTCGCGGACGCGGCGATGCCGTCTTCAAGGCAACGAACCGTCTCAAGACACATGGGGATCATCATCGAGTCGACGATAGCCTCATCACTGAGCGTTTCCTGACCGTCGATTACGGGTGCGAGAAGCGCTGCAACCTCATCGTCCACGATCTTTCTAGGTCGGCCCTTCTTGTCGGCCTCGTACTTGTAGTAGCCAAGTCCGTTCTTCTGACCGAAGCGCTCATTCTCGAACATCACGTCGTGGCAGGTTTTGAAGTCGTACTTCATACGCTCGGGAAACCCTTCCGCCATGACGGCGCCAGCGTGCACGCCCGTGTCGATACCCACGACGTCACACAGGTAAGCCGGTCCCATCGGCCAGCCAAAACGCTCCATCGCCCTGTCAATCTGCGTGAAGTCGACGCCGCGTTTAACGAGGCCCATGAAGGCGCCGATGTAGGGCGACAGGATGCGATTCACGAGGAACCCCGGACAATCGTTGACGACGACCGGCTTCTTGCCCATGGCCAGTGCGTACGCAACCGTCTTGGCGACGGCGTGCTCTCCCGTCTTTTCTCCCCGAATGACTTCAACCAGTGGCATACGGTGCACCGGGTTGAAAAAGTGCATGCCGCAGAAGTTTTCCGGGCGTTTCAGGGGTTCGGCCAAATGGGTGATCGAGATGGTCGACGTATTGGACGCCAGAATCGCGTCATCGCGAATCTGCGCTTCGGTTTCCGTAAGGACGGCGTGTTTAACCTTCGGGTTTTCCACGACGGCTTCGACGACAACATCCACGGTGTCGAAACCCTCGTAGCTCAGGGACGGCTGGATCTTGTTGAGAACGCCGGCCATCTCACCGACGGAGATCCGCTTGCGTTCAACCTGTTTGGACAACAATTTGCTGGCTTCGGACAAGCCAAGGTCGAGGCCGGCCTGCGCGATGTCTTTCATGATGATCGGTGTGCCTTTCAGCGCGGATTGATAGGCGATTCCACCGCCCATGATGCCCGCACCCAGAACCGCAGCCCGTTCCACCTTTCCTGCCTTCTTCGCGAGGCTCTTGCCACGCTTGGCCAGTACCTGGTCACCAATGAACAGCCCGACCAGGTTTTTCGCTGCCAGCGTGCCAGCCAGTTTGGCAACGCCTTTGGCTTCTTCGCGCAGCGCGTCATCCCGGTTCAACGCTGCGGCTTTCTGCATGACCTTGATGGCGGTGACCGGTGCCGGGTAGTGCGGTCCGGCTTTGCCGCCAACAAACGCTTTGGCTGTTTCGAAAACCATCGTGGCTTCGATCTCGTTCAGCTTCAGCGGCTCCTGTTTTTCCCGCCGCTTTGCCCGGTAGTCGAGCTTGCCATTCATGCACTGCTGCAACAGCGACACGGCAGCGTCGCGCAGTAACTCGGGCGCAACAACTGCATCGACGGCACCGCACAGCAACGCCTGGTCCGGCTTCTGTTCCTTACCCGACGCAATCCATTCGATCGCGTTGTCCGCGCCAATCAGGCGCGGCAGGCGGGTCGTGCCGCCATAACCCGGGATAATGCCCAGCTTGGTCTCAGGGAGCCCGACCCGTGCGGTGTCGGACATGACCCGGTAATCGCAGACCAGGCCCATCTCGAATCCTCCGCCCAGGGCGATGCCGTTAATGGCAGCCACGGTCGGTAGCGGCAGATCCTCAAAGGCATTGAACACCTCGACATTGGTCGCCAGGAGCTTTTCGGCGATCGCGTCTTCACTGGCGCCGAAAAGTGCACCGAATTCAGTGATATCGGCGCCCACTATGAACACGGGCTTGCCACTTGTGACGATCACGCCTTTGAGTGATGAATCCGCGCTGATTGCGGCCGTCGCTTCCTTCAGTTCGTTGACCGTCAACGCATTGAACTTGTTGACTGAGTCGTCCTGGAGGTCAAAGCAGAGCTCTGCGATGCCGTCGTCGGTTGCCCGGACGGTTATCGCCTTTCCCGAGTAGATCATTGTCTTCCTCTTTGGTTTTCGATCAGGTCCGCTTAGAAAATGAACTGGTCTTCTTCCATTTTCATTAGCGAGTCAGGGCCGGTCCCCATTGTTTCAAGCAACGTCGCAGTTCGCGGCAGGATTTTGGCGAAGTAGAATTCTGCAGTCTGGATCTTCGCACGATAAAACGCTTCTTCGGTCGTGCCCTGCTCGATCCGCCGGTAAGCAGCCCGCGCACTGGCAGCCCAGGCAACGCCAAGCAACACGTAGCCGGAGAACATGATGTAGTCGACCGAGGCCGCGCCCACGGCGTCCCGGTTGCGCATGGCGGCGAAACCGATCTTCCGCGTCAGTGCCTTCCACTGCTTGGTCAGCCGGACCAGCGTCTTCAGGTAAGGCCTGAGTTCCTTGCGGCTGCGAGCCCGCTTGCAGAAGTCAAGGATAAAGCCGGTGACAGGCGTAAGTGCCTTGCCGCGCGTGCCGAGCACTTTGCGGCCAAGAAGGTCCAGGGCCTGGATCCCGGTTGTGCCCTCGTAAAGCATGCCGATCCTGGCATCGCGAACGTTCTGTTCGACGCCCCATTCATTGATGTAACCGTGGCCGCCGAAACACTGCAGACCGAGATTGGCGCTTTCAAAGCCGGTTTCGGTGAGGAAGGCCTTGATGATGGGCGTCAGGAAGCCGAGAACGTGGTTGGCAAGCTCGCGGGCTTCCGGGTCGTCGGACTTGGTCAGTATGTCGCCCTGCGTGCTTGCGAAATAGAGCAACGCTCGGCCGCCTTCGGCAAACGCCTTCTGCGTTAACAACATGCGGCGCACGTCCGGGTGCACGATGATCGGGTCCGCGGGTCCGCCGGGATTCTTGGGGCCCGACAGCGAACGCATCTGCAGACGATCGCGGGTATAGGCGAGGGAGTTCTGGAAGGCGAGTTCCGAATGAGCGAGTCCCTGCAGCCCGGTGCCGAGGCGGGCGAAATTCATGAACGTGAACATGTAGCTCAGGCCCTTGTTTTCTTCGCCAACCAGGTACCCGGTCGCGCCGTCGAAATTCAGCAGGCAGGTCGAGTTGCCGTGAATGCCCATCTTGCGTTCGAGGACGCCGCAGGTGACGGCGTTGCGGTCGCCGAGAGAACCGTCTTCGTTCGGAATGAACTTCGGCACGATAAACAGCGAGATGCCTTTCGTTCCCGGCGGCGAGTCGGGCAAGCGCGCCAGGACAATGTGCACGATGTTCTCGGCGAGATCGTGTTCGCCGGACGAGATGAACACCTTCGATCCCGTAATGCGATAGGTGCCGTCGACGGCTTGCTCGGCTTTCGACTTCAGAAGCCCAAGGTCCGTGCCGCAGTGCGCCTCGGTCAGGCACATGGTGCCGGTCCAGCGACCGCTGACCAGCGGCTCCATGAACATGGCTTTCTGTTCCTCGGATCCATGCTCGTCAATGGTCTCCATGGCACCGTGGGACAACCCGGAGTACATGGCCCAGGACCAGTTGGCGGTGCCGGTCATCTCGCGGATGGTCGTGCCGATCGACATCGGCAGATCCTGGCCGCCGTAAGCCGCGGGCTGATCGAGTGACGGCCAGCCGGCGTCGACGTATTGCTGGTAGGCCTCTTTGAACCCGGCGGGAGTCTTCACCTCGCCGTTTTCCAGCATCTGGCAGCCTTCCTCATCGCCCACTGCGTTGAGAGGGGCCACGACTTCTTCGGAGAATTTGCTGGCTTCGCCGAGGATTGCGTCGATGAGGTCCTGGTTGACCTCTTCGCACGCGGGCAACGACTGGTAGTGCTTCTCGATATTCAAGAGGTCCTGCATCACAAACTGCATGTCTCTAAGCGGTGCTTTGTAGGTCGTCATACCGTTTCTCTCTGGGCTGATTTCATCTCACGCCACTTTCAGCGTACACTTGTACGCACAACTGTACCATTCCTTTGCTAGGATGCAATACCCGGCGCTGCAGCGACGGGGCAGGGCAATGCAGGAACCCCGATCTTGAAGGTCACGAGAAAACAACAAAAAGAAGAGACGCGACAGCGACTTATGGACGCCGTGGCCGCCGAACTCGCGTCCGGCCGCAGTTTCGACACGCTGAGCCTTCGGGAGGTGGCCAAGCTCGCCGGAATCGCACCGACGTCGTTCTATCGTCACTTCCATGACATGGAGGGCCTGGGCCTGGCGCTCATCGACGAGCACGGCACGACGCTGGTGAACCTGATGCATCGCGTCCGGGAGCAGGCGGCGGAAGGCCGGTCGGTAATCAGGGCCTCGGTCGAGACGCTGTTCGACTATATCTTTGGCAACCAGGGTATGTCGCGGATGATCCTGCAGGAGAGCCTGTCCCGGCAGTCTGCATTTCGCAGTGCCGCCGAGAAGCTGCTGGTGACGATGTCACGGGACCTCGCAGAGTTCCTGGTCTGGGACGCCGACCGGCGCGGCGTGCCGCTGGGCCACCCGCGGCTTGCGGCGGACTCCACGGTCGCTATCCTGTTTACGACGGGGATCGCGCTGCTGGATACGCCCGCAGAAGAGCGCGAGCGGTACATCGAGGCGGCAATCATCAAGGTGCGCATGATCATGCGCGGTTCCGAGGCCATGGGACAGGCCTAGCGGCTCAATACGGCCGGTAGGGTTTCCGGAAATGGACAAAGAGTCCGGCGAGTAACACGGCCAGCGACGCCCACATCGAGAGGCGCCAGCGACTCGTTGCCGGTCTTACAATCTCGAAGTCTTCCACGTAAATGGTTTCGCAGGCGCCGTCACCCGTGTCGGTACGCGTCGTACTGGTACCGCGTTTGTAACCCCCACCGCTCGAATAGGACGCCAGGTAGCCTCGCACGCGTACCTGGTCGCCAATCCTGATTTTCCTTACCTGCCTGCGGACAAATTCGTCATCGGAAATCAGGTGATTGTTCGATAGCTGGTCCATGTTGAACGCGTCCCACGCCTGCTGGTCGCGCGTCTTGACGTTGCAGGTGAATATGCCGTTCCAGAAATCGATTTTGTGCAGGCGTTCGTTGGCGGTGTTGTCGCCCCAGATTACGCACACGTCGAGCATGTTCAGGTGATCGTTTGCGAGCGCGTGCATGCGGCTGTTGTTGTCGTGATGACGGTAGGACACGATCATGCCCGTAATGTCATAGGCGTACTCGGG
>SHLT01000097.1 GCA_004282875.1 Chromatiales bacterium | reverse complement strand
GGCGAGTTCAGGTTGGGGCTTGGGCGCCGGCTCGGGCTCGGGGGCCGGCTCAGGCGGGAGCTCCGGTTCGGGCTCCGGCGCCGCTTCGGCCGTCTCGGCCACGGGCGTCACGGGCTCAACGGGGGTGAGTTCAGGAATCCCGTCGGCTGCAGCCACTGGCAGTTCCTCGGGCTGGAGTTCGGGAATCTCAGACGGCGGTTCCGCGTGAGTATCCGCGGCCATGATTTCTGGCGCCAGTACTTCGAGATCCGGCAGCGTATCCTGGATTAACTCCGGAATATCGTTCACGACAGGGAGTTCTTCGTCTGTCTCGTCTGCAAAGACGATGACCGGTTCCGCTGCAGGCGCTGGGTCGGGCACCGCGACGGCCTCCGCGACCGGCTCGGGTTCCGCCGGCACCGGCTCCGGCTCCGGCACAGGTTCGTGCTCTGGCGCCACCTCGGCTGCAGGTTCCGGTTCTGCGACAGTTTGAGGTTTCGCAACCGGTGGCGCTTCCACAACGGCCTCAGGTGCAGTGACAGGCGCGGTCGTTGATAGATCAAAATCCCCGCTCTCAAGCCCGAATTCGTCCCGGGCGACGCCTGCGACGAAGGTGGCAGGAATTTTGGTGAGTCCAGCCTCGGCTGCGGCCGCGAGAGAGGCTTCAATAACGTTGTTCGCGACCCGCGGTATGCCGTCGCTGAGATGATGCAACAGCGGCGCCGAGCGCTCGTCGAAAACGACCTCGAAATCTGTACCGGCGAGGCGGAAGCAGTGCATGAGGTAGCCACGAAGTTCTGCGGCGCAAAGCGGTGCAATCGAGAGTCTCTGCCTGATTCTCTGTGCCAGACGCTTGAGTTGGGGTTTATTGCAGAGCGCCTCGAGGCGCTCGTCGCCCATGAGCACGAGTGCTGCACCGCCGGCCTCTCCGGCGTCAGCGGCGGTCAATGCCTCAAGTTCGGCGACCGTTTCCTCTCCCAGGCGAACAGCATCCTCGACGACGATGACGAGGCGGTAATTTTCGTTTTCCAGTTCGTGCAGCCGCGTGCGCAATGCAGCAAATTGGCGTATCGGACCCTTGGGCAGGTCCGTGAGTCCGAGTTCCTCAAGCAGAAACTCCAGCCCATCCTCACCCCGGAGGTGCATGCGGCCGATACGGATCGTCTTGTGCGTGTCTGAGACGGCATCCAGTGCCTTGGCGATCAGGGTTGTCTTTCCCGAGCCGGCCGGGCCTGAAACGGCAATCACGGCGTCCTGCGACAGGAGCGCCTTTTTGAGGCCGGCCATCGTTTTTGCAGTTTGTGGGCCAACAAATACGTCATTGCCCCTGGCTTTCGCAGGGAAGGGGCGCTTTTTCAGTCCAAAATGTTGTTCGTACATAGCGATCCGGTCAGCATTCGGGGGGGCCGCAGAAGCGCTACAGCCCTGTCAGACGGCCAGTTTGTGCGGTGACGGCATCTTTTTCAGGGTTTATGTCACAAAATTGGTCGTTGAGGACTAAATTAGCGTCTTGGCAAGCCCGGGATCATTCTGAATAAATCCCTGAATTCGGTGTCGAATACGGTCAGAATAAGCGCTCAAACGGCCGCCTGTAAGAAATCCGAGGGGATTTGGAATTGAAACGTTTCGCTGTGATCAGCGGCATCCTGCTTGCGGCTGTCGCATTGGCTGCCGTCATCGCGCCGGATACTGCCACGACCAGTGACTCGCCGCAGTGAGTAAGCCCGGTAGTGCGGGGGATGCCGAGCTACGCTCCGGTGTTGTTCTCGGCTTGATCGCATACACGCTATGGGGCGTGTTCCCCGTCTATTTCAAATGGATCGAAGACGTGGCGGCGCTGGAGGTGCTCACGCATCGCGTGGTTTGGGCGGTACCGTTCGGCGCGCTGATTATCTTCGCGCGGCGCCAGTGGGCGGAAGTCCGCCGGGCATTCGTGGACCGTACAATGCTCGCATGGCTGGCGCTCGCGGCCCTGTCCATTTCCGCAAACTGGCTGATCTACATCTGGGCGGTCCAGAACGCGCGCATCTTCGAAGCGAGCCTCGGCTACTACATCAATCCGCTGATGTATGTGGCGATAGGTGTCGTGGCACTGGGTGAACGGCTCCGGCGCCTGCAAATCGTGGCAGTCGCGCTCGCATTCACGGGCGTCGTGTACCTGACCGTCAGCGGCGGCATCTTTCCCTGGGTCGCGTTGTCGCTCGCCGCGTTGTTTACTGCCTACGGTGTTATACGCAAGCAGGTAGCCATAGGTGCGATGCCGGGTTTGTTTGTCGAAACCACGTTACTGTTTCCGTTTGCGGCAGTCTTTCTGGGTATGCTCATGGCGGGGCAGGTGGCGTCGTTCGCAGCTGGCGACACGGGCCTCTCGCTGCTCCTGGTAATGGGCGGTCCGATTACCGTAATACCGTTGTTACTGTTCGCGATAGCCGCCAGGCGTCTGACGCTGACGACGCTCGGCTTTATGCAGTTTCTCGCACCGACGCTGCAGTTCTGCACCGGGCTGTACTACGGCGAGGTCCTCACCACCGCGCATCTTGTGTGCTTCGGTTTCATATGGGCTGCCGTCGCGTTCTTCAGTTTTGACGCCGTTGTAGCAGGCAAGAAAAAGCCCTCGCAAGCAAAGCCCGCGAGGGCCTGACTCTGACGCTCACGCCGACATCTATTTCTCGGCTTTGCGCTCCTGCGCTTCCTTGATGACTTCCTCCGCCACGTTGGCAGGACACGGTGCGTAGTGCGAGAATTCCATCGAGAACTGGCCGCGACCTGACGTCAGGGTACGCAAGTGGCCGATATAGCCAAACATCTCCGCCAGCGGCGCATCGGCTTTCACGCGGACACCCGTGGCGCCTGCGTCCTGTGACTTGATCATGCCGCGACGCCGGTTCAGATCGCCGATAACGTCACCAACGTTGTCGTCCGGCGAGAACACGTCGACTTTCATAATCGGCTCAAGCAGCTGCACGCCGGCTTTCGGAATTGACTGGCGGTAGGCCGCTTTCGTCGCGATTTCGAAGGCGAGTGCGGATGAGTCGACGGCGTGGAAGCCACCGTCGAGCAGCGTGAACTTCACGTCGAGCAGCGGGTAACCGGCGAGCGTGCCTTCAACCATGCAGCTCAGGAATGCTTTCTCAATAGCACCCCAGTATTCACGGGGTACGTTACCGCCGGTAACCTGCGATTCAAACTCATAACCGACATTCTTTTCAGCAGGCTCGATCCGGTATTCGATCTTGCCGTACTGGCCGGAACCACCCGACTGTTTCTTATGCGTGTACGAGTCCTCGATCGTCTGCGTAATCGTCTCGCGGTAGGCGACCTGTGGCTTACCCATCTCGACGTCGACGTGGTGCGTACGACGCAGAATGTCGACCTTGATGTCGAGGTGCAGCTCGCCCATACCCTTGATCAGCGTTTCGCCCGAGTCCTCGTCCGTCGCGACCTGGAACGACGGGTCCTCCTGGACCATCTTGTTCAGGGCGACGCCCATCTTCTCGGTGCCGGCCTTGTCCTTCGGTGAGATCGCGATCGAAATAACCGGATCGGGGAACACCATCGGCTCGAGCGTCGCGGGATTCTTCGGATCCGCGAGCGTATGGCCCGTGCGGGTATTCTTCATGCCGAGCAGCGCGACGATATCGCCGGCTTGTGCCGTTTCGAGTTCCTGGCGGGAGTCTGCGTGCATTTCCACAATACGCCCGATGCGTTCGGTCTTGCCCGTAAACGTATTCAGGACGCTGTCGCCTTTCTTGATGACACCGGAGTAGATCCGCGTGAAGGTCAGGGCACCGTAACGGTCATCCATGATTTTGAACGCGAGTGCGCGCAGCGGCTTCTCGGGATCGACTTCGGCAAAGCTGCCCGTTTCCTGGCCATCGAGATCCATCTCGGGCTGCGGCTTGACTTCCGTCGGGTTCGGCAGAAAGTCAACTACTGCATTAAGTACATTCTGTACACCTTTGTTTTTAAAGGCTGAACCACAGTAAGTCGGGAAGAAGTCCAGGGCGATCGTGCCTTTCCGGACGCACTTCTTGAGGTCCTCGACCGAGGGCTCGTTGCCTTCGAGGTACTGCTCAAGCAGGTCATCGTCCTGCTCCACGGCAGTCTCGATAAGCTTCTCGCGCCATTCCTCGACGGCGTCCTGCATATCCTCGGGTACATCGGTGATCTCGTAGGAGGTGGGATCGTTCGGGTCTGACCAGATCCACGCCTTGCGCGTCAGCAAGTCGACGACGCCGGTGAAGTTATCCTCGATACCAATCGGCAGTACCATGACCAGGGGGCTCGCGGCGAGCACGTCTTCGACCTGCTTCACGACCCGGTAAAAGTCAGCCCCGACGCGGTCGAGCTTGTTGACGAAAATGATGCGCGCAACTTCCGACTCGTTGGCGTAGCGCCAGTTCGTTTCCGACTGTGGCTCAACGCCACCCGAACCACAGAACACACCCACACCACCGTCCAGCACCTTCAGGGAGCGGTAGACTTCAATCGTGAAGTCGACGTGCCCCGGGGTGTCGATGATATTCAGCGTGTGATTGTCCCACTGGCAGCTGGTCGCAGCCGACTGAATGGTAATGCCGCGCTCCTGCTCCTGGTCCATGAAGTCGGTGGTCGCTTCACCGTCGTGAACCTCACCGGTCTTGTGGATCTTGCCCGTGAGCTTGAGGATACGCTCAGTAGTCGTCGTCTTGCCCGCGTCAACGTGGGCGAAGATACCTATGTTTCTGTAAACGCTAAGGTCTTTCATTTCAATACTTCAGCTCTGTTGGTCTTCTCATGGCACCGACCAGCTTGCACGACGTTAGGGTTCTCAAAGCCTTCAAAAGCGAGAACCCGACAAATCGATCGAGGTGGGTGCACGTATTCCATTGCCAGTCCTTCAGGCGCTTCCCAGACAGCTGAGTGCAGTGCTGCATACGGGTCAGGACAGGCTTTCGGGCGCGGATAATAGCAGCGCCAAGCGCCCTAAACCAGTCCATTTGGACAGGCGGAACCGGCGTACAGTTCCTGAGGCAATTTTTGCTTATTATTCAGTCTGTTATGATTAGCTTGAGCCTGCCGCTAAACCGCCAGCCAGACCATTGGCAGTCCCGGCAATAATCTAGCGCCGCAGGATTGCCAGCCAGCGAGCAATATTGAGCAGGCTCATCAATGAAGCCGACACGTAAGTCAGGGCCGCGGCTGTTAGCAGGCGGCTCGCGTGCCGGTGATCCCCTTGCTTCAGTATTTTATGCTCTTCGAGCAATGGTAATGCCCTTGCAAAACTCGCGTTGAATTCGGTGGGCAGCGTAAAAAAATGCACCACGGCTGCAGTTCCCAATGTCAGCATGCCCGCAGCAAACGTCAGCAATCCGAGGGCGGGCGCACGCGTTATGATTCCCAGGAACGGCGAGACCATGAGCACACCTGCGCCTAATTTTTCTATGCCGCGAGTTGCCTTCACGAGGCGGGTTCGTATTCGCAGCGGCGCGTAGCCATCACTGTCCTGCAAAGCGTGCCCGACTTCGTGGGCCGCCACCGTGATGGCGGTCAGCGATCGCCCGCTGAATTTGTCTTCAGTGAGACGCACGGCCTTGGCCTCGGGGTCGTAGTGATCGCCGTCTTCCGTCGCTTCGACCTTGATGGCCTGCAGGTTGTGCTGGTCCAGCAAATGCCGGGCGAGCCCCGCGCCGGTCCCCGGGTAACGATCGGCCGGCACGCTGTAGCGGTCGAGTACGCGTTGCACCCAGATGCCGGGTCCGAAGACGATGACGAGCACAGCAACGATTAGAATGATGATTGTCATAGAGCCACTTTGACTGCCCGCACGACGGAATTGTTCTGCGTTGCCTGCTAATCTACCAGCCTTTGCGGTCGCTACGGGGCAGGGCGTGACTCAGGACCAGACAATACTATTCGGTTTGCTCGTGTTTGTTTTTGTCTTTCTGATCTGGGGGCGCTGGCGATACGACCTGGTAGCGTTCGTGGCTCTGCTCATCGCCCTGCTGACCGGCATCGTGCCGAAAGAGCAGGCGTTCTCAGGTTTCGGACACCCGGCCACGATCATCATCGCGCTGGTGCTCATCGTCAGCCGCGGACTGTCGAACTCGGGGGCTATCGAACTGGTTGCACGCTACCTCGTCGACGCATCCCGCAAGCTGTCCACGCACATCACCGTAATGTCGGGATTCGCAGCGGCGCTGTCAGCGATTATGAACAACGTCGCGGCGCTTGCGCTACTCATGCCGGTCGACATGCAGGCGGCCAAGAAGGCGGGGCGGAGCCCGTCCCTGTCGTTGATGCCCCTGTCGTTCGCGTCGATTCTCGGCGGCATGATCACGATGATAGGGACGCCGCCGAATATCGTTGTTGCTGAGTTTCGCGGTGATGCGCTGGGCGCACCCTACGGGATGTTCGATTTTGCGCCGGTTGGCCTCGCGTGCGCGGTGGCCGGTGTCGCCTACGTGGCGCTCTTCGGCTGGCGTCTCCTGCCGCGCGAACGCCAGTCGAGCGATGCGGGCAAGGAACTGTTCGAGCTGGCCGACTACATTGTCGAGGTTCGCGTGCCCGAGGGGTCCCCCGTCATCGGCAAGCGCGTCCGGGACCTGGACACCGACGCCGAAAAAGCCGACGTGCAGATCATCGGGCTCATTCGTCGCGGTCGTCGGCTGCCGGGTCTCGCACGCATCGCCGAGATCAAGGCTGCTGACATTTTAATACTCGAGGCGAGTCCCGACAGTCTCGAGGAGGCGCTGGGTGCCTTGAAACTCGAGTATGTCGGTAAGGGGGAAGGCAAGCTGGGGGATGAGGAACTGGTCCTGCAGGAGGTCGTCGTCCAGGAGTCGTCGCGCCTCGCCGGGCGTTCCGCCATGTCAGTTCGCCTGCTGTATCGCTACCGCGTGGCGCTGGTCGGCGTATCTCGCCAGGGGCGCCGCTTCCGCGACAAGGTGCGTGCCCTCACGCTCCGGCCCGGTGACATACTGTTGCTGTTGGGGTCAGAGGAGCGCCTGAACGACATTACGGGCCGCCTTGGTCTGTTGCCATTGGCGGATCGGGGACACAGTGTGCTGCAGCGCGATAAGGCTTCGATAGCCGTAGCCGCATTTGCCGGCGCCATTGCGGCCGCAAGTTTTGGCTTCGTCTATCTGCCGGTAGCGCTGGGGTGCGTCGTGGCTCTGTACGCCCTGCTTAATATCGTCCCGTTGCGCGACGTCTATAAGTCGGTTGAGTGGCCCGTTATCGTGCTTCTCGGGTCAATGATCCCGATTGGCGGTGCCCTGCAGTCGACGGGCGGTACCGAGTTGATTGCGGGCGGCATTGTCGATGTGTCGGCGGGCTTCTCGCCGGTCGTCGTTCTGACGCTGCTGGTCATTGTCACCATGACATTGTCCGACGTGATGAATAACACGGCGACTGCCGTCATCGCGGCTCCGATTGCGGTGGAGATAGCCACGCGTCTCGGTGTCAGTCCCGATCCGTTCCTGATGGGGGTCGCTGTCGCCGCGTCCTGTGCGTTCCTCACGCCGATTGGACACAAGAACAATACGCTGATCATGGGGCCGGGCGGGTATCGCTTCGGCGACTATTGGCGCATGGGGCTGCCGCTCGAGATTCTGATCGTAACGATCTCCGTGCCCGCGCTCATTACGTTCTGGCCGCTGTAGGCCGAAATTTATGTAAACCGGGTGTCGCAAATCGCACGACAGACGGGTCAAAAACTGACAAGGAATGCTCAGTCTGTGGCCCCGGTACGCGTAGTGTTGGTAGGTAAGTTCCTGTTTTAAAAGGCGTAAAAAAATCTCAAACCGGAATCCCTGGTTTGGCACAACGCTTGCAACTCTGTATCCAAACGCCAGGTTTCGGCGTAATGAGTCAGAAAGGAAAACGGAGATTGACATGGCAAAGGCGACGATCCAGGACTGGACCGACAGCGTTGTGTTGTTGAAATTCGATCAGCACCGGGACGTGAAATACCAGGTATATCGTGATGAAGACAGACACTTCCTGGAAATGCGGGATGACGAGGACACCCACATCCACACGCTCGAACTCCCTGACGGGATGAAGCTCGATCGCACCAGCTACGAGGTTCTGTTGCGCTACGTGCTGCTCGACGTCGTCGCGGCGTAGCGCTCGGCCGCTTCCCAGACACGCAGCAGGTTCTCTCCGAGAATCTTCCGAATGTCGTCCTCGGTGTATCCGCGTCTCAGGAGACCCTCTATGAGATTCGGATACTGCGATACATCCTTGAGTCCAATTGGCAGGGAATCACCGACACCGTCATAGTCGGACCCGATGCCGACATGGTCGACACCCGTCAAAGCAACGACGTGATCGAAGTGATCAAGGACGTCGTCAAGCGTTGCGAAGGGCAGCGGACCGTTATCTGCTGCATACATCGCAGGAAACTCCCGGTAAAGAAATGACTCGGTGAGGTCGGGGTGTTCCTCGAGATATTGCTCGCCGGCTGCTCTGCGCGCATCACCATAATCTCGTGCTTTCTGGCTGATGAAAGACGAGCCGAAATTGATGTGGATGATCCCGCCGTTCTCGGCCAGCGCGACGATCATGTCATCGCTCATATTGCGCTCGAACCCCGGCGTGAAGTGGCGCGCCGACGAATGTGACGCGATCACCGGAACCCTGGACAGCTCCATGATCTGCCAGAACGCGTCGTCCGATACATGGCTGACATCCACCAGGATGCCGACACGATTCATCTGGACAATAAGCTCCTTGCCGAATTCGCTCAGGCCACCCCACTGGCGATTCTCGTCATAGGACGAGTCGGAAATGTGGTTGGAGAGGCTGTGTGCGAGCGTGATGTAGCGAATACCTCGCTCGTAGAAGTGCTGCAGGTTCGCGAGGTCGCCCTCGATGGGTGAGCCGTTCTCCATGCCCATGGGCAGCGAAATAAGCCCGGACGCGAACTGCTGGCGCACGTCCGCGGCGGATCGGGCGATCGCAAACTTGTCGGGGGCGCCCTGGGCAATCGCTTCAACCGAGTCGATGAGTTTCTCGGCAACGGCTTTTGAGCGGCCCTCTGCTTCCAGATCTGCGGGTGTATAGATCGACATGAACGGCACGTTCAGGCCGCCACTGACGGCGCGGGGGTAGTCGAAATCGCCACCTTCAGTGGCTTGCGATACGTCCTGCGGTATGGCCTCCAGCCGATAAGGAACGTCGACGTGGGTGTCGATGATGAGGCAGGCCTTGGCAATGCGTTTTGCTTCAGCCGCAAAGTCGACAGCAGGTTTTTGCTCGGGTGCAGTCTCACTGCCGCACGCCGCCAGGAAGGTCAGGACGACAAGTAATACAGGCGTTTTGTGGGTCATCAGGGGATATTTCACTGGTTCGAAAGGTCGAAGATTGTAACAATAGGTGCGACCGATTAGTCCAGTGATTGGGCCGGTCCGGCACAAGGAGCAAAACATGAGTGACACCAATCCTCCCGCAGACCACGCATTTGTCGACGAGAAGAAAACCGGAACGCCCATTGAGGAGAACCTCAAGTCGCGAGCCACCTGGAAGCGCTTCTTGTTCATGCTGATCAGTTGCATACTGATCAGCCTCGCGAGCATTGTCGGCTCGTTTATTGTTGTCTTTGGCTTTCTCTGGCTCCTGTTTACAGGCGAGGTCAACCGCGAACTACGCGGAGTAGGGCAGAGTCTGGCGACCTATATCTACGAGAATATCCGGTTCCTGACGTTCAATACCGACGACCGGCCGTTTCCGTTCGGCGGGAAGTGGCCTGACAGCGGAACAGAAGAGGAATAGATCAGGCCGCTAAGGGTCTAGATTGACAGCTCGCGCTGGCCCGGTTGCCAGTGCGTAAGATTGATGTGCGCGCCGCCCATTCCGAGGCTTCGCACCCAGCGCGCGGCCGCATCCAGCGTTACCCAGGTTCTCACCTTGCCCTTGCGGGTTTCCGCGGTAATTGGCCCGTTGGGTGTCTTCGCCTCCACGTGAAAACGCGCGCCGCTCGCAATAATGTTGATGTTTTTAATGGCGCCGGCGGCCACCATGGCTTTCAACATGCGTTCATCCATTGGGATTCCCCGGATAGAAGTCGTTGTGTTCTGGGACGGTGATGCCGGCTTCGCCACAGTGCCGGCGGATCAGCATTTCGATCATATTGGCTACGCTACGATGCTCGCGGGCCGCGGCTTCGCGCACGGCTTCCTTCACACCTGGCTCGATCCGCAGGTTCAGGGTGGAGATCTTTGTTTTTGCCATGCGTTACATTATATACACAAAAAAACGCGAATGTAACGCACTTTACACGTTTTCCGCGGCACTTTGCGAGCGCCCTGTCCGGGGGCGCTATACTGCGCTACAGCGGACCAGTGGCCGGTAGGCAGGGGGGGGAAGCGAGTAATGGAACAGACCATCTTCATGATTTGCATGTTCTTCGGCGTCAGCTCAGTTGCACTGATTGCATTCACGCTGCTGGCCATCGTGATGGGACGTATCAAGGTTTAGAATCTTCAGACAGGGACGCCATGCGGCTTGAGAGTATTAATGTTGGGCGGGCCGAGACGATATCCCTCGGCAACAAGACCCACCTTACCGGGATCTGCAAACAGCCGGTCGACGGCCCGGTTATGGTGACGAGCCTCGGGATTGCGGGCGACGCGGTTGTTGATACGCAGCACCACGGAGGGGCGGACCAAGCGGTCTATGCCTACAGCGCGGACGACTACGACTGGTGGTCGGCCCAGACCGGCAGGGATCATTCTCCAGGACTGTTTGGCGAAAACCTGACCATTCGTGACCTGCCCACGGACATGACCATCGGCGACCGGCTGCTGATCGGCGAGGTTGTGCTGGAGGCGACGGCACCGCGCATTCCCTGTGGCACGCTGGCAACACGCATGCAGGATCGGGGATTCGGCATGGCGTTTCGCCAGGCGGCGCGACCGGGCATCTATTTTCGCGTGTTGAACGACGGTGAAATCGGTTCCGGGGATGCCGTAACCCTCGTCGAGAGTGCGGAACATGATGTCTCGGTTCTCGATCTGTTTCGGTACAAATACCGCCTCAGCCACACCGCGGAGGAGCTGCAGCGCCTGCTGGATGCGCCCATCGCCGAGCGCATGCGCATTGAGATTGAGCAGGCCCGCGACCAGCTCGCCCGCGACCGCCAGATCGCACCGTGATTTAACATTAGCGATCAAATTCATTTGCTTCTTTGGCCAAAAGATATCAAAATGATATCAAAATAAGGCAATCGAAGAGGAGAGGACGATGATTCGCGAAGTAAAGCGAACCGTGGCATCCGGTTACCTGATGCTGGTGGTATTGGCGGTCGCCCAGCTGGGCCTCGCGTATATGATTTACCTGGCCGGATCTGCCCAGAACATTGCCGGCGTCGTCGTCGCGTTACTGGCTTCGATCATTGTTCTTATTTGCTGGGCGGGGCTTTTCATGGTGCACCCGAACGAAGCCAGGGTATTGCAGCTGTTCGGCAAGTACGTCGGCACCTGCCACGACCCGGGCCTGCGCTGGGCCAATCCGTTCTACGCGAAGGCGCCCGTATCCGTGCGCGTGCGCAACTTCGAAAGCGGCAAACTGAAGGTCAACGACGCCAACGGCAGCCCGATTGAAATTGCCGCAGTGGTGGTCTGGAAGGTGTTTGATACGGCTGAAGCACTCTTTGAGGTGGATGACTACGTCAATTTCGTCGAGATACAGACCGAGTCGGCCTTGCGCAACCTTGGCACCACTTATCCTTACGAGCCACATGACGATAACGGGGGCCTGGCGTTGCGCAGCAACCCGACCGAAATCTCCCAGGCGTTGCGTGAGGAGATCCAGGAGCGGCTGTCGCAGGCAGGCGTTACGGTCATTGAGGCACGCATTTCACACCTGGCGTACGCGCCCGAAATCGCCAACGCGATGCTCAGGCGTCAGCAGGCTTCGGCCATCATAGCGGCGCGCAAACAGATCGTCCGCGGGGCCGTTGGTATGGTGCACCTGGCACTGGATGAGCTTGACGAAAACAACATTGTCGACCTTGATGAAGAGCGCAAGGCCGCAATGGTGAGCAATCTCCTCGTGGTTCTGTGCAGTGATGAAAGCGCACAGCCGGTCTTGAATACAAGCACCCTTTACACCTGATTCGGCGGCCGGGGCAGGGTATGGCAGCACGCAAATCATTCGCATTGCGCATTGACCAAAAGACGTTTGATGCAATGCAGCGCTGGGCCAAAGACGACCTGCGCAGTCTCAATGCGCAGATTGAATTTGTGTTGCGCGAGTCCCTGCGCAAGTCCGGTCGCCTGGAGCAACCTGAATCGGGAAAAGACGACAGTGATAACATCGAGTGATGGGAAACATCATTGCCGTCGTGTCTGTTCTGCTGGCCCTGCTTGCGGCTGGATGCATTATCTACATCGCCAAAGAGCTAACCTCTAAAGACAGTCTCCCGGACGGGCCCGAAAAGCCCGACCGGGAAGAGCGAGACGGTTCTTAACGACGCTCGCTGCGACTGCGATCCGATCTGTTCTGCGACGACCTGGATTCGCTGCGCTGCTGCGGCGCGGAGCGCTGCTGCGGTGCCGGCGCTGACTGCTGCCTCGGCTGCGGGGCAGAACGCTGCTGCCTCGGCTGCGGGGCAGAACGCTGCTGCCTCGGCTGCGGGGCAGAACGCTGTTGCCTCGGC
>SHLT01000002.1 GCA_004282875.1 Chromatiales bacterium | reverse complement strand
GTGTGGCCGGCGCCTTTTTAAGCGCCAAGGCGCTGAACTAGAGCAGGAACCCGAATATTCATGGATCCCAAATGGAATGAAGACCAGCCGATCTATCGCCAGCTGCGCGACCGCGTAGTAGCGATGATATTGGAGGGTGTCCTGGGCGATGGTGACGCGCTGCCGTCGGTCAGGAACGTGGCAGCCGAATATCGGCTCAATCCACTGACCGTATTAAAGGGATATCAGGAGCTCGTTGACGAGGGCCTGGTGGAAAAGAAGCGTGGCCGCGGCATGTTCGTGAACGAAGGTGCGCGCGTAGAGTTGCTGAAGGCCGAGCGGGGACGATTCCTGGACAAGGAGTGGCCGAAGGTTCTCGCCACTATCGAGCGTCTCGGGCTCGATGCGGCAGATCTACTACAACAAGAAACCAATAAGGACACAGGAGTGGATAATGACTAGCCTGGTCAACGCCCGAAATGTATCCAAGCACTTTGGCTCGACGCGCGCTGTCGACAACGTCAGCTTCGAAATCGAGAAGGGCAAAATACTCGGGTTGATCGGTCCGAACGGAGCCGGTAAGACGACGCTGCTCAAAGCCGTGCTGGGATTGACCGATTGCGATGGTGATTTGTCGGTGCTCGGCTTCAATCCGTTCAAGCAGCGCAAGCAACTCATGCAGAACATCTGCTTCATCGCTGACGTCGCCGTACTGCCGCGCTGGATTAAAGTGTCGCAGATACTCGACTTCGTCGAGTCCATCCACCCTAACTTTTCGCGAGCACGTGCAGAGGAGCTGTTGCAGCATACCAAGGTCCAGCAGGGAGCCCGGGTCAAGGAGCTTTCCAAGGGCATGGTCACGCAGCTGCACCTGTCTATCATCATGGCCATTGATGCCAAGTTGCTGGTCCTCGATGAGCCGACGCTGGGTCTCGACATACTGTTTCGCAAGGAGTTCTACGCAAATCTCCTGAACGACTATTTCGACGAGGAGCGCACGATTTTGATTACAACGCACCAGGTTGAGGAGATCGAGAATCTCCTGACCGATGTGATGTTCATCAACGACGGCAAGATCCTGCTCGATTCGACGATGGATGCGCTGAGCGATACTTACGTCGAGGTCATGGCATCCGGTGAGAACGCCCAGAAGGCCCGTGGCCTCGGGCCGATCGCCGAACATGAGATGTTCGGCAAGTCAGTCATGCTGTTCGAAGGCGTCAGTCGCGAACACCTCGAGGGTCTCGGCGAAATTCGGATTCCGTCGGTGGCCGACCTGTTTGTGGCGAAGATCAAGGAGGCGCGCAAATGATTGCTCATCAACCTGCCCTGATCAGACGAGAGCTCTGGGAGCACAAGTCAATCTACGTGACGCCGGCGGCCATCGCGGTCATCGTGTCGCTCGGCGTGCTGGCAATGCTCATGATGGCATCGGGGTTTGCGAAAGAACTCGATCTGGCTATTTTCGGTGCCCAGAATATTGCCGGTGACGCAGAGCGCAAGGCCGCATTAACCGTGTTCTTTCTTGGCACTTCCTGGGTGTTTCTCGTTGCGCTGATGTTTCTCACTGTGTTCTACAGCCTGGATTCGCTATACGCAGAGCGCAAGGACAAAAGTATTCTGTTCTGGCGGTCGATGCCTGCAACGGACGCCGAGACCGTCATCTCGAAGCTGCTCACCGCCGCTATCGTGATTCCTGCGATCACCGCGGTCGGTATCTGGATAACCCACCTCGTCAACCTGGTCGTTTTCAGTTTGTGGGTTTCGGCAAAAGGCGGCGACGCCGGCATGTTGGTCTGGGGATCGATATCACTGTTCGACAACTGGATCGCTGCGCTCATTGTGGTGGTGGCGTCGGGTCTCTGGATGTCCCCGTTTATCGCGTGGTTCCTGTTCGTTTCCACGTGGGCCAAGCGCATGCCGATTCTGATGGCATTCATGCCGCCCATCGTGCTCGGCCTGCTGGAGTGGATCATTTTCCGCAGCAACTACTTCCTGACGATAGTTGGTGAGCGTGGTGACATGACGCCGCTGTTCCACGGCATGAGCCTCGAGCGATTCTTCGAGGAAGAGCAATGGCGCGACGGTGTCGGGAACATCAGCCTTCTGGAGCATATGGACCTGGTCGGATTTGTGACTGACCCCGGCTTCTGGAGCGGCCTGCTGGTCTGCGGCATCCTGACGACCGCGGCCATCTACGTCCGCCGCTATCGCGACGACAGCTGACTACACCGTTCCGGGCCGGCTGCTGATATCCAGTTTCCGCAGCCTGCCCCGGAACTGGTGGTAACTGAGCCCAAGCAGGTCTGCCGCGAGGCGCTGGTTATAGCGCGCTTTCTCCAGCGCCGCTTCAAGCAAATCCGTTTCGGTATCGATGAGCCGCTGTTTCAGGTCGGCCGGCAGCAGCGGCGCCTTGCGGCGCGTGACGGCGGGGCGGTCTTTCGCCGGTGCATCGGCAATCTTGAATGGAGAATCGAATGGGTCCAGCGAGATTTCCCGAATAGGCTTGTCGGGGTCGGCTGACCGATACACAGAACGCTCAATGGCGAACCTGAGCTCGCGCACGTTGCCCGGCCATTTATTCCTGAGCATTGCGGACGTTGCGCGTGCGCTGAATCCCGGGAAAAGGCTCCACTTCAATTCGCTGGCCATGTTGATGGCAAACGCATGTGCCAGCGGCAGTATGTCTTCAACACGTTCGCGCAACGGCGGCACGGTAATAACGTCGAACGCAAGCCGATCGAGCAGGTCCTTGCGAAAACGACCATCCGCCGCCCGCGACTGCAGGTCGGCATTCGTGGAGCCGACGATGCGCACATCGACGCGCAGTGTCTCGTTGCCACCAACTCGCTGAATTTCACCGTATTCGATTGTTCTTAAGATCTTCTCCTGCATGCGCAGTGAGATGGTGGCGAGTTCGTCCAGGATCAGGGTGCCCCCGTCGGCGCGCTCAAAATGCCCGATATGCGTCTTGGCCGCCCCCGTGAATGCGCCAGCCTCGTGGCCGAACAGCTCGGACTCGAGAATGGACTCGGTAAGAGCGGCGCAGTTGACCTTGACGACGCGCTGTTCCCAGCGGTCCGACAGGAAGTGCAGCCGCGACGCGATGAGTTCCTTGCCCGTCCCCCGTTCACCAACGACCAGGACCGGCTTGGACAGCGGTGCGGCGCGCGATACGTGCTCCAGCATTTCCAGGAACGACGGCGCTTCGCCAATGATGGGTTGCGATTCCGGTGAGGTTGCCATGTGCCGATTAAGCCAGATATTAGGCAAAAACACGAATAGTTGGTCAAATCAACCAACTCGAAAGAATCTTCCCGGATCTTCTCCCAGCGTTTAAGTGTTTAATTATTAATGAGTTAAGACGATTCCGCCGAGTTGGCACGGATGCTGCAATAACACAGACAAGATTCAACGAAAAAGAGGGAAAACCATGGGTATTTTCACGAGATTCAGCGACATCGTGAATTCGAATATCAACGCGATCCTGGACAAGGCGGAGGATCCCGAGAAAATCGTTCGCCTGATGATCCAGGAAATGGAAGACACGCTGGTCGAGGTTCGCTCGGCCGCCGCCCGCTCCATTGCCGACAAGAAGGACCTCAATCGCAAAATCGAGGCGCTCGATCGCGAACAGCATGATTGGGACGACAAGGCGGAGCTCGCGATGCGCAAGGGCCGCGAGGATCTCGCAAAAGCCGCGCTCGTCGAGAAGTCTCGAGTCGTATCAGCGGTTGAATTGTTGAAAGCCGATTACGCGGCAGTCGACGAGGGCCTGGCGAAACTCAACGAGGATATCGCGCGGCTTGAAAGCAAACTGGAGGACGCCAAAGCGCGGCAGAAGGCGCTGCTGGCCCGTCACAAAACGGCCAACAGCCGGCTGGCGGCACGCAAGAAGATCCATGACTACAAGATTGACGACGCGATGGTGAGGTTTGAGGCTTATACGCGGCGCATCGATGATGTGGAAGGTCGGGTCGAAGCCTACGATCTTGGTTTGCCCAAGGACCTCAATCACGAGTTTGCGAGCCTCGAGGCCGAAGAGTCAGTCAACAAGGAACTCAATGCGCTGAAGGCGCGGGTTGCGGCTGAGCGCACTGCGGACGCCGAGTAAGGCAGGCCTTCCGGCAAAATAAGAGACAGAATTACGGAGGAAAGAATGAGTCGAGATACGTGGAATATTGATTACGGCCCTTTGCGAGGCTTCTACCGAAATCGCGAAAACGGCTGGATATTCGGCGTCTGTGCCGGCATTGCGGAGCGCTTTAATTTCAAGCTCGGCACGGTCCGGGTCATAGCGATCATCAGCCTGTTGCTGTTCTTCTGGGTAACCGCCGCTATCTATATCGGCCTGACCTTACTTATCAAGGAGAAGCCCCTGGTGTATTCCGGTCGCCGCAGTGAGTATGAGTTCTGGAGGCGCGTATGACCACCTTTGCCGGCACGACCGAGCGACGCCTTTATCGCGACGCAGACCGGGCCGTACTGGGTGGCGTCTGCGCAGGGCTGGCCCGGTATCTCGGGTTCAACCTGAAGGTCACGCGCTTCCTCGCGGTCATTGCGTTCCTTTGCGCGATGCCGTTCGCGATCGCCGGGTATCTTGCGGCCGTGTTCCTGATTCCGTCATCGTCGTCCAGGATCTATGATGCCGCGGCAGACGACGAGCGACGCAAGGAAACGCTGCGTGAAGAAATTCGGCGTGCCAAGCCGACAGTTGACGAGGTGCGCAGACGCTATGAGTCTATGGACGAACGTCTCGCAAAAATAGAAAAATACGTCACGTCGTCGCGCTACGAACTCGACGAGAAGTTTCGCAGACTTTGATAAACGCATAGGGGCCGTCAATGAACACGATGTTTTGGGTTGTCTGTATTGTGGCAATCGTCTTTACGGCCGATACCATTCAGAGGTATCTGAAAGTGAAAGATAAAAAGAAAGAGCAGGATCCCGAGCTGGAAGAAACGCTCGCGCATATCGAGCGACTCGAGGAACGCATTCGGGTTCTTGAACGCATTGTGACCGAGAACAAGTTTGATCTCGGTCGCGAAATCGACAAGCTCAAGTAACGCCGCATTCGCAGGACAAAAAAAAGCCCGTCCAGGACGGGCTTTTTCTTATTTGAAGGAGGTCTTAACGGTTGCGGTCCTTGTAGGCGCGAACCTGCATATTGAATTCTTCCGCGACGAGATTCATTTCCTCAACCGCCGCGTTGTACTTCTTGTTGAACGTCTCTTCCTGCTGGCGCTTCGTTTTGTCGTCAACATCGCCCAGTCCGAGGACTCGCTGGGCCTCATCCGCCTCGATGCATGACAGGTATTCCTCCATTGATGCCATGTAGGACTTGACGCCTCTCTGCCCGGCAATCATGTCTTCCTTGGACGCGGTTGCGCCGTCAGGAACGGAGACACGCTGCGGGTAGTCGCAGGCAAGCGCACTTTGTGCGGCAAATAACAGGGCAACTGCTGCGGTTGTCTTAATCAGTCTGTTCATTGGTTCCACTTCTTCGGGCCCACGCCTCTAGCGATTCTGGCAGGACGGGTTTCTTGGATCGGTAATTTAAGCATGTTGCCGGGTTCGAGTGAAGCTGAGCAAAAGATTCTCTTAAATCAATCGCTTGCATTATGTATTGTCGATTGTCGCAGGATCGGCCTGAACCGGGCATGAATAGCCTGATCAGGCAAACAGGGCGCGATGAGTATCGGTCCCCTCGGCCTGTGAGAGCAGGAGTTCGAGGTAGTTATCGGCGCTCATGGGGTCGCCGAAGAGCAGCCCCTGCACGTAGGTGCACCCGAGTTTTTGCAGGAAATTGAGCTGGCTTTCGTCCTCTACACCCTCAGCGACGACGTCCATGTGCAGGTTGCGTCCCATTTGAATGATCGTGTCTACAATGGTGGCGTCGTCCGGGTCGGTGACGATGTTCCGGACAAATGACTTGTCGATCTTGAGCGTGCTGATTGGAAACTGTTGCAGTGCGCTGAGCGAGGAATAGCCCGTGCCAAAATCGTCGATCGCGAGGTGCAGGCCGAGACCATACAGCTGGTCGAGCAGCCTGATGGTGCGTTCCGGGTTTTCCATCAGCGTGGTTTCAGTAATCTCGAGTTCGAGCGATGTCGGAGAGACCTCGTAGCTGCGCAATATCGAACCGATGCGACTGATGAAATTAAGCTGTCGCAATTGCTTGAGCGAGAGATTGACGGAGACGCGGCCGGGCGACCCGACACTACGTTGCCAGACTCTGAAGTCCTCGCAGACCTTGTCCAGTACCCATTCGCCAATCTCGATGATCAGGTTGGTTTCCTCGGCGATGGGAATGAAGTCCGACGGCAGGATGAGGCCGCGCTCCGGCAGCTCCCACCGCACCAGCGCCTCAGCGCCGAAGACCTCCCCGGTCTCCAGGTTGTACTTGGGCTGGTAATGAACCAGGAGCTCGTCGCGCTCGAATGCGCGCTTCAGTTTGCTCTTGGTGATGAGTCGCTCGACGGACGCCTCGTTCATTTCCGGCACGTAGAAAGAAAACACGTTGCCGCCGGATTTTTTGGCGCTGTACAGGGCCGCGTCGGCATTGCGAATCAGGTCGATGACGTTCGGCGCGTCTTTCGGGTAGTAAGCAATTCCCATGCTGGCGGTCATGAAGACTTCATGGCCCTGAACAAAGAAGGGATCGGCCAGTCGATTCAACAGCGTCTGCGCGAGTTCCGATGTTTCCCTCTGCCCCTCCTTGTCCGGCGACAAATCGTCCACGATGACGGCAAATTCGTCACCGGCCAGGCGGCCGATAATAGAGCGCGGGGGCAGGGCAGCAGAAAGTCTTTCGGCGACCGTTTCAAGCGTTGTATCGCCGGCAAGATGACCAAACGTGTCGTTGATCTCCTTGAAATGGTCGATATCAATGTAGAACAGGCATAGAGCCTTGCCAGCGCGTCGCGCCCTGGCGATGCCGCGCTGCAGCAGGTGCTGAAATTGCATCCGGTTCGGGATCTTGGTGAGCGCATCCATGCGAGCGAGATACCGGATCCGTTTTTCGGCACGTCGTCGTTCCGTAATGTTCTGCGCTGCATAGATTCGACTGGTGTCGCCCCCGTCACCCTCGATGACCGAACAGGTATACGAGACCGGGATCGACTCGCCAAATTTGCTCTCGAAAATCGCTTCATGCGGCAGGCCCGACGGCGCATCATCCGCCAGCGACCGGCTTTTATTCGAATTGATGACGAAATCGATCGATGTGCCGACGAGTTCGTCTTCCTCGTAGCCCAGCAGATGGGTCGTCGCCGTGTTGATGCGCGTGATCCCGCCACTGTCGGTCGTCACGATTATGGCCTCGTTCATCCCCGACAGGATGCTGTCGACGTAGTCCCGTGAATGCGTCGTTGTGCGTAGCTTGTCCCGCATATCGTTGAACACGCTGGCCAGTGCGCCAAGTTCGTCATCGCGTGTCGTGGGCAGCGGCTCGCCGAAATCCGCGTCGCGGAAGCGTTCCGCCTGCGCCTTCAGTTGCCGAATACGCCGCGTTTGCTCCTGAACGATCAGCCAGACGACGGCGCCGCACAGGAGCAATACTGCCAGCGTGCCACCGCCTATCCACAAAATACTGGCGCGACGGCTTTCGCCTTCCTCGGTTCTGAGTTGCTTCGCGAAGGCCCTGAGATCCTCGCGCGACGAGGTCAGCTCAAACGCCCCTGATATCCGCCCGATCTCTATGGAATCCGCGGTCACCGGGTACGACAGCAGAAGATACTCATCGAGCCAGGTGGTTTTGGTGACCTCACCGAACTGCGGGTAGTTGCCGCTCGACCAGGACTCGCCGGCATCGGTGGTAAGGCGCAACCCGATGAGTTCCGGGTGTTCCGCGAGAGCAAGATTGAGTGCGGCCGTCACCGCCGTGGCGTTGCTGACGTCCAGATCAGGGGGAAGCGCATCGGCAATGGCGTGCAGGTCGGCGCGCGCGCGACGCTCAAAGCTCTCCAAGAGCAGCGTACGATGCTCCTCGAAGCTCGTGGACATGATCTGGCGGGCGAGCCAGCGATACTGCCCGTAGAACATGGACAGCATGATCACGCCGACCGCGGTGCCCAGCACCGTCGCATAGAGTATGAACCGCGGTATCCTGCTGCCGATCATGTCATCGTTATTATTCGGCCAAAACTGCGCTCCAGTTTACCATCCCGGGTTTGCCGGATGCCGTATATTTCCAAATTGGAATATAAATACGGCCGAGTTGCCCACTTACAGCCGCGGTTGGTGCTAGTCGTCGTCTTCGCTGCGCTTTTCGACGAAGCCCACAGGCTCCGGCTGCACCGTCGTCTTCATCTGACCTTCGACGACAGCCCCTTCGGCAACAGCGATGGCTGCCCCGGTGACGGTCCCCGTAATCCTGGCGGACTCGGCGATTTCGACCTTTCCGGCCGCGACAATATCACCCTCAACGTGCCCGGATATCACTACGTTGCTAGCTTTAACCGTGCCCGCCCAGAAGCCATTCCTGGCCAGGATGACGTTGCCGTCAATGTCGCAGTCACCGTCGATTTCACCGCTGACCTGGTAGTCACCCTGGCCGGAAATCAACCCGGTTATCTTGCAACCTTCATTAATCAGGGTCGGTGCACCTGAGGTGCGGTCGCGAAAGCGTCTGCGCTTTGAATCATTCATGCCGTGTCGGCTCCGGGTCGGTGGGAAGAGAAAGCAAGGGCGCATAGTACCCGCTGAGGCGGGCCCTGTTAATATGGTAAAAATGCTCGCGCGCCCGTGACGCGCAGCTGGTCGAAAGGAATTGAATTGAGGCAGGGGTTTGAACAGCGGCTGGAGGCCATCGCTGCCGCCGGCAGCGACGTACTTCGTGGCGGACTGAAGGGTGTGGAAAAAGAATCCCTGCGCGTCAGTCCGGAAGGGTTCCTGGCGCAGACGCCGCATCCCACCGCGCTCGGTTCGGCATTGACGAATCGATACATCACCACTGATTTCTCGGAAGCGCTCCTCGAATTCGTCACGCCGGCCTTCGCAACAACCTGGGAAGCGCTGCGCTGCATTTGTGACATTCACCAGTTTACGTACGCGCATCTCGACGACGAGTTGCTGTGGACCGCGAGCATGCCGTGCCGCATACCTGCGGATCGTGAGATCCCGCTCGCTCGATACGGCGACTCGAACGTCGGCCGGATGAAGACGATCTACCGGCGCGGCCTCGGACACCGTTACGGCCGCCAGATGCAGGTGATCGCGGGAGTGCATTTCAACTACTCGTTGCCCGCCGCGTTCTGGCCGGCCTACCGAAGCGTGCTGCAGGACGAGCGAGACGATAAATCATTTCGCTCTGATCACTACCTTCGCATGATCCGGAATTTTCGCCGCATGGGATGGATAATCCTGTATCTGTTTGGCGCATCGCCCGCGGTCTGCAAGTCGTTTGCTGGCGCCGCGGCAAAGCTCCCGTCGCTGAATGCCGATACCTGGTTCGAACCGTACGCGACGTCGTTGCGGATGAGCGACCTGGGCTACAGCAACCAGAACCAGTCTCGTATCAATATTTCACTAAACAGCCTGGACGAATACGTCCATGACCTGAGTAGCGCCATTTGTACGCCCGAACCCTCTTACGAGGACATTGGCGTCAAGGTCGACGGCAAGTACCGGCAGCTGAATGCCAACCTGCTACAGATTGAAAACGAGTACTACTCGTCGGTGAGGCCGAAGCGCATTGCCCGGTCAGGGGAGCAGCCAACGGCAGCGTTGCGTCGCGATGGTATCGAGTACGTCGAGATTCGCTCGCTCGACATCAATATGTTCGACCCGTCGGGCATTAACCAGAACACCATGCGTTTCATCGAGGCGTTTCTGATCTACTGCCTGCTCGAAGATAGCCCGCATCTCGATGGCGCTGAGTTCGAGGAAATTCGTCACAATCATACAGGCACCGCAAAGCGTGGTCGTGACCCGGAATTTCGCCTGCGAAGAGACGGCAAGGCGGTTGAACTTCGGGACTGGGCGAATGAGATCATGATCAATGTTCTGGCGGTCGCCGAGACGATCGACCGGCACGAAGGGGACGGCAGTTACGCGGCCGCCGTCGGCGTGCTCCAGAGGGCCGTGGCCAATTCGGATCGGACGCTTTCGGCACGCATAGTCACGGAACTTGAAGAGACCGGCAGCAGCTTTTTCGAGTTTGCCCTGGGAATGGCAAAATGCCACCGAGACTATTTCGCGTCGATCGCGCCATTGCGTGCCGCCCAGGAACAGAACCTGTCCACCGAGGCAGCGGAGTCCGCGCTAAGACAGCGCCAGATCGAGGAAGCCGACGAAATCTCGCTGGACGCTTACCTGCAGCGCTATTTCACAGCCTGCTAGGGCCGTTCACCCGGGTTCCACGACGCTGGGTGCCAGGTTGTTGAATTCGTGTGCGTTCCGTCACAAAAAACAGCCGCGCCGGTAGGCCGTCGGCTGCAATTTAACTAAACTCTGTGCATGTGCCTGATTTATTGGGCGAATTGAATATTGGTGAATCAGTCTTGCTGAAGACCTTTCTTATTGGGATCGTGCTTGGACTGGCGGCTGCGGCAGGCGCGCTGTACGCCATTCCGGTGGTCGACCAGGTGCGCGAAGCGTCCATCGTGACGGTTGCCCCGAACAGCGGCAATGCAGAGACGTTCCACGTCAACATACCGATGGACCGGATCATGAGCGGGGCGCCCGGGCGGGCAGCCGTGCCGCCCGACCTGCAGTGGCCTGCAGATGAGGCTGTGGCCGGCATCAGTACGGAGCTGTTCAAGATTCGCAATGCCCGGGATGCCGTCGTGGGCGTGGCGGTCCGCGCAGCCGCCCAGAATGGCGGCGAAGATGTCATCGACTGGGTTCTGCACCTGCCCGCTCGCGGCTCGGTGTTCGTCAACATGGACGTTAGTCCTCGTGAAGGCGGTTTTCGTATCGGCGAGATTCGAGCCGGATCGCAGGAATTCGCAACTCTGAGCGGTTTCATGACGGAGCGCTGGATCGTCAATGAATCCGCCGACGAAGACGCACCCACCGGCCGCATTGAGTTGCAGGCGACCTACGTGGGGCAGCTGGAACCACTGGATCCCGCGGAGTCGAGCGAATGAAGTACGTGATATCACTCGGCCTCGGCTTGCTGGTTGGCGTCGGTCTGTTTGTTGCCGGGCTGCTATTCAATCCCTTTATAGCCGACAGGGGATTGTCGCCCTTGTCGGTGTCAAAATCGGAAGTGATCGCGCTGAAATTTGCGAATGTGCCGGCGGAGAGCATTGCCTATACCAATGATGGCGAGTCCATACAGGAGCCACATCCCGAGAAGGTTCTGCAGCTTTGGGAAGCACCGATTCGCACGACCAGTGCCATGACGACTGTGATGCGCGATGCCCGCAATCGCGTGGCCGGCATCGGTGTGAAATTCATGTCGGACTCGGAAAGTACCCGCCTACTGCAAGGCGATATGATCGTGGACAGCGTCTGGTACATCTATCTGCCGGAGCACGGCAGTATGTTCGTCGAGCAAACCGAGAACTATTTTCCGTTTGTTCGCGAGGTTGCGTTTCCTGCCTGGCGCAGTTCGGCAAGGGGCTGGCGAGGAAACTGGCGTGGCGATCTGAGTACGGGCCCCGGCGCTCTCGGCACAGCCAACGTGGTCGGTGGCTCCGGCAGGGTAGAGGGACTCAGAATGGACGGCGTCGAATCGATGTCCGTGCAGGCGTTCTCACTGGATAAGGGGCTGATCTCAGCAGAGGGTGGTCTTCTTATCGAGTTGCCGGCGAGCCAGTTCGCCGACGATGAAGTCATCGATACGCCCTGAGCTCAGGCAAGCATATCTTTCAGCGCGACGTCCGGATTGGCGAGCTCTTCTACGGCGATCAAGGCCTGGTCTGCAATCAGTTGTTTTGACTGCAAGAAATCCCGCGGCGCATTAATCGCGTCGCACGCGATCAGGCGCCCGTCTCTGAGATAGAGACAGGAGAAGGACCGCTCTGCGGGGTTGCCGCGAATAGCGACATCATCGTAACCCTCGGACAAGCCGGCTATCTGCAGCTTGAGATCGTACTGATCGGACCAGAACCAGGGCACCTGGGAGTACGCCGAATCCTCGCCACAGATATTGGCTGCGGCCGTTTTGGCCTGCTCCAGCGCGTTATGCACGGACTCCAGCCTGAGCTGCCTGCCGTAGATTGCGTTGGGGTGAACGGTGCAGTCGCCCACGGCAAAAATGTCGGGATCATCCGTGCAGCAGTGATCGTCGACGACGATCCCGTTATCCACCGGCAGGCCTGCCTCGGAGGCAAGCTGGGTGTTGGGCACGATGCCGATGCCTATTACAACGAGGTCGGCGGGAATGTCCTCACCTTCCGATGTCATGACCGACTTGATACGCTTTTTGCCGGTCAGCGCGTCCACGCCTGTCGACAGCCGGAACCTGACGCCCTGTTCGGTGTGCTCGATTTGATAGAAATCAGAGATTTCCGGCGATACGACACGGCTCATGACACGATCAGCCATTTCGATGACGGTAACCTCGAGCCCGGCCTGTCGTGCTACGGCAGCGACTTCGAGTCCAATGTAGCCCGCACCGATGACGACGAGCCGATGACCGGGTTCCAGGCCGGCACGGATACCCTCGACATCGGCAATGCTCCGCAGGTAATGGACACCACTCAGGGCGGTGCCCTTGATGCGAAGCCGGCGGACGCGTGCGCCGAGCGCAAGTACCAGCCTGTCGTAGGCAAGCGGTTCGCCGCCGTCGGTTTCGAGACGTTTCGCGTCTCGATCGATCGCGGTGATCCGCGTGTCGAGATGCAGCTCAACGTTGGCATCTTCATAGAAAGAGGCCGGCTTGACGTACAGCCGCTCCGCGGGCATTTCGCCGGCGAGAAACTTCTTTGACAGCGGCGGGCGCTGATACGGCAGGTAAGGTTCCTCACCCACCAGCACGATCTGACCGTCAAACTTGTGTTGTCGCAGGCTCGTGACAATCTGGCCGGCCGCATGACCGGCTCCAGCGATGACGACTCTCTCGCTCACTAGACTCTCCCTACACGGGTACCAGGGGCCACAGGATGGGCAGCAGCACCATGACCGTGATGAAAACGACGATGGTCAGCGGCACGCCGACTTTGAGGTAGTCGACGAAACGATAGCCACCCGGGCCCATGACCAGGATGTTGGCCGGATGCGATATCGGGCTGGTGAAACTCGCCGATGCCGCCATGGCAACGGCCATCATTGCCGTCTCCGGTTCGACGCCGAGATCGCCCATGGCGGAGAGCACGATGGGTGACATCAGGACCACGAGTGCCGCGGTCGGGATGATCATCGTTGCCATGGCCGTGAGAATGTAGAGGCCCATGATGACCGGCCATGGTCCGGCGTCACCGAGCAGGTCCATGACCTGGTTGGCGAGGTATTCCGCAGCCCCGGTTTCCTGCATGGCTGTTCCCAGCGGCAGCATGCCGGCGATCAGGAAGATCGCGCGCCAGTCAATCGCACGGTAGGCCTGTTCCATGTTCAGGCATCCGGTTAGCACCATAATGGTGCCGCCGATGACGGCCGCTATGGAGATGGGCGCGTATCCCGCCATGACGGTCAGCACAACGCCGAGCATGATGGCCGCCGCCAGTGGCGCGCGACGGGTGTCGGGTGGCTCCTGGCCGAGTGGCGTCAGTATCAGGAAGTCGGAGTCGGACGACAGGAGTTGCAGTCGGTCCCGCGGGCCGAGCAACAGCAGTGCATCACCGACCTGCAGGCGCTCGTCGGCCAGTTCGGTTCCTACGGTTTCGCCTTCTCGCCAGATGCCGGCCAGTTCGATGCCGTAGCGCTCGCGGAAATTCAGTTCGCCAACCGTCCTGCCCGCCAGCGAGGAGCGGGGGTCCAGCGTGGCGTCCATCAGTGTCAGTCGTTCCGACTCGAACGGCCTGACGCTGGCGGGAACTTTTGTGTCAATCTCCAGCTCCTGCAGGCCCCGCAGAACATCGAGGTCGCTGTGCTGGCCCTCGATCAGGAGCAGGTCTCCGCCGAGCAGGACTTCATCGCCGCGCGGCATGACCTCGAGTTCGCCATCGCGAAATACGGCGAGGACGCGAAAATCGAAGACGTCGGCCAGCCGGCTCTTGGCCAGCGTTTCTTCCGCGAGTCCGCTGTGCTTGGGCAGGCGCACGACGAACATGCGCTCGTCGGCATGGTATTCGCTGGTGAGCTTTTCCTGGTCGTAGATGTCGACTGACGTAAAGTCGGAAAACTTCTCGAGTTGCGTTATCGCTTCCACTTCGCCCTGCACCAGGACCTGGTCGCCTGCCTTGACCGGTACATAGGCGAGATTGGTCAGGCGATACGAGCCGCGCCGCATGATACCCACCACGGCGACGTCAAAACGTGTCCGAAAGGCGGCATGCCGCACGAGTTCGGAAACGACCGGCGAGTTGTCGGCAATCGTGACCGCGGCATACATGACTTTGGACGCGACCATGGATTTCAGGACCGGCGCCTCACGTTCAATGACAAGGTCCGACCAGCGGCGCAGTTCGCGGAACTGGTCGACACGTCCCTGTACGAGGAGGCCGTCGCCGGCACGCAGCACGGTCTGGCGGCCGGGCAGCGTCTCACTGCGGCCATTGCGAAACAGGGAGAGGATGATCAGACCGGTGGATGCGCCGATGCGGCTTTCGGCCAGCGTCTTGCCGACGAGGATCGAGTCGGTTGGCACCCGCATCATGAAGGTCCGCTCCTGCAGCTTGTAGCGGGCGCGCAGGCTGCGCTGGCTGACGTGCTTGTCGCGAGCCGCCTTCTGCTTTGGCAGCATGAAGCGGCCTGCCAGTGCAATGAAGAGCACGCCAACGACCATGACCACGCCGCCAATCGGGGTGAAGTCGAACAGCTCGAACGGTTCGTATCCCCGCAACGACATGGATTCGGAGATCAGCAGGTTAGGCGGCGTTCCGATCAACGTCATCAGGCCGCCCAGCAAGGTCGAGTAGGCGAGGGGCATCAGGAGCCTGGATGCGGCGATTCTGGTGCGGCGTGCGACTTCGACGACGACCGGCAGCATCAGGGCCGCGACACCGATGTTGTTCATAAATGCAGATAGAACGGCGCCGGTGATCATGATGACGATGATCAATGTGAACTCGCGGCGACCACCAATGCGCATGACCTGGCGGCCGATAATGTCGGCGATTCCGGTGCGCGTCAGGCCCTCAGACAGGATGAACATCGCCCAGACCGTAATGACGGCGCTGTTACTGAATCCGGCGAAGGCCTTGTCCGAGGTGACGATATCGGGGAGGCCGATGGCCAGCGCACCGAGTACGAGCATTGCCACAACGTCCATCCGAATGATTTCGCTGATAAACAGCACGAGCGAAATCGCGAGGATGCCGAGTACCAGTGCGATTTCGAACGTCATTCGGTGATTCTTGGGATCTGCTGTTGAGTCATTGCGGTGATTCATTCTGTTTATACACGACCTGAGTGTCAAAAGCGCAAAACGCTTGCACAGCACCGCCTTGGGAAGAATCCGTAACCGAAATTGAGGCCGGGAACTGCAAACCGTCTCGTCCGGGCACACGACGCACGATCGATATTCGGTGCGCGTGCGACCACGTGACGCCGGGGCGTGTTCCGGATGCACCTCGAGGCGTTCCTCAGTAAATACTTGTAAATACATCCAGTACTGTATAAAAATACACCCTTTTCCGGGAGTATTGTGTGCAGGCTGCCGAACAGGAATTCGACCACCTGGCCTCGCTGAACGCCGCTCAGCGTCAGGCCGCCGAATACGGTGAGGAGCAGGACGCGGGCACCTTCCGGGCGGGACCCTTGCTTGTTATTGCGGGGGCCGGCACGGGCAAGACGATGACCCTGGCGCATCGCGTTGCTCATTTGTTGCTCATGGGCGTTAGTCCCGAGCGAGTTCTGCTGCTGACTTTTACGCGGCGCGCGGCCCAGGAAATGACGCGGCGCGTCGAAAACATTGTGCGGGCGTCGACGCATGATGCCCAAGCCCTGCCATCCGGCGGGCTGCCCTGGTCAGGTACCTTCCATTCGATCGCCAACCGCCTGCTGCGGCGCTTTGCCCGCAATGTCGGTCTCGATCCCGGATTCTCGGTACTGGATCGCGGCGACGCGGCCGACATGCTGGACGTCGTGCGCCACGAGCAGAAGCTGACGAAGACGTCGCGACGCTTCCCGAAAAAAGACACCTGCCTCGCTATTTATTCGCGCTGCGTGAACACGCAGAAGCCGCTGGCGGACACGCTCGACCAAACCTATCCCTGGTGTTCCGACTGGAGCGATGAGCTTGGTGAGCTGTTTCGGCATTACGTATTGCGCAAACAGCAGAGCCAGTCGCTCGATTACGACGACCTGTTGCTCTACTGGAGCCACCTTGTCGCCGAACCGGAGTTTGCACAGGAAATTGGTGCGTGGTTCGACCACGTGCTGGTCGACGAGTACCAGGACACGAACCTCGTGCAGGCGCAAATCCTGAATGCGCTCAAGCCCAGCGGCGACGGGCTGACCGTGGTCGGTGACGATGCGCAGTCGATCTATTCGTTTCGAGCGGCCGAAGTCGAGAACATTCTCGGATTCCCCGACCAGTACATGCCATCGGCAAGGGTAATTACGCTTGAGGAGAACTACCGCTCAAACCAGCCCATTCTCGATACGGCAAACTGTCTGATCGCGGAAAGCGAGCGGCAGTACCGCAAGAACCTGTTTTCGGAGCGCAAGGATGGGGACAAGCCGCGCTACGTAACCGTCGAGGATGGCGATGCTGAAGCCGAATTCGTGGTGACGTCGATTCTTGCGAACCGTGAGCTCGGTATGCAGCTCAAGGAGCAAGCAGTTCTGTTCCGCGGTGCGCATCACAGCGACAGGCTCGAACTGGAACTCGTGCGCCGCAATATTCCCTATGTGAAATACGGCGGACTCAAGTTCCTCGAGGCCGCGCACGTGAAGGACCTGCTCTCCATACTGAAGTGGGCGGAAAACCCCAGGAACGAGATCGCGGCTTTTCGCGTATTGAGATTGTTGCCCGGTATGGGCCCGGCGACGGCAGCCAGGTGCTTCGAGCATCTGGCGGTTAACGACCACGCGCTGACCGCGTTATCGGACTTTCGGCCGCCTGCCGCTGCGGCCGACGACTGGCCGGCGTTCTGCGACTTGTTGATATCGCTGTCCGGTGCCGAGGTCGATGACCACGGCTGGCAGTCGCAGCTGGGCGCAGTTCGGCGCTGGTATCAGCCACACCTCGAACGAATCTACGATGCGCTGGATACGCGTGAGGCAGACCTTGAACAACTCGAGCAGATATCGGGGCGCTACCCGACGCGTGAGCGGTTCCTGACGGAACTCACGCTGGATCCTCCCAGCGCTGCGGGCGACCTGGCGGGTGACCCGCTGCTCGACGAGGACTATCTCATCCTGTCGACGGTGCATTCGGCCAAGGGGCAGGAGTGGGAGTCCGTTTTTGTTCTCAACGTCACCGACGGTAATTTTCCTTCCGAATTCGCGACGGGGAAGCCCGAGATGATCGAAGAGGAGCGACGTCTTCTGTACGTTGCGATGACGCGCGCGAAGCAATCGCTGTCGCTTGTTTCACCGCTGCGCTTTCACGTGACGCAGCAGCGTCGGGATGGTGACCGGCACGTCTATGGTGCCCGGAGTCGCTTCATGTCCGATCGCCTGCTTGGAACGATGGATAATCGGTTTGCAGGGCGCCCTGAGAATGCGGGCAGTGCGTTCAGGGTACGCTCTGACAAACGTATCGATGTTGCCGAGCGTATGCGGCAAATGTGGTAGATCAGAAACGTTGTTACGGCATAAAAAAGGCGGTGACAAATGCCACCGCCAGTCGGAACGAAACAAACAGCATAAGGGATAGTTAGTTTGTTACGTCAATCTCCTTCTTGATGACGCGCACCTCACGCTTTCCGTGAACCTGCTCACCACCACCTAATTCACTGCCGTCGATAAAGACGATCTCGCCGTCTTTGCCGGCATCCCTGAGAACTTTCTCGAGCGCTGCCCGTGTGTCGGCGTCAATCTCGTCGCCCGTAAT
The DNA here is from genome assembly GCA_004282875.1 of Chromatiales bacterium. Taxonomy (GTDB): domain Bacteria; phylum Pseudomonadota; class Gammaproteobacteria; order Steroidobacterales; family Woeseiaceae; genus UBA1847. Next base: position 75,680 of record SHLT01000002.1, on the reverse strand, counting down.
GATCGTTACACCATTCGTGTCGTGTGATTTGATCACGCGCACCTGCTTGTGCTTTTCGACAATGATGTCGTCGACATCATGAGTGCCATGCAGCATGGCAAATTCGTGATCATCGTGAAGTCCGCCGATTTCGATCTTCTCGCCTTCAACGTCGATCTCGAGACCGTCTTCCGTACGCAGTACCGTCACTTCGTTGCCGTCACTGTCGGTTATAACCTGGCTCTCGCCGACGGCCATGTTATCGATGTCGAGGTCGGAGTCGGCGCTGTCAAAGCGTAAGACCTTGTGGTCACCGGCGTCGCCATCGACGGCGATCTTGATTTCCGTACGCCGTTCTTCGCCGGCCACCGCGGCCGTGGCGATAAGGCATACCCAAACAAGCAGAACAAAAGCGCGTGCTGTCACATTGATCCCCTGATTTCTCTGCAACGAGTTTGTCGTTATTGATAGCTATTTGATGCGCAGGGCCCGAAAAAGGTTGCAATCAAAAAGGCATAAGGTCAGTAACGCATGTAACTAACCCAGGAACATCGTGTAGGCGGGATTGTCGCTCTCCTCCCAGTGGACGTAGCCGAGCTCGGCAAGATGTGCTTCGAGCGTGTCGGTCTCATCTTCCGGCACGTCGATACCCGCAAGGATGCGGCCGTAGTCCGATCCATGATTGCGGTAGTGGAACAGGCTGATGTTCCAGTCGGTGCCGATTGCGTCCAGGAAGTCGAGCAGGGCGCCCGGGCGCTCCGGGAATTCGAAGCGAAACAGGCGTTCGTTGCGAATTCCGGGCGAGCGGCCTCCGACCATGTGCCGGACGTGCAGCTTGGCCATCTCATTGTCGCTGAGGTCCTCGACAGGAAACCCCTCCGCGCGCAGGGTGTCAAGCAACTCGGTGCGTTCCTGCAGGCCGCCGCTCAACTGAATGCCGGCGAAGATATGCGCCTTGCGATCATCGGCGTAGCGATAATTGAATTCGGTTATGCCGCGCCGACCAACCGCCCGGCAGAAGTGGCGGAAGCTACCCGGCTTTTCCGGAATCTCAGCCGCGAGGAGCATTTCGGTTTGCTCACCGACTGCGGCACGTTCGGCGATATGACGCAGGCGATCGAAATTGACGTTGGCGCCGCAGCTGATCGTGACCAGCGTCTGTCCGGAGACTTCGTTGGCCGCGACATACTTCTTTGCCGCAGCAACGGCCAGTCCGCCGGCCGGCTCGACGATCGACCGGGTGTCCTCAAAGATGTCGCGAATCGCGGCGCAGATCTGGTCGGTATCGACGGTCATGAACTCGTCGACGAGTTCCTCGCAAAGCCGGAACGTTTCGTCGCCAACCCGGCGAACCGCAACGCCGTCGGCAAAAATGCCCACGTGATCCAGCGTCACGGGCCGGCCGGCCTGTAGCGCTGCCTGCATGGCCGCGGAGTCTTCGGGTTCGACGCCGATGATGCGAATACCGGGTTGCGTCTGCTTGACCCAGGCGGCGATGCCTGCGATGAGGCCGCCTCCGCCGACAGGCACGAACAAGGCGTCGATCGTCTCGTTGCACTGTTCGAGGATTTCCTTGCCGATTGTGCCCTGGCCCGCAATGACCTGCGGATCGTCAAAGGGATGAATAAAAACCAGGTCTTCTTCGTCGGCAAGCTGGCGAGCACGCGCATAGGCGTCGTCGTAAGCGTCGCCGTGGAGCACGACCTCGCCGCCCAGCGTTGCGACGGCCTCGGTCTTTATTGATGGTGTCGTAACCGGCATCACGATGACCGCACGCACGCCTCGCCGCCTGGCCGCGAGCGCTACACCCTGCGCATGGTTGCCGGCCGAGCTGCAAATGACGCCGGTTTTCAGCTCGTCATCGGAAAGGCTGGCGATCTTGTTATAGGCGCCGCGCAACTTGAACGAAAAGACAGGCTGCAGGTCTTCGCGCTTCATGAATACCCGATTACCGAGTCGCGCGGAGAGGTTGGATGCGAGGTCCAGCGGCGTTTCGTCCGCAACATCATAGACTTGTGCGCCGCGGATCAGGTCGAGGTAGTCGCTCGTGTTCATCCGGCCCTTATCGCATACCCGGCGGAGTTCCGCAAAGTGCCGGAAAAGCGCATTGATGGTTACGGTGGTAATCGCCTTCGTGCCCTTTCATAATACGTGCGTGAAGAGACTCCTGATCAGCAACGCGCGACTCGTTAATGAAGGCGAGATTCGGGATGTCGACGTGCTGGTCGAAGACGATCGTATCGCACGCATCGACAGCGATATCGCGGCGCCGGAACGTGCCACGGTGATCGACGCGTCCGGCAAGTTCCTGCTGCCCGGCATGATTGACGACCAGGTGCACTTCCGGGAGCCAGGGCTGACGCAGAAGGGCGATCTCGCCACCGAATCGGCTGCGGCCGCAGCGGGCGGCATCACCAGCTTCATGGACATGCCCAACGTCAAGCCACTCACAACGACACGAGCGGCGCTGGCGGAGAAATACGAGCTTGCGGCGGGTCGGTGCACCGGCAACTACGGCTTTTACCTGGGTGCGACCAACAACAATATTGAAGAGATTCGGGCATTGCAGGTTGGCGAAGCCTGCGGCATCAAGGCGTTCATGGGCGCGTCGACGGGCGATATGCTGGTCGACGACCCTGATGCGCTCGACCAGATTTTCGAACACGCGCCCATTATCGTCGACACGCATTGCGAGGATTCGCCGATGATCTGGGCGAATGAGGACGCTGCGCGCGAGAAGTACGGCGACAATGTTCCCTTTGCCGAACACCCCTACATCCGTTCGGCCGATGCCTGCTATGCGTCATCGAGTTTCGCCATCGAGCTCGCCCGCAAGCACGATGCGTTGTTGCACGTCCTGCACCTGACGACCGCAAAAGAAATGGCGCTGTTCTCGAAGGCGCACCGCTCGGCAAAACGCATCACGGCGGAAGTCTGTGTGCATCACCTCTGGTTCGACGAGTCCCGCTACGATGAGATGGGCTCGAGGATCAAGTGCAATCCTGCTATCAAGCGCCGAGAAGACCGGGACGCACTGCTTGCCGCGCTTAATGACGGCCGCATCGATGTCATCGCGACCGATCATGCGCCGCACACGGCCGTCGAAAAGCAGGGCACCTATTTTCAGGCCCCTGCGGGCCTGCCTCTCGTGCAGCATGCTCTTCTCACGCTGTTTGACCTGGTTGCTGCGGGAAAGATCAGCATCGAATTACTTGTCGATCGCGCGTGCCATGCGTCGGCTGACATTTTCGGCGTGCAGGAACGCGGCTACGTGCGCGAAGGCTGGTTTGCGGACCTGGTACTGGTCGACCCGGCCCGGCCGTACCGTGTCAGTGCAGATAACGTTCTCTACAAGTGTGGCTGGTCCCCGTTTGAGGGGCACGAGTTCTCGTCCTCAATCGATACGACCATCGTCAATGGTGACATCGTCTATCGCGACGGCCAGCTCACAGGCAGTATCGCCGGACGGCGACTCGACTTTGGTCGAGCGCGGTAGGCTTTTTCCAGTTGTTTACTTTCCAGTCGATCCGGTTATGCTAGCGCCAGCCTATGAAGCCGACAGATACCTCTAATCCCGAGTACTTTCACAAGGTCGTAGATTGCCAGTGGGGCTGTCCGGCACATACCGACGTTCCCGAGTACATTCGCATGATCGCGCAGGGGCGGTTCAGCGATGCGTACATGGAGAACCGCAAATCGAATGTCTTCCCTGGCATCCTCGGGCGCGTCTGCGATCGACCCTGCGAACCGGCGTGCCGCCGCGGACGCGTCGAAGACAAGCCAGTGGCTATCTGCCGTCTAAAGCGTGTCGCCGCGGACCACCGCGACGACATCAGCGCACGCTTGCCCAAGGCGGCGGAGAAGACGAACGGCAAAAAAGTCGCCCTGCTGGGCGCCGGCTGCGCGTCGCTGACCGTGGCCAACGACCTGGCTCCCCTCGGCTACGAAGTGACCATATTTGAAGCGCTCGACACGACGGGCGGCCTGATGCGCACCAATATCCCGGCCTTCCGGCTGCCGCCCAAGGTACTCGATGAGGAAATAGGCTACATCCTCGACATGGGTGTAGACCTCAGGTTCGGGCATCGCATCGACAGCATGAAGGATCTGCTGGAAGAAGGCTTCGACGCTGTGTTCGTCGGGACCGGCGCACCGAAAGGCAAGAATCTCGAGCTGCCGGGGCGCTACGACTCGGATCGTATTCACATCGGCATCGACTGGCTCGAATCGGTGGCCTTCGAGCATACGAAGGAAATCGGCAAGCGCGTCCTGATCATCGGCGTCGGCAATACGGCAATGGACTGCTGCCGCACGTCCCTCAGGCTGGGTGCGGAAGACGTCAAGGTCATGGCCCGCAAGCCACGCGGTTTCTTCAAGGCATCCGATTGGGAACTCGAAGATGCCGAGGAAGAAAACGTCGAGATTCTCGTCAATCATTCGCCGAAGGAATTCGTCTACGAGGACGGGAAGCTGGCTGGCATGAAGTTCGACCTGATGGAATACAAGATCGATGAGGACGGCCGCATCGATCGTGGCACGTCTACGGGTGAGGTGACTATTCCCTGTGACGACGTTGTGCTGGCCATCGGTCAGGACAATGCCTTCCCTTGGATCGAACGCGACATCGGCATCGAGTTTGACAAGTGGGACTGCCCGGTTGTCGACGAGACAACCATGATGTGTTCGCGTGACGGAATCTTCTTTGGCGGCGATTCTGCGTTCGGCCCCAAGAACATTATCTGGGCCGTTGAGCATGGCCACCAGGCGGCTATCTCGATGCACAAGTACTGCCAGAACGAAGATCTTCATGATCGACTGCCGATGGGCCTGAACCTGTCCTCACAGAAGATGGGCATGCATGAGTGGAGCTACTCGAACGATTATGACGGGGCGGTTCGCCGCCTGATGCCGCATGTGGACCTCAAGGAGCGATTCAATAAGCTCGATATCGAGGTTGAGCTCGGCTTCACGGCGGAGCAGGTCGTTGAAGAAGTCGAGCGTTGTCTCAACTGTGACATCCAGACCGTGTTCACCGAGAAGCTGTGCATCGAGTGCGACGCGTGCATCGATATCTGTCCGGTGAGTTGTCTCACGATTACGCCCAACGGCGAAGAGGATGAGATTCGCTCACGACTCAAGGCTCCGGCGCTGAACCCGGAGCAGGCGCTTTATGTTTCGGACGCGCTCCCACATACGGCGCGCGTCATGGTCAAGGACGAAGATCTTTGCGTGCATTGCGGTCTCTGCGCGGAGCGTTGTCCGACAGGTGCATGGGACATGCAGAAGTCAACCATACTTATTCCATATGCTGCAGATGAAGCAGAACCCGAGCAGCAACAGGCTGCAGCAGGCGGCTCGGCGAAGTAGAGGGTTCCAGTGGCATCGACAAACGACGTCGTCATCAAGATAGGCACCGTTAACGGCACCGGTTCGGCGAGTGCCAACGGCTTGCTGCGCAAGGCGATTTTTCGCATGGGCGTGCCGGTTGTCGGGAAAAACTACTTTCCATCCAATATCCAGGGGCTGCCGACCTGGTATGAGATCCGCGTAACGGGTGATGGCTACAGCTGTCGTTCCGATCGCGTAGACATCATGGTCGCAATGAACGCGCAGACCTATGCGCGTGACCTTGCCGAAGTAGAGCCGGGCGGCTGCCTCATTTACGACTCCACGTGGCCGCGCAGCAGCCTGCTGAATCGCGACGACATCACGATCATCGGCATTCCGCTGTCGAGAATGTGCAACGAACACTTCGACGGCGCGCGCGCGCGTATCCTCATGAAGAACATCGCCTATGTCGGCGCTATTGCGGCGCTGCTCGATGTCGACCTCGAGATCATAAAGAACCTGCTTGAAGAGACTTTCTCAACGAAGCAGCACCTGATCGCGTCAAACATGGAAGCCATCCACCTGGGCTACAATTACGCATCGCAGAATTTCCCGTGTCCCTTGCCGGCGCGCGTCGAGAAAATGGACGCGACCAAGGGGCACATTGTGATTGATGGCAATACGGCCGCCGGACTGGGGTGCATGTACGCCGGCGCGACGGTCGGCGCGTGGTATCCGATTACGCCGTCGACATCGCTGATGGACGCGTTCAGGACATTCTGCAGCCGCTACCGCGTCGACCCGGAAACCGGCAAGCGCACCTATTGCATTATCCAGGCAGAAGACGAGCTGGCCGCAATCGGCATGGTGCTTGGCGCCAGCTGGAACGGCGCACGCTCGTTTACGCCGACGAGCGGGCCGGGTATCTCCTTGATGAGCGAGTTCATCGGTTTTGCCTATTACGCCGAGATTCCAGCGGTCATTTTTGACGTTCAACGCACCGGTCCGTCGACCGGTATGCCGACGCGGACGCAGCAGTGCGATCTGATCAGCTGCGCCTACGCGTCGCACGGTGACACCAAGCATGTGTTGCTTTTCCCGGCGGATCCGGAAGAGTGCTTCTACATGTCGCCGCAGGCATTCGATCTTGCCGAGCGCCTGCAAACTCCGGTCATGGTGCTGACTGATCTCGATATCGGTATGAACGACTGGATGATCCCGGAGCTCGAGTGGGACGAATCGTATGTGCCGGACCGCGGCAAGGTATACAGCGCCGAGGACCTGGAGGGCATGGAGAAGTTCTACCGCTACCTGGACGTCGATGGTGACGGGATTACTTATCGCACCCTGCCCGGCGTACACCCCAAGGGTTCCTACTTCACGCGGGGCTCGGGCCATACGAAACTCGGTGCTTACACTGAGGACTCGGCCGAATACCAGGAAGTCATCGATCGTCTGCTGGTGAAGTGGGAGACGACGCGAACCATGGTCCCTGATGCCGAAATTCGGTATTCGAAATTCAACAAGGCGGCGATCCTTACGCTGGGCAGCTGCGATGGCGCATGCAAAGAGGCGCTTGATCGACTCGAGAAACAGAAAGTCGGTCTGAACTACTGCCGTGTAAAGGCGTTTCCGTTTACCGCAGCCGTGCGCGAATTCATCGACCAGCACGAGGTTGTCTACGTTGTCGAGCAGAATCGCGACGCACAGCTCCGGACGCTGTTGATCAACGATATTGAGGCTGACCAGAAAAAGCTCGTGCCGGTGTTGCACTATGATGGTATGCCAATCAACGCGGGCTCTGTCGTAAGGGGAGTGCTCGAAGAAATCTCGAAGGGACGAGCGGCCTGACCAGGAAGAGACAGTGACCTATATCGCCAAGCCAAAAATTGCACATCCGAGCCTGCCGAAGAATGAACTCGGCCTGACGACGCGCGACTACGAGGGTGTCGTCTCGACGCTTTGCGCGGGTTGCGGTCACGACTCCGTAACGGCCGCCCTGATCCAGGCAGTCTTTGAGCTGGATATCGAACCCCACATGCTGGCCAAGATGAGTGGCATCGGCTGTTCGTCCAAGACGCCCGCCTATTTCGTCAGCCAGGCACACGGATTCAACTCGGTCCACGGGCGCATGCCATCTGTGACGACCGGCGCCTACGCCGCCAATCGGGATCTGACGTACGTTGGTGTCAGTGGTGATGGTGATTCGCTGTCGATTGGCGTGGGCCAGTTCGTGCATGCAATTCGCCGCAATCTCAACATGTGCTACCTGATTGAAAACAACGGCGTGTACGGGTTGACCAAGGGGCAGTTTTCGGCGTCGGCCGACATCGGCAGCAAGCCAAAGAAAGGCCTTCCTAACCAGCAGGAACCCATTGATCCCGCGAGCGCGGCACTGGCGCTTGGCGCGACCTACATTGCGCGGAGTTTCTCAGGCGACAAGGAGCAGCTTGTGCCGTTGATCAAAGGTGCGATCATGCACTCGGGCTTCTCGCTGGTCGATGTCATCAGCCCGTGCGTGACGTTCAACGACCATGAGGGCTCGACCAAGAGCTACGCGCATACGCGCGAGTTCTACAAGCACGTTGCCAATATTGACTACATCCATCCGTCGGAAGAAATCAAGGCGTCGTACGCCGAAGGCGATGCGATGCCCATTCACCTGCATGGCGGCGACACCATCGTATTGCGCAAGGTCGATCGCGCCTACGACCCGACGAGTCGCGCGGAGGCCTTCAAGCTCCTGCGTGAGCGCTACAATGCGGGCGAAATCACGACGGGCTTGCTGTACGTGAATGATGAGCGCGCGGAAATGCACGAGCTCATGCACAATATCGATACGCCGCTGTCACAGTTACCGTATGAGGGCCTGCATCCCGGCGGCGATGAGTTGCAGAAGCTACAGAGTCGTTATCGCTAGGTCCGTGCTAGTATAAGAGTCAACGCACCGCTCGGTGCGTAACAACCAGGCGGGAATCCTCACAACGGGAGTTTGTGATGAGTCGATTCCATGCTGTATTTCCCGAAGACCGTGCCGAGATCAATTTGTCCCCGATGCTGGACGTGGTCTTCATCATGCTGATCTTTTTTATCGTCGTTGCGACGTTCGTCAGGGAACAGGCGATTCCCATCGCGGTGCAGGACGATCATGAACCGCGACCCCACGTCGTCGAAACCATTGCCGTAAAGATTGAATCCGAGGGCGTTTTCGTGGTCAATGGGAGGGTCATGAGTCGCGGCAGCGTGCGGCCGTATGTGCAGGCGCTGCACGGCGAGAACCCGGAGGCATCGTTTGCCGTGGCTGCCGCGAAGGATGTGCCGATTCGGGACACGGTGGTCGCCATCGACGCCGGTCATGCGATCGGCTTCGACGTCATAACGATCTTGCCCATCGGCGAACCCGGCAGATAGGACACGAGGGCCTAGTTCCAGATTCGCTTCCACCAGGGCTCGTTTTCGTTGGCGGGCTGAATGCCGCCGGCAAACGGTATCTTCTTCCTGATATCGCCGATATCCCAGCCGGTCATGCTGGCGAGAAGCTGTGCCTCGCGCTCCTGGCGTTCGCGTACGGACGCTTCGTACTGTGTGATGTCACAGCTCGCTTCGCCTTTCCACGGGTGACGAATAACATAGCGCCCCTGGTAATTCTGGCGGTCGCCGGTTTCCTGGAACATCAGGTCCTCGGGGAAATGCTCGGCGTCGTAGCTCACGTGGAGACGGGTGACAAAGACATTTTGTGCCTGCGGCACGATGCTGCGCTTGTCCCGGGCGTCGCGCTCATCGATCCAGAACACACCCAGCTTGCGCAGCTCCTTGCTGCTCAGCGGATCGGCGGCGCAGGGGTCGCACCAGGCCATATCCCATGCATACTCAAGGAATACGGCGCGTCCGTTTTCCTTCTCGGTCTGGCGCGCAAACATGTCGCGGTAGAAGTCGGCGAATTCGCCTTCGACAAATTCGGGAACCTCGACATTGGTTGGCAACTTGACCGTGCGGTAATTCGTCGTCTCAACGCGGCCGGTGCGCGTCAGCGCGTACACGTACAATTCCTGTTTGCCTTTGGCATTCAGGGTGCCGAGCCGGATCGGTAACATGAACTTGTTGCTCTCGTAGGCAACCTGGAGAGGCCTCAGGTATTGATAGCCGAGCTTTGACTGCTCTTCGACATTGACCTTGGCAACGAAGAAGCGCATGCCCTGTCCGAGATAACTGTCGACGACACGTTTTGCGCCGCGCGGTAGCTTGTAGTCATTGTCGTTCAGCCAGCGAATCAGACCGCTGCTTTCCTTGGCCGACAGGATAAGGATGTCGTACTCGCCGACCGTGTAGCTGGCCTCGATCGTGACGCCCTGCGATTTCGCGGAACGCCGCAACTGCGCGGCTGCCGCCGGCAGGTCGGCATCGCTCTTCATGCGTTCCTCGAGTTCATAGCGATGACAAGGGTTGCCGTCGTGATACTCGACGAGACGGGGTGACGTGTAGGCGTCGAGATGCTGAATGACAGCGCGGTCGCCGACGTTGATCTGTTCACGCTCGATCCGGGTCGGCACGGGAATCACGACAGCGAAATCCTCAACCTCGCCCTCGAAGTCATTCGCCATGGTGATGACAGTCCGGTCGTCGTCACGGACGAGCACGACCTGGGACGCGCGATTGAAGAGGCTGGTATCGGCTTTGGCAACGTAGAAGCCGCAGAAGGCCTGGGCCGTCGTCGTGACCATCACGGTCGCGAGGGCCGTGACCAGGGTAATCAGGTATTTCATGTCTAAACTCCTTTAGGGTGAGCGCTCGAATGCGCGTCGGGCTTTTCCCACCGGTAATGCGTTCCTTGCAGTAAGGCATCGATCACGGGCACGAGCGGTGCGCAGAGAATCAGCGCGAGTATCGGCCCGTTCGGTTGGTAAAAAATGAACTGGATAGTGAACGCCACGGTAGCGACGAGCAGGGCGTAAGCGACTCGACCCCGCGCAGCGTTCGGCGTCGTTTTCGGGTCGGAAATCATGAAGAACGCGAAGATCAGCAGCGCGCCGTTTTGCAGCTGGTGCACAGGGATCGACAGCGGATCACCAAGCCACAATGCGCGTCCGAATAACAACGCGGCGTAGCCGATGAGGAATGCAATGGTCGTTTCGGCGCGTTTCGCACGCGTTAGTACGAGGAAGCCCAGGCAGGCGAGGCCGAACGCGCCGATCGCTGCGCTGCCCCACTGGCCTGACGACACCCACGCCCGGTCGCTCAGCAGCATGAGCGTAACCAGGGCGACATTGGCCGGGTTGAACACGTGCTTTCCCCGGACCCGCAGCAGGAACTTGCTGCCAATGGCGATCATAGCGGCTGCAACGGCCAGCAATGGCAATTCGGTACGCAGCAACAGAGTCAGGGACAGCGACGTAATCAGCGCGCTCAGAGGATCGAAGCGAGGCAGGCCCGCGAGGCGGGTGCCGAGATACTGCACCGCCTGCGCCGTGAGCAGGATCGCGACGGCATTTTGCCAATGAATGCCGAAGTCGAGTGCCAGCACGCCGATGCCCAGCAGGGTGGCCAGTACGGCGACCTGGTAGTAGCGTGGATCGCGTAGTCGGGATATTGAAACCATGCCCGTTGTTAACGGCGGCTTCGGGGTTTTGGGTCTAAACGGCGACCACGTGCTACACTAAAATCAATAAAAACAACAACTTAAATAGCTGCATCCAAAAGCTCATCGACGGGCATCTTACGGGTGAAGACTGCTGATGCAGATAATGCTTAACGGGAGAAAAGACAGTGACAGGTGAATGGATTGGATTCGCGGGCGTAATCGCACCGACGATTTTGTTGGGAGTATTTTTCTGGCTGCGTGCGCGCGGCCGCAGGGACATGCAGGACACGATTCGTGTCGCCCTCGATAAGGGCCACGAGTTGAGCCCGGAACTGATTGATCGGCTCGGGCACCCGAAGGCGCCCAAAGACCGGGATCTCCGGCTTGGTGTCATCTGGATCGCCGTTGCAATCGGTATCGCGATGTTTAGTTTTGCAATTCCCGAGGAAGATGCGACCGGGCCATTACTCGGCATCTCCGCATTTCCATGCGTAATTGGCATCGCCTACCTGATTCTTCACAAGTTCGCCAAGCGAGACGACTGAGGATTCGCTGTCTTGACCTGGGGTGAAGATCATGAGCTCGTCGCGAGGATTGTGGCCGTCCAGGATACGCGTGCCTTTGGCGAGCTCATTCGCCGCCACCAATCTCACGTGCGCAATTTCCTGCGCAAGCTGAGCGGTGACATGAGCGCCGCGGATGATCTTGCACAGGACTGTTTTATGCGGGCCTGGGACAAGCTGCACACTTACTCGGGCAGCGGCACGTTCATTGGCTGGTTGCTGAAGATCGCCTACACGACGTTCCTGCAGTCGAAGCGCAAATCGAAGCGCTATGCCGAAATACTGGAGCAGGTTGGGCATGTATCAGAGGCGGAGTCTCGTACGTATGCCGTGCAGGCCGACGAAGTCACCGATCTGGACAAGTTTCTCGCCGTGTTGTCGGAAGAGGAGCGCGCGATCATGGTTATGTCTTATGCCTGCGGCTTGTCGCATCGCGAGATCAGTGAAGCGACGTCCATGCCGGTTGGCAGCGTGAAATCTGTAATATTTCGTGGTAAAGAAAAGATCAGGACAAGTTTTGATATCAAAGATCATCAACATGGCTGAGCGAATGAAAGACGAACAGGATCGCTTACTCGAGTCGATGTTCGAGTCGGCACCGATAGCGGATAACGGGTTCAGCAACCAGATTGTGCGGCGCGTCCGGCGCAAGTTGTGGCTTCGGCGAATTACGCTGCCCGTCGCAGTGGGCATTGGCCTCCTTATAGCGTTCAGGCCGATGGCGGCGCTTGTGACCGGCGTTTACGAGTTGTTGTTGAGTATGCCGGGAGACCTGGTGCCGTCTCTGGAAGGGAGCCTGCCGTCGCTGCAACTCATCGTGACCGGCGCCCTGGTTCTCGGGGTAGCGATGTTCTCACTGAGTATGCTCGAGGATTAGTACCAGTTCATTGTCTTGGCGTGAGCCCTCGGTTACATTGCGCCCATGACACTTCGCGACAAAGTCGAGGCCCGACTGCCGAACTGGGAACGCTGGTATCCCAGTCTGTTCGATGCTGCCAGTGACCTTGGCATCATCAAAGCCGAAGTATGCGACCCCAATTCTCTGTTGCTGACACGCCGGCACGCAAAAGTTCGTCAGCGCGCCGAAGATGCGCACCGTGAGAAGTGGGGCGGTAAACCACAGGAATAGCCCATGTCCTTTGACCTCGACGCCGTGCGAGCGCAGTTTCCGGCGCTCGCGATTCAGGATAACGGTCGACGCCGTATCTACCTCGACAACCCGGCCGGAACCCAGGTGCCGGGTGGTGTCGTTGCGGCCATGTCCGACTGCCTGCTGCAGAGCAACGCAAATCTCGGTGGCTGCTTTCCGTCGTCGGCCGCCGCTGATGAGGTTGTCGAATCCGCACGTGAGGCGATGGCAAACCTTCTCAACGCGCCATCGGCCCGGGAGATCGTCTTCGGCCAGAACATGACGACGATCACGATGCACCTGTCACGCTCGATCGGGAGGCTGTTCCAGTCGGGTGACGAAATCATCCTGTCCCGCATGGATCACGATGCCAACGTCTGGCCCTGGGTGCTGATGGCGAAGGACCTCGACCTCAACGTCCGGTGGCTGCCTTTCAGCCCTGAGACCTTTGAATTCGATCTGAACGACCTGGACGAATTGCTGACCGATCGAACGCGGCTCATCTGCGTGGGCGGCGCCAGCAACCTGACCGGTACCCTGAACGACGTCACGTCAATCTGCGCGCGAGCGCGGGCGGCCGGCGTGCTTACTTATATCGATGCAGTCCAGTCGCTGCCGCATGTCGCGACGGATGTACAGGCGATCGGCTGTGACTTCCTCGTGTGTTCGCCCTACAAGTTCTTCGGACCGCACCAGGGTGTGTTGTGGGGGCGGCTCGATGTGCTCGAGCGACTCGAACCCTACAAGGTCAGGCCCGCGCCGAAAGACGTACCCGGCTGCTTCGAGACCGGTACGCAAAGTCATGAAGGTTTTGCGGGCATCAAGGCGGCCGTCGACTATTTCGAATGGATCGGCACATCGATGACCGGGGCCGAAGGCGGGCGAGCGGCACTGGTCGCGGCGATGGAGCTGTTGTTCGACTACGAGAAGTCGCTCACTGAACATTTGATCGACGGGCTACACGGCCTTGATGGCGTGAGGGTGCTGGGAATTACGGCCGCCGACGCCATGGATCGTCGCGTACCCACGGTTGCATTCACACATTCGAGTCATTCGCCTGCCCGCATTGCAGAGTGGCTCGGCCGGCAGAATATCTTTGTCTGGAGCGGTCACAACTACGCCGTGGAAGTCGCCAGGACCCTCGGCATCTACGAGTCGGGCGGCGCTGTGCGCGTTGGGCCGGTGCATTACAACAGCCGCGAAGAACTGGACGAATTGCTTGCCGAATTGCGGCAGATTCTGGCCGCATGAACAAAGAAGGCCGCCTGTCGGCGGCCTTCCGTGGAATCAAATACCTGAAAAGGAGGACTAGCGAAGCGAGTAGCGGTGCTCCATCTTTCGCGTCAGACCCACAGGTTTTTCAGATACCTTTGTTATCCCACGAGACATGGATCACCTCCTTTTGTTTGTTTGCCCGAAACCAGTATGTCTTGTAAATCAACAAATTCCAAGCGAATACTTAAGTAATAAATAAGCCTTCAATTCGACGCATTTTGTGGGTTATTATTGACGGCCTGCCTCGGGATGCAGCCCGCAATAAAATATAAGAGAGTAGAAAATGGCAATTGCAGATCTCAATTACGTACTCAAATTGTTCGGTGGCTCCGAAGTTAGCGCGGAGCATGAGAACGATCTGTTCGAAGAAACCCTGCTGATGACCTTGGCGCGCGCTGCCGATGCGGACGTGAGTATCCAGCATGTCGAGGTTGAAAAAATCCAGGCTATTCTCAAGAACCACACTGGCAAGGAATTCAGTTCTGCCGACGTTCGCGTCGCGGCGCGCGAAGAGCTCTACGCCGAGGCAACGCTGGTGAAGTATTTGCGCGGCGTTCAGAAAAAATTGAGCGATGCGCATCGCGCGGAAGTCGTCCAGGCGCTCACCGAGGTATTTCGAAGTGACTCAACGGTGAGTGGGCTCGAAGTCGATTTCTTCAATAATGTGGTTGCCGCGTTGAACGTTACGCCGGCGCAGATTGCGGGACTGGTCGCTGGCGACGTCTGAGGCACAACATCAAGATACGGAAAACGGGCCCGACGGCCCGTTTTTTTTTGCGCCAGTCATTCGCGAACGTCGACATTCTGAAGGCTGCTGCGATACACAACGAAGACCCCTGAAGCCATGATGACAATGGCACCCACTACGACCCACCGGTCGGGTACCTCGTCCCAGATCAGGAAGCCCGCAATGGCGCCCGCCACCAGGGCGAGGTACTCGAGGGGTGCGAGTATCGCGGGCGACACGGCACGATAGCCGTTGACGAATCCAACCCAGGCAAAAAGCGAGCACACAGCTGCGCCCAGGATGAGAGCCCAGCCGCTGACATCCGGAGACAGCCAGGTGTCGGTATCGTACAGGGCGACCGCCACTATTAGCGGGCCGACGACAACGTAGAAGGCCAGGGAAAACGTGGACTCGGTTCGACCGAGCCGCCGGGCAGTGATCGCCTGGCAGGCGTAACAGAAAGCGGCAATCAGAACAGCTATCGCGGCAAACGAGAATTCCCCGCGCCCCGGCCGCAACATGACGAGCACGCCAATGAAGCCCAGGCCAACGGCGAGCCATCGGCGCCAGCCGATTTCGTCTCCGAGAAAGACGGCGGACAGGGCGGTCATGATGAGCGGCGCCGTGTAACCCAGGGTCAGCGCATCCACGAGCGGCATTCGAGCCAGTCCGTAGAAAAAGCCGAACATCGCGCCAATCGCGAACACCGACCGCAACACGTGCCAGCCGACTTCCCGGGTGTGTAACGCCCGCAAACCACCGAACTGTGGCGCAATAGACAACATGATGGCGATAGCAATAAGACTGCGCAGCAAAATGAACTGCACAAGCGAATAGGTTGCGAGAATCTCCTTGGCGCAGAGGTCCAGACCAAGCCCGCCGGCAACACCCAGTAACAGCCAGGCGGCGGCCCTCGGCACGTTTTCGGGGTCGATTGTCGCCGCCATCGGTGGGTCTTGTCCGTAATGTGAATGCGAGCTGAACATGGTCGCATGCATTTGCGTGCAAGCCCACAAGGTTCAGCGTCGATTCAGTGTGATGGGTGCCAAATGACACTGTAAGCAACGAGAGGACGTCGTTATGAAAAACGTGACCCGCACAACTTTATCAATAGTTCTGCTCCTGCTGGCGAGTGCCGGCATGGCGGAAACGACCGTCGAGCCCCGGCAGAGCATGACGTCGCAAGGAACGGATATTCCGCGCGGCAGTGTCGGTACCGACAATGCGACCTTCGATGAGTACGCGCCGCTGAGGACAGACGGACCCCGAAGCAAGAAGGACAGGCGTTCGGCACAGCTCAAGTCCGGTGGCGTCGTTACCCAGTCCGGGGACCCCAACTTCTGGTTCTACGATGTGGATCTGCAGCTGTTTGCCGATCATGATCGGGATGGCTACTTCGCCGGCATCGATCTCCTGTTTGACGCTGACACGACCTACGCCGTGGCCGATGTCTACGCCGTGCTCTACCTGAGTTATGAGCTAGGGCCCTGGGAGGAATACGCGGCGACTGATGATTTCACCTTGTTTGGCAGCACGAGCGACGACGACTACATCGTCGAAACCGAACTCGTGTCCGGTTACCCGACAGGTAACTACGACCTGCTGATCGAACTGTTTGACGCCTATGACGGGACCTATCTCACCAGCATAGGGCCGGAGGATACCTCCGAGCTGTCAATCATTCCGCTGGAGGACTCGACTCGAGATGCTGTCTACGGGGGCGACACCATCGTTGTCGTCGACTCGGGCGGCGGTTCTTTCGGTTTATTGCTGCTCTTCGGGCTCTTCGCCATCCGCATGACTTTGCGGCCCCAGGCCGCCAGGTTGTCGAAGTAGAGATACAGGGCAGGCACGACGAGCAGGGATACAAGCGTCGAGAACGCCAGCCCGCCGATGATCGCCCTTGCCATCGGGTAATACGGAGGACCATCACCCCCGACCTGCGTATTGCCCACGGCGAGCGGCGTCAGCCCGACAATCGTCGTTGCGACAGTCATGAGAATCGGACGCAGGCGATCTCTTCCTGCGGTCACGATCGCCTCGCCCCTCGGCACACCCTCGATTCTGAGATTGTTTATGTGATCGACGAGGACAATGCCGTTGTTCACGACAACACCTATCAAAATCATGATGCCGATCATCGCCATGAATGAGAACGTCGTACCGGTCGCGGCAAAAAACAGGAACACGCCGAAGATCGAAAATACGATTGAGCCGAGAATGATCGAGAACGGCAGCACCAGCGACTCGAACAGTGCGGCCATGACGAGGAAGATACAGGCTACCCCGAGCAGCATGTTCGTGATCATTGTTGCCTGCGTCTCATCGTTGCGCTCGAAACCACGCCCGAACTTCCACGCGTAGCCTGGCGGCAGTTCGAACTGGTCCATGAGGTTCTGCACCGGCTCGCGAACGTCATCCATCGTAAACTCGCCTTCCATGGATGCCGTCACCATGACAGAGGTCTGCCGGTCCGTGCGCTGGATGGTCTCCGGGGAGCGCCCCATCGACAGGTTCGCGACGCTGCCGAGCGAGACACGGCGGCCATCCGGTGTAAACAGTGGCAGATCGTTCAGCTGCTCGACGCTCTGACGGTCGTTCTCGCGAAAGGCAAGATGTACGGCGACCTCACCAAACTCGCCGCGGAATTCGCGCAGGTTTTCGCCGCGCATCGCGATGCTGATCATCTGGGCGATATCCTGTGCCGTGAGCCCCTGTGCCGCGGCACGATCGCGGTCTATCGAGACGCGAATCTCCTGCTCGCCGGATTCGGCATCGGTGCGCAGGTCCTTCAGTCCTTCCACGGATCTCAGTACGCGCACAACTTCGTTGCCCAGGCCATTCAGCACCTCGGTCGAATCACCGGAAATCTGCAAGCTGAAACCTTCGCCACCACCTTGTTGCTCCCAGTCGAAACTCGGGCTGCCAATGGCGATAAGCGGCAGGTCGGCTTCGATTCTCTCGATCACTTCCCGGGTCGAGAGCGTGGCGTCCTCGTCTTCGGTCAGCAGCAGTGTCGATACGGCGAAGTCCTGCTGATAGTAGGAGTACACGGACTCGATATTGAATTCTTCCTGGCGGGAGAACAGGTACTCCTCGATTCTGTCGACCGTCGCTTCGACGGTCTCGATCGAGTGCTGGCCCTCGATGTGATAGGGCATCTGCAGGCGCCGGGTCGCGTCCTGTGGCCACATGTCGAACTTCACTAGATCCAGACCAAGCGGTGGAGGTAGCGGCATCATTCCGAGAATACACACGAGGACTATTCCGACTCCGGACCAGCGCGGGTGCCTGACAACCCACTTCAGAGCCCTCTCGTAACGTCGGGTCAGTCGCGCGATCATCGCGCCCTTCTTGGGTTTGGGAGGGACCGGCAGGCGAGCGGCAAGCATCGGCACGAGGGTCTGCGCGATCAGCAGTGAAGCGGTCAGTGCCACGATAATCGTGATTGCGACGTGTGAGAGGAATACCATGATGTCCGACCGCTCACCGACGATCATGGGTGCGAAAACAATGATGGTCGTCGCGGTGCCGGCGATCACAGCGATGCCAACTTCGCGGACGCCGCTCAGCGTTGCCTTGAACGGCTGACTGTTGTCGGCCAGCCGGTAGCGGAAGATGCTCTCCGTAACGACGACCGCATTATCGACCAGCATGCCGACGGCCAGCATCAGTCCCATCATCGACAGGATATTCAATGACAGGCCGGCGAAGTACATCGCGCCCAGCGTGATCAGGAGCGAGAAGGGTACCGACGCGGTGACGATGAGCGTTGTCGAGACCTGGCGCAGGAACAGGTAGAGCACGACGATGGCGAGCAGTCCTCCCACCAGCCCTGCATTCATCAGATCGGTCAGGGACCCCCGGACGCTCTCGCCCTGGTTATCGAGCGGAAAAATATTGATGCCACGCATCTGCGGCAGCTTGCCGATCTCTTCCACCTCCGCAATAACGGCGTCGGTAACGGTCACCAGGTTGGCGCCTGTGGTCTTGCTGACCTCGACGCCAATCGCGTAGCTGCGATCCAGGTGCCGGCCGTAGTTGCGCTCCGGGGTAATGAGATCGACATCGGCAATGTCATCGAGCCGCAAGCCCTCCGGACTAATGACCAGGTCTCGAATTTGTTCGACCGACTGAAACTCGCCGCTGGGACGCACACTCAGGCGCTGGTCGCCGGCCGTCACCTTGCCGGCGCTCACGGCGAAATTGCTGCTGATGAGGAGGTCGCGCAGTTCGGCAACGTCAATGCCATGGGCGGCGAGCGCATTGGCGTGCAACAAGATGCGGATCTCTCGCGGGTCGACCCCGTGCAATTGCACGCGCGAAACACCGTCGATTCGCTCCAGGCGGCGCTTCAACAGCCGGTCGAGTAAATCGTAGCTGTCGGCGAGATCGCGCTCGCTCGAGATTCGCAGCTGCAGCACCGGCTGGTCGCCGAGCGATCCCGTAAACACGAACACGCGCCTGACGTCATCCGGGAGCGTGTGCCGAATGGAGTCAATCTTGGCGCGGGCCTCGATACCCTTTGCGCCCATGCTCTGTTCAAAGTCGAACTCGAGTTGCACTTGCGCCCGGTTCTCATTGGACCAGGAGCGCATGCGCTTCAGGCCGGAGAGTGTCGCCAGGGCTTCTTCAATGGGTCTCGTGATGAGTCGCTCGACTTCCTCGGGCGTGGACCCTTCATAAGGTATTTCGACGTAGATCCCGGGCCACTCGATGTCCGGAAATTTCTCAAGTGGCAGCAGTCGTGATGCGATGAGACCTACGAGCGCGAGGGCGACGAAGACGACGACGGTCGTGACAGGCCGCCCGAGAGCGAGTTCGGTGTGTTTCATACGCGCGACTCCTCGGCGACCATGGAACCGGCAAGCGGTTCACGTTTGCGGTCGAGCAATGAGTAGACAACCGGGATCACGACCAGCGTCAGGAGGGTCGATACCAGCAACCCGCCAATGACGGTAATCGCCATCGGCGACCTGACCTCCGAGCCCTCGCCAAAGCCGATTGCCATGGGCATGAGCCCCAGCGCCGTGGTCAGGGATGTCATCAGGATCGGACGCAGCCTGGCCGAGCCCGCCTCCATGATGGCGTCGATTTTCGCCGCGCCCTGGGCGCGCAGCTGATTGACCAGGTCGACCAGAACGATCGCATTGTTGACCACAATACCGGCGAGCATGATGACGCCGATGAGTGCCACGATGTTGATGGTCGTACCGGTGACGAACAATGCGAGAACGGCACCAACGAGCGCCAGCGGAATCGTGAACAGAATGACGAACGGGTGTATGAGCGACTCAAACTGGGACGCCATGACCAGGTAGACCAGGAACACAGCCAGTGCCAGGGCGAATTGCATCGACTGAAAAGACTCCGTCATTTCTTCGCTCTGGCCTGACACGAGCGCGGTGACGCCCGCTGGCAACGGCACGCCGGCAAGAATTGACTGTGCTTCCAGGGCAGCGGCGCCGAGATCGCCGTAGGCAATGTTCGTTTCAATGATCGCGACTCTCTGCTGTGCCACACGGCGAATCTCCGCCGGGCCTTCCGAAATCACGACCTCGGCGACGGCATCCAGGGTGACCGGGCGGTCCGATGCGGGGTTCACGATCAGCGATCGAATTTCAGCGACGCTCGACTCGCGCGTGTCGACGCTGCGCACGAGCACGTCGATCTTCTTGTCCCGCCACGTATACCGGGTGGCCAGTTCGCCGCGAACGTTGGCGACGACGCGGTCGGCTATGCTCCTGACAGCGAGCCCCAGTTTGGCGGCGCGCTCCTGATCGAAAATTATCTGGATTTCAGGAATACCGCGCTCAACGGTAGAGCGGATATCGGCGAAGCGATCGGAGGCGGCCAGCGCTGCTTCGATATCGCGCGCCGCGCGGGATATTTGCTCGAGGTCGTATCCCGAGATCTCGACCGACATGGGGCTGGCGAAGGACATCAGCGACGGCCGCGAGAATTCGTATTGAACGCCAGGCAGGCGCGATAGCTCCGTGCGCATCGCGTCCATCGCCGCTTCCTCCTCGGCACGGCCGGAGCCCGGCGCCAGCGACACACTCAGTGTTCCCGTATTGTCTCCGGCATCAACCGGATTGGCATCCAGGCGGTTGCCGGTTCCGGCAACCGAGTAGTTGAGCACGATCGAGTCGATACTGTCGGTCGCGCTTTGTGCCGCCTGGATTGCACGATCGGTTTCTTCGAGCGGCGCGCCCGGTGGCAAGCGCAGGTCAACATTGAATTCTCCCTGGGAGAGTTGCGGAATCAACTCGGTGCCCAGCCTTGGAACCAGGGACATGGTTGCGATAAAGATCGCGACAGCCGTGACAATTACTGTACCGCGATGGCTGAGCGACCAGCGCAACATCGATGGGTAGACAGCTGCGGCGGCCCGGTACAGCGACTGGAAGATCCAGGTGACGGGCGTGAGCAAAACACGCAGTGCTTTGCCCGTCCAGCGGAACAGGAAACGGAAGATGCGTATGGTCCAAACGACGATGGTGTTAAACAGCCAGCCGATGAAACCGAGAATGCGTTTGATGACCCGCAGGAACCCGTTCTTTGGCTGCCATCCCTCGCTCGGCTGAACGTTCTCGTAGCCGTAGCGACTGCCCATGCTCAGGGCCGACAGCATCGGAATAAGGGTAAGTGCAACGATAAGCGAGAACACGAGTGCGAAGGTCACGGTTAACGCCTGATCCCCGAACAGCTGGCCGGCGATGCCGGATATGAACACCATCGGGAAGAACACTGCGATTGTCGTCAGGGTTGCCGCGAATACAGCCGAGGCGACCTCGGCCGTCCCGTTCGTTGCCGCTTCCGCGACACCCTGGCCCTGTTCTTTCTTGCGCACGATGTTCTCGAGTACGACGATTGAGTTATCGACGAGCATGCCGACCGCCAGCGCAATGCCGCCCAGCGACATGATATTCAGCGACACACCGTTGAGGTACATGAGCAGGAACGTACCGATGACGGAAACGGGAATGGCGACACCCACGATCGTCGTCGCGCGCGCGTCCTGCAGGAACCCGAACAGCACGATGACAGCGATCAGGCCGCCGATCACGGCAGCTGCCTTGACGTCATCGACTGCCGACGAAATGAAGCGTGACTGGTCGTAGATCGTCGTCAGTTCAATCTTGTCGCCGGCAAGTTCGTCGCGTAAGGACTGGAGCCTTCGCTGCATACGATCGGCAACTTGCACGGTATTGGCATCGCCTTCCTTGTAAACGGCCAGCTCGACCGACTCAAGCCCGTCAACGCGCGTTATTGCCTCGCGTTCCTTGTAACCGCGCTCGACGGTTGCGACGTCGCGCAGGTACACAGGTTGGTCGGATACGTAGGCAACGATCGCATCGCGGAATTCATCGACCGATTGAAACTCGTTCAGCGTGCGCACGAGGAAGCGCTGGTCGCCTTCTTCCAGGCGGCCTCCGGACAGGTTGACGTTTTCGGCCCGGATGCGGCTGGCGATTTCCTCAATACTGATACCGAGCTGCGACAAGCGCTGCTGGTCGACGCGAACCTGGATTTCGTCCTCGAGCCCGCCGCTTACCTTGACCGCCGCGGTGCCTTCAACAGCTTCCAGCGTGTTCTTGATCCGGTCCTCGGCCAGGCGGCGGAGCGCCTTGAGTTCGGCAATCGAAAGTGAGCCCTCGTCATAGCGAAGCGCAAGACGCATCATCGGTTCACTCGAGGGATCGAAGCGCAGCAGCAGGGGACGCGCCGCCTCCAACGGGAGTAGCAGGATGTCCAGCTTCTCGCGAACCTCGACCGCGGCAACGTCCATGTCGGTGCCCCACAGGAACTCAAGGGTGACGTCGGACTGCCCCGATCGCGATACGGAGCGTACCAGGCGCACATTGCGAATAACGCCCACAGATTCCTCGATGGGCTTCGTCAGCAGGTTCTCTACCTCGACCGGGGCTGCGCCGGTCAACTCGGTGCGTATCGTCAGGGTCGGGTAGGAGATATCGGGGAGGAGGTTCAGGTCGAGCCGCGACAGAGACACGGACCCGAACAACGCGATCGCCACCGTGAACATCATGATGGTGACGCGGCGATGCGTGGCGATTTCAATCAGTCGTCGCATTGCTGCCTTCCTCTGCTGTATCGCCTGCGGCCGGCTTAGCGTCTGCGACGCTGGTCTCGGCATCATTGATGACCTCTACGCGCGAATCCGGCTGGAGGCCCACCTGGCCTACGGTGATGACTTCGTCATCGTCGTTCAGGCCGCTGGTGATTTCGACCATGCCCCGATCGCTGATGCCGATTTCCACGGCGCGACGGACAGCAACATTGTCTTCGACGATGAATACGCTGGTTTCACCGAGATCCTCAACCAGCGCACTGCGCGGCACCTGCAATGCATTGACGTGTGTGTCGTAGACGACGCCAATGCGGGCAAACATGCCGGGCTTGATGCGGCGCTGCTCGTCGCTAATCTCGATCGTAATCTTGAAGGTGCCCGTGGCCGGGTCGACCACGGGGCTCACGCGAGTCACCGCGGCGATAATGGGCGGACCGTCCAGCGCATCGACGTCGAGACCGACGGGCTGGCCCGGTTCGATTCGCCGATACTCGCGCTCAGGTACGTGCAGATAGGCAACCAGGGGGTCGAAATTGGTCACGCGGTAGACCGGATCACCAACGCTGATGGTATTGCCCAGCTTGATGTACCGTTCCGAGATAACGCCGTCAATCGGTGCGCGAATCTGCGTGTAGTCCAGTTCCAGGCTGGCCAGGTTATAAGATGCCTTCAGGGCTTCAAGATCGTATTGGAGTTTCTCGAAGTCGCCCTCGGACAACAGGCCCTTGCCGCGCAGGTCCTTGTTGCGCTCATAATCGCGCTCCATCTTGCGCAAGCGCGCGCCTGACTCGCTAAGTTCGAGACGCAGGCGGTCGCCGTCGAGTCGGGCAATGACCTGGCCTGAGCTGACATCGTCTCCCTCCTCGACGAGAACTTCGCGAACCTCACCTTCGACTTTGGCAATGACATCGGCTTCGGCAAATGCTTCGATCGGTGCCGTGCCGGAATAGATAGCAAGCACGTCGCCGCGCACAGGATTGCTTGTTTCAACAGGAATTGGCGGAGTTTCTTCCTCTTCGGTTTTTTCTTCTTCGTTGCCTTGCTGGCAAGCGCTCAGCAGCAAGACACACGCAAACGCCGCCAAGCTAGTGCGATGCAGCCTCATGAATCCTCCCTTATGCATTGCGCCAGACGAGCGGCGCTGTGAGCGCGGTGCGCGTCAGCCCGTGTAACGGTCCTGGGTTTTGTTGCTTGCGAGAACCTTGCTGCCGGTGCGCAAGCCCGAGTGACCAACAACGACGATGACTTCGTCCTCGCTCAAACCGTCGAGAATTTCGACATTGCCGTCAGCCTCGATGCCGACCTGGATCGCACGCCGCGTGACTTTACCATCACTCACGACATACACCGTGTTTTCTTCGTCCTCGGCAAGCAGTGCTGCGGCCGGTATTACAAGCGCGTTCTTGTGCTGCTCATAGGAAATCGTGAAGCGCGCGAACATACCGGGAGCCAACTCCCCGCCAGCGTTGTCGATAATAGCCGTCGCACGGAAGGTTCCGTTACGCGTATCAATCGTCGGGCTGATGCGCTCGATCGTCGCCGGGAAAAGCATGCCAGGCATCGATGCAACCTCGATGTCGGCCGTGTGGCCAACGGCAAACTTCGAAAGTTCGGACTGCGGAATCTGCAGGTAGGCCAGCAGCTCCTTGGTATCGGTGATACGAAAGGCAACGTCGTTAATGTTGAGGTTCTGTCCGGGCTTGATTTCACGCGCGGCAACGATGCCGTTAATCGGTGCGCGGATCTTCGAGTAGTCGTACGTCAGCTTCTTGAGTTCGTACAGCGCCTCGAGTGCTTCCAGGTCGTACTGCAGGCTGTCGAACATCGTCGCACTGATCAGGCCACGTTCGTTCAGATCGATGTTCCGCTCGTATTCTGTACGCGCGCGGTCCAGGTTGGCCTTGGCCGCGAGCATTTCGAGCCGCAAACGTTCGCCGTCAAGGCGCGCCAGTACCTGGCCCGCAACGACGAGATCACCTTCCTCGACCAGGAGCTCGACAACCTCGCCCGGCACGCGGGCGACGACCGGCGCATCGGCATCGGAGGCAATGGTCGCGGTAGCGGCGTACTTGGCAAAGATGTCGGTGCGATACGGCTGCGCGACCTCGACCGGTACCGGGGTTGCCGCCTGAATGGTTTCTGCGTCCGTCACACTGGCCTCGCCCGAGCCGCAAGCGGCCAGCAGGGCGGCAGATGCAGCGAGTGTCAGTGTCGCGATGATCGATGTCGTGGCTTTCATGATCCCCAGACCGTCTTATATAGTGTTGTAGTGAAGTATAACACTAGTTCGGTATAACGCAACCCGGGACTTCACAGTTTTGCTGGAGTGAAGGCACCCATTGAAAAATCAAAGAGTTACGCTCGTCGAAGTCGCAAAATCGCCTCTTCTTGACTCTTAGATGCACGAGACAGCAATTTGGATTGATTATTTGCCGTTTAGTTTCACCCGCAGCGGCGCTCAGGTCGTTGACGATGCCGGCGGGTTGGGCTGCAGCGAGCGCCGCTCTCGCCAGCGGCGTATCACGTTGGCCTGGACCATCAGCAGACTTGGCGTCAGCAGCAGGGTCAGAAGCGTGGCAAAGGCGAGGCCGCCCGCGACGGACGACGCGAGTTGGGTCCACCACTGCGAGCTGGGAGCCCCGATCGATACGTCGCGATCGATCAGATTGATATTGACGCCGAGAACCATGGGCATCAGGCCGACAATGGTCGTTACCGTTGTGAGCAGCACGGGCCGCAGACGGATAGCGCAGGTTCGGAGAATTGCGTCGAATGGCTGATCGCCGCGGCTGCGAAGCACATTGTAGGTATCGATAAAGACGATGTTGTTATTAACTACGATGCCGGCCAGAGTGATGACGCCCACGCTGCTCATGATGACGCCAAACGGCTTGCCCATGAGCAGGTGGCCGAGCAGGACGCCGCCCGTGGAAAACAGAACCGCCGTCAGGATCAGTCCGGCCTGGTAAATGCTGTTGAACTGCGTGACGAGGATGATGGCCATGATGGCAAGGGCCATGAGCATTGCGCGCGCAAGAAAGTCCATGTCTTCCTGCTGGTCTTCGGTGCTGCCCCGGAACGACCAGCTGACACGGGGATCAACGCCCAGCGACGGCACTTCGGCCTTCAGTTCGCTCACGATGTCGTTAACCAGGACCCCTGCCGCGACGTCGGCATCAATGGCCAGTGTGCGTCGCATATCGGTGCGCTTGATCGTGCTGACTTTCTGCGCAGGCACACGCTCGATAAACGTACTGATCGGGACGAGACCCTGTTCGGTCGGAATCCTGAGTTCATCGATCTGCGAAAGGCTGCGGCTGGCGGCGGGATAGCGCACGCGTATATCGATTTCATCGTCGCTGTCATCCGGCCGGTATTCACCAATCTTGATGCCGTTTGTCACGAGCTGCACCATGGCACCGACCAGCGAAATGTCGGCGCCGAAGCGCGCGGCTTCTGCACGGTCGACCTGGATCTGCCATTCGATTCCGGGCAAGGGACGACTGTCCTCGATATTCACGACCGAGGCGTTGGCTTCCATGTGCGAACGCACACGGTCGACTGCATTGTCCAGCTGTTCGGGAAATCGCGACGAGAATTCGATGCGAATCGGCTTACCGAGGGGCGGCCCGGGATCCGGCTTTCGCGTCTCGATGCGAATGCCGACCAGGTCCCTGGTGCGCTCGCGAATCTCGGCGAGGATCTCGTCGGCCGGCCGCCGCTTGCTCCAGTCGACGTAGTTGAGCGTCAACGTGCCGATTTGGTCCTCGGCCCCCTGGTCGCTCGCGCCGGTCTTGGCATAGAGAAACTCGATCTCCGGCATGCCGAGCACGCGTTCCTCGACCTGGCCGACAAGCAGGTCGCGCTCAGCGGTCGAGAGATCGCCACGTGCACGAATATCTACCATGCCGAACGGTTGCTCGACATCGGGGAAATATTCGACGCCTTTGCCGAAGATGAAGAACGCTGCGTAGACGCCAATGAGAAGCCCCGTCACAGCGGCGACATTCAGCCATGGCCGCCGCAGCGTCCTTTTCAGGAACTGGATGTAGCGTCCCGTCAGGCCCGTGACCTCGTCGAGGTCGCCTGTTTCTGCGGCTGCGAGATTGCGCCTGGCCTCCGCGGTGTTCGCACCGGTGCGCCCGAAGATTGCTCCCAGCGTCGGTACGAACAGCAGGGCCATAAACAGCGATGCCGACAACACCGCGATCAGCGTTATGGGCAGGTACTTCATGAATTCGCCCGATGTCCCCGGCCACAGGGCGAGTGGCACGAATGCGGCGAGCGTCGTGCAGGTCGAAGCAATGATCGGCAGGGACATGCGGACCGCTGCCCGCGAATAGGCGTCGTGCCGGGAGTCGCCTTCAGCCATGCGGCGGTCGGCCATTTCGGTGACCACAATGGCCCCGTCCACGAGCATGCCCACCGCCATGATTAGCGCAAACAGCACCATCATGTTGATCGTGACGCCGAATGACCCGATCAGGAGAATGCCCATCAGGAAGCTGCCGGGAATCGCAACACCGACCAGCAGCGCCGAGCGGATCCCGAGAATACCGATGATCACCACGAACACGAGCAGGACGGCGGCAATCACGTTGTTCTGCAATTCGGACAGCATGTCGTTTACATCTTTGGACTTGTCACGCGATGCGACGATCTCGATGTCCGCAGGCCAGTAGGCGCGCTCCTCGTCAATGATCGCATTGACCTCGGCGATCGTATCGATGACGTTGGCGCGCGATCGCTGGATGACTTCTATCGCGAGCGCGGACTTGCCGTTCAGGCGGGCGACGCTTTCGGCATCCTTGTAGGTGCGTCTTACCTGCGCGATGTCCTTGAAATGCACCACGCGCTCGCCGACGGCCTTGATCGGCATGTCGAGAACATCGTCGGCACTTTCGAAAACACCCGGCACCTTGACCGGAAATCGCCCTTCGCTGGCATGCAGAGCACCCGCTGCAACAAGACGATTATTGCGACTGACGAACTGGATGATCTGCGCCTGATCGAGGCCGTAGCTTTCCATTGCGAGCGGATCGACCACCACTTCCATGAGCTCTTCGCGAGTGCCGACGAGATTGACCTCGAGGACCCCGGAGAGCGCCTCCAGTTTCTCCTTCAGGTTCCTGGCTATCGTGGTGAGTGTGCGCTCGGGGACGTCGCCCGCGAGATTGAGTACGAGCATCGGATCGAAGCGCGACATCTTGACTTCATGCACTGTAGGCTCATCGGTGTCGCCGGGAAGTTTCGCTTGCGCCAGGTCGACTTTTTCACGCACGTCCTGCAACGCCTGCTTGGTGTCGATGCCTGCGTCGAACTCGAGCTGCACATTCGCGCCGCCCTCATACGCTCTGGCGGTCATTTCCTTGACGCCCTCGATGGAACGCAGTTCCTGCTCCATCGGGCGGACGAGCAGGCGCTCCGAGTCTTCCGGGGAAATACCGTCGTGCTCGACGCTGACGTAAATGACCGGGATCTCGATGTCGGGCTCGGCTTCCTTCGGGATCGTGGTATAGGCGATTACGCCGCCAATCAGAACGACCAGCAAGGACAGCACGACGGTCCTGGACCGCCGCATCGCCAGATCGATCACGTTCATTAGTCGGCGTCCTCCGGCCCCTTGATGGCAACGGCGGTCTCGGCATCGCTCTCAGGCACCGCGTCGACGGTGGCGCCACTGGCCACGTAGCCCTGGCCAACGGTAATAATCGTTGCCGTCACGGGAAGCCCCGCGAGCCAGACGCCATTGCTCGTGGACAGGGCCACATCGGCGACGACAAACTCGACCTCACCGCGGTCATTGATAATCTTGATGCCGACATTGCCGGCGTCGTCGAGCGTCAGCAGGGAAGGCGACACCCGGTGCGCAAATACGGCTTCGGCCGGAATACGCAGCTCTGCTGTGCCACCGGCGCGGAGCAGGCCTTCCGCATTGTCGACTTCGAGCTCGACCGCGAACGTGCGGGTCGCTTCATCGGCGACAGGCGCAACGTAGCGAATCCGGCCACGCACCGTTTCGCCAGTGGCGAGCCGGGCTTCAGCCGGGTCGTCGACGTTGACGTATTTCGCGTCGAACTCGGAGAGGTTGGCACTGACGATGATGCTGCGATTGTCGACATAGGTCGCTATTGGGTCGCCACGTTTCACGAAGTCGCCAATTTCGACCATGCGCGCCTGAAGTGCGCCAGCAAACGGTGCGCGAACTCTCATGTAGGTAAGGTCGAGCTCTGCACGAGTTACTTCGGCACGCGCGGTCTCAAGCAACGCAACAGCCTCCTGCAGCTGCGCTTCCGAGACATAGCTGTCTGATTTCAATCGCGACCTTGCATCGAATTCGACTTCGCGCTGCTTCAGTGTCGCCTCCGCCTGTGCGAGCCGCGCGTTACGATCGCGCTTGTCGAGACGCACGATCAGATCACCGCGCTCAAGGCTTGCGCCTCGTTCGGCGCCGACATACTCCACGCGGCCGTCGGTTTCGGCGGCGAGGTTGACGATACGTGCCGGTGCCGTCTTGCCATTGACGACAATAGTGCGCATGACCTCCTCGGCTGATTGCGTACGAACGCGCACGGCATCTCTGGCCGCCGCAACGGCAGTTACGTCAGTTGCTTCCCCGGTCTCTTCGCTGCCACCAATCTGTCCCGACAGCAGCCACAACGCGACCACGGCGATGATCCCGCCAGACAGAAACCAGGATTTGTAACGCTTTAGATTGCCCAATGCCATTTTCAAAATTTCCTTGTTAGCCGACAGCCGCTTCTGTTGCAGATTCCTCAACCAGCATGTGACGGTTTTCCTGAATATAGTTTTCCATTGCCCGCGCTACGGCCTTGCCGAACCCGAGGACGAATTTCGCCCCCTGGGGCCAATCGCACAAACCGTCCTGTTCGATACTTCGAAACAATTCCTGGTACTTCGCAATATCGCCGAGGCGATGATCCAGCACCGCCTGGATATCTTCCTGTTCCATGAGATGCGCGAAACACATCGTCGCCAGGAACTCCGAGCGGATCTTGTGGCAGGGCTTCGTATTCTTCAGCGCATCGCGGAGAACCTGTCGGCCCTCGTCGGTGATGCAATAGACCTTCCGGTCGGGTTTGCCTTCCTGCGGAATTTCCTCACACGTCAACAGGCCGTCTTCCGAGAGCCGGGACAAGGCGGGATAGATCGACCCGTAACCCGCGGCGAAGAAGTGCGCGAAGGTCGATTCGAATTCTTTCTTGAGGTCATAGCCTGAGGCCGGCCCATCGGTCAGCATGCCGAGGCAAACGGTTTTGACATCCATTGCAATCACATCCGGCGGCCCGGGGCCGCCTATATATCGGGGCGATGCATAATATCAGTCCGATATATAAAATCCAGTGATTTTTAGCCTTGGCGCCGCAAAACGCCCGTTTTGTTACGTCTCGTTACAACTCAGTGAAAATACTGGGCCATGAACGGGTTGAGCAGGCGTCCGTGGGGGTCGAGCTGGCGGCGCATCTTGCGGAAGAAATCGAGGCGGCTGGTGTACATCTGCTTGCCGTA
Organism: Chromatiales bacterium; assembly: GCA_004282875.1. Taxonomy (GTDB): domain Bacteria; phylum Pseudomonadota; class Gammaproteobacteria; order Steroidobacterales; family Woeseiaceae; genus UBA1847. The sequence goes on along the minus strand of SHLT01000002.1, from coordinate 45,479 downwards.
CTCCGCGCGTATGGCCCTGGATTCGCTGAATATCGGCGTTCCTCCCCAGTTTTCGGCGAATTGGGCAAGATCGATAATGAAGTCTTCCCAGCCTTTTTCCTGCGTCGAGGTTGTCTGCAAGGCGATAAGCGGTTCATCGAATGACGGCGACAGGATCGACGAAACGTCCTGGCCAATACGATAGCCGACGGCGGGCAAGTCCGTTCGATAGCCCGACTGTTCGAGCGTATCGGTACAGAACTCCCGGTATGCCTTGATCACGACCGAGAAGTCGGACGCCGGAAAACACCAGGTGGATTTGAGCAGGTTGCGAGGCTTGCGGCGCTTGCGCGCGCCGGTGGCTGTCACGTTGTTGCCATTGCGCACGAGACGCGTATTGACAAGGCCGTGCGTTGCAGCGGTCAGGCTGTCCATCAGCCGATATTTGACGGATGGAATCGGCAGCACGCGATTCAGTGATTTGAAGACGTGCGGCAGCACGGTGCTCTCGCCCCAGTCCTTGATTTTCCACCCGGCGCCGTACGAGGTGCCCGGCGCCGATTCATAGCGGCGCAGGTCGAGGTAAACCCTGTCGATATGAGGCATGACATAGAACTTGAGGCCGACATCGCGTCTTGCCAGGCGGCTGGCCACGTCAGCAAAGGTATCGACAGACAGGCTGCGATGGCTGGCGGAAAATGTCGCAATAGGTCGAACGCGCAAACTTATTTCGTAGATGACCCCGAGCAAGCCGTAACTGAGGCGGAACGCGTTCAGCAGGTGTTTCTGTTTCTCCGAGACGGTCATCAGCTGGCCCGCGGCCGTCACTACTTTCAGGCTGATGACCTGCGTCGACAGGTAGGCAGCCTGTTCGCCGATGCACGCACCGATGCATGGGGATGCAATTGCACCACCGACCGTGCGTTCCATCTGGTCATGGTTGCCGACCAGCTCGAGGCCTTGCTCCGCCAGCGCGTTCACGAGGGCCCCCAGCCGTACGCCCGCTTCAACCTTGACCGTGTGATTATAGGCATCGATATTGATAATCCGGTCGAGACCGGTGGTATCGACGATCGTGCCGGACGAGTTGGCGTTGCAGTCGGTAGATGCTGTTCCTGCACCGCGAATGCGAATAGGGGTCGGCACCTTGCTCGCGGGATCGAGGCAGCGCATGAGGTCCCTGAGGTTGGAGGGTTTGAACGTCTTGGTTGGGGCGGCGCGGACTACAAACCGGCCGGTGTCGCGAAATCTCGGGGATGCCATCAATGCCTCCAGCAGTGTCAACAAGTTGGCAAAGACACGCAGGCAGCATCGGTGTAGCGATGAAAATTCGCGTTGGTAGCCCCGCTGCCCTTGGAAGATCCTTTAGGCCGGAAGCTTTGCGACCCTGCCTTTCGACAGGTGTGCCTTTGTCAAACGAGTTTCGATCCTTGCATATCAAGGGCGATGGCGCAACGAACCAGTTCCGAGGGGCTGATTCTGTAAAATAACCGGGTCACATATGGTCGCGGGTGGCGGCATTCGCTTGTCACGGCTCAGGCTATCCTGAATCATGGCGGACATGGGGATGTTCTCGACATTGGTCGGCAGCCGGCTGCCGCCGAAATACCAGCGATTCTTCAAACTCCCCAAACGCCTTGAATCGTGGAAACCCGCCAACACCGCGTCGACCGTCTTCGGCATGGCCGCATCAGCCTGGCTCACCGCGAGACAAGCCCGGTCGGCGGTTTATCGCCTCGACTCCGGCGCCGATGCGCTGGGCGCGCGCGTCGGGCTTATCGACCGCGCCGAGCAGTCCATCGATATCCAGAGTTACCTGATCAAGGACGACGTGGCAGGAAACCTGGTCGCCTTGCACCTCGCGCAGGCTGCCGACCGCGGTGTGCGCGTCAGACTGCTCATGGACGACGCATTGACCGACGAAGTCGACGCCGGTCTCCTGTCACTCGACGAGCACGAGAATATCGAGGTGCGCGTATTCAACCCGTTTCCGCGCCGACGGTCGAGGCTCATCAGTCTCCTGGCGAACTTCAATATTCTCAATCGTCGCATGCACAACAAGTCCTTCACGGTGGACAACCAGGTAACAATCGTCGGCGGCCGGAATATTGCGGATGAGTATTACCAGACCGGCGGGAAGACCGAATTTATTGATGAGGACCTGTTGGCGATCGGTGCCGTTGTCGACGAAGTGTCGGACGGCTTTGATGAATACTGGAATTCGCCGGAAGCCATTCCGATGGACGCCTTCGATACGCTGGTCGCGCACAGCAGCGTTGCGGAGTCGCTGGAAGAAGGGCGCCGGTATGTTGACGAGCATCGCGACCAGCCGTTCCTGAGGGGGATCAATGTCGACCTCGTCGGCGACTTCGTGAACGGCGATCTCGACCTCGTCGCCGCCGATGCACGGATTGTCCAGGATCATCCGGACAAGGTTCGTAACCTGATACGCCGGCGGGACAGCGAAACCTCGGCCTACCTGCAGAAATTTGTGTCGGCGGCCGAGAAAGAGCTCATCGTCATTTCGCCGTATTTCGTGCCGCAGAAGCAGGGTGTCGACTTCTTTGCCGCGTTGGTGAGGAAAGGAGTACGCGTTGTTATCATCAGCAACTCACTGGCGTCCACCAACCACTCCAGCGTGCACGCGGTGTATGCGCGATACCGCAAGCCCCTGTTACAGCAGGGCGTTGAGCTCTACGAGCTGCGGCCACGCTTCGAGGCGATGGAAACCGACACCAAGATAACCCTGCATTCGAAGGTCGCGACCGTCGATCGGGAGCGGCTGTTTGTCGGCTCATTCAACCTCGACCCGCGATCACTCTATTTGAATACTGAAATGGGCATGGAGGTCCAGTCCCGGGATCTCGCCAGGTCGATGGCCACGAGCATTCTCGAAACACTCCCGGACTTTGCGTACAAGCTGCGGTTGTCGCCCAAAGGCAAGCTCCAGTGGTTGCTGCAGACCGCCAACGTCGAGGAGGTCATCACCACCGAGCCACAAACGAGCCTGTGGCGGCGCTTTTTGACCAAGCTCATGAGCCTGCTGCCGATCGAAAGCCAGCTTTGAGCGGATATTTGAAAAAGTCGCGGTGAATGGTCGACAATGACCGGCCAGAATCGAGGAGTGAACCATGCGGTGGCGAGGCGGAAGACGCAGTACGAACATTGAAGACCGGCGTGGCGCACGTGCGGGGCCGAAGCTGCTGGGTGGCGGCATCGGCACGATCGTTCTGGTCCTGGTCGCGATGTATTTCGGTGTCGATCCGACGCCCCTGCTGCAGGGTATGCAGGGCGCGGGCAGCGCGTCGTCGAGCGGCACGCGCCCGTCGGCGGAGGATCTGAAGAACGATCCGTTGGCTGACATGGTGTCTGTCGTCGTGGCGGATACCGAAGATGTCTGGACGGAAATATTTGCAGAGCAAGGTCGCCGCTACGAAGCGCCGACGCTGGTCATGTTTACCGGCGCGACACGCTCGGCCTGTGGAGTGGGCCAGGCAGCGATGGGTCCATTTTATTGCCCGGCTGACAAAAAGGCGTACATCGACCTGAGCTTCTACGACCAGATGCGCACGCAGTTCAAGGCGCCCGGTGATTTCGCGCAGGCCTACGTTATCGCGCATGAGGTCGGTCACCACGTGCAGAACCTGTTGGGGATCTCGGGCCAGGTGCATCAGATGAAACAGCGCCTCAGTAAAGGCGAAGCCAATGCATTGTCGGTTCGGCTCGAGCTGCAGGCGGACTGCCTTGCCGGTGTCTGGGCCCTTCGTGCGGACAAGGCGCGCAATCTCCTGGAAGCCGGCGATGTGGAGGAAGCCCTGAACGCTGCGAGTGCGATTGGCGACGACACACTGCAACGCCGGAGTCAGGGCACCATCGTGCCGGAATCGTTTACTCACGGTACGTCAGCGCAACGCCAGCGCTGGTTCCGCGAGGGGCTCGGGAGCGGGGATCCGGACTCCTGTGACACGTTTAGTGTCGATCGTATCTAAGACCGCTGACGCAGCGGCCAGTGCGGCCGCGCGCATCGCGGGACATGTTGAGCGTACGCCGCTGTGCCGCTCCGCGTCGTTTAGCGACAGGCTGAACGCGGATGTCTTTCTTAAACTCGAGAATCATCAGACAACGGGGTCGTTCAAGCTTCGCGGGGCAACGAACAGAATCCTGACCCTGAGCGCGGAGCAAAGGTCCAAGGGTTGTGTTGCGGCGTCGAGCGGCAACCATGGCGCCGCGGTCGCATACGCCATGCGGACCCAGGGTGTTGCGGGGATCATCTTCGTTCCGGAACAGACTTCCCCCGCCAAGATCGGGAAGATACGCAGCTACGGCGGCGATGTGCGCTTGTTCGGCACCGACGGGCTGGACACCGAGGAACACGCCAGGCAGTACGCCACAGAGAACGGCATGTTTTACCTGTCTCCCTACAACGATGAAGAAGTCATTGCGGGGCAGGGCACGTGTGGTATCGAGATCGTCGAGGATCTCGCGGACGTCGATGCCGTCTTCATTGCGGTCGGCGGTGGCGGCCTCATCGGCGGATCCGGTGCTGTGCTGAAGACGCATAGCGCCGGTATTCACATTTACGGTTGCCAGCCGCTGGCGTCGCCCGTCATGACACGTTCGATAGAGGCTGGTGAGATCATCGATATGCCCAGTGAGCCCACGCTGTCCGATGGCACGGCAGGCGGCATAGAGCAGGGGGCGGTCACATTTGCCCTCAACCAGGCGGTCGTCGATGACTGGGTGCTTGTCGATGAGGAACAGATTGCGGCCGCGATGCGGGACTATATTGGCAGCGAAGGCGAGCCCGTTGAAGGTGCAGCCGGTGTGGCGCTCGCGGGGATGCTGGAGAAGCGCGACGAACTCGCCGGCAAGAAAGTTGTCGTTATCATTTGTGGTGGCAATATTTCGGACGAGACACTAAAGAAATGCGGATGCGGCAATACCTGATCTTGATTTTCGCGCTGGTGGCGTCGTCGGCCGGGCTGGCGGCGCCGACGGTAATTGTAAACGTCAACGTGGTGCCAATGACCTCGGAGACCGTGCTCGAGGCGCAGACGGTTGTCCTGAACGAGGGCGTCATCGCCGTGCTGGGGTCGGTCGACGAAGTGCCGATACCCAAAGATGCGACTGTCGTGGATGGCACCGATCGTTTTCTGATGCCCGGTCTCGCGGAAATGCATGCACACGTACCGGGCGCGGACTCTGCCGAGCTCGATCGCTATTTCAGCCTGTATGTGGCCAATGGGGTAACGACCATTCGGGGGATGCTGGGCCAGCGTTCGCATCTTGCGCTTCGCGAACAGTTACTTGACGGCAGTGTCTTTGGCCCGCGACTCGTCACCTCGGGGCCATCATTCAACGGACGCTCGGTCGCCGGTGTTGAGCAGGCCAGGCAAATGGTCAGGGACCAGCATGCCGCCGGTTACGACTTCGTAAAAATACACCCCGGCCTTACAGCCGATGAATTCATCGCAATTGGCGAAACGGCCAATGAGCTGGGCATGCCGTTCGCGGGACACGTGCCCGTGGCCACAGGCATCGAGCGTGCGCTGCAATTGAACATGGCGACAATCGATCACCTGGACGGGTATTTTGTGGCCTTGCTGCCCACTGACAGCGACGGTTACGGCGGCTACGGTGGCTTCTTCGAGGTCATGCTGGCCAACGAGCTCGATGCAGAGAGGATTCCCGAGATGGCGCGCGCCACGGCCGCGGCGGGGACCTGGAACGTAGCCACGGAAGTGCTCATCGAGGCGCGCATCAATGCGACGCCAGTGGCGGAACTCCGCAACCTGCCGGGGATGCAGTACATGCCCAAAGCGACCGTGGAACGATGGGTCGCTTCCAAGAAGGCGCTGCTGGCCGAGCGTGACTTCAATCCCGAGACCGCGGAACTGGCGATCGCCCTGCGTCGGCAGTTGATACTCGAACTGCACAAAGCCGGGGCGGGCCTGCTGCTGGGTTCGGACTCACCGCAGGTGTTCAATGTGCCCGGATTCTCGATTCACGAAGAACTCGACACACTGATCGCATCCGGATTAACGCCATATGCCGCGTTGCGGACGGGGACGGTGGCGGCAGCCGAGTTTCTCGGCACGAATGCCGGTGCTGTCGCGGTTGGCCGCGATGCCGACCTGGTCCTCCTCGATGCCAACCCGCTCGACAACATCCGCAATGCGCGACGCATTCACGGTGTGGTTTTGAGAGGCACCTGGTTCTCCGCAGACTCGCTCGAAAAACGCCTGTCCCGCTACCTGGGTGACGGCGACTAGAGTACGCGTCAGCGGCGCGTCTAAGGACTTGATTCTACTGGACGATGGCAGTGGCAGCTTCAAGCGGCTGTATGTGTGTGGGGGCGTCACAGGGGTCATCTGAGTTCATCTGCTAAACTTGCCCTTAAATCAACGCTTAAGGGCAAAGGGGACGCGGAATGAAACTGGTGAAGCATCTGCTCGATTCCAAAGGCAGGGAGATCATCTCGATCGTTCAGGACGCATCCGTTTTTGATGCGATCAAGCTCATGGCCGACCGGTCGATTGGCTCCCTGCTCGTCATGGACGGCGACGTGCTCAGGGGCATCGTCACCGAGCGTGATTACGCGCGCAAGGTCATCATCAAGGGGCGCGCGTCGGAAACGACACCGGTTGCCGACATCATGACGACTGACCTGGTGACTGCCAGCCCCGATCAAACAGTCAATGACTGCATGAGCCTGATGTCCGGAAGGCGAATCCGTCATCTGCCCGTCATCGCCGATGGCAAAGTGGCAGGCATCATCTCGATCGGCGACCTCGTGCAAGCGATCATCGCGGACCAGCAGGAAGAAATCGAGCAGCTGGAGCAATACATCAGCGGGTAGCGCCCCGAGTCGACACGGTGAAAATACGGCATCTGAGTTTCTGGATTGTTTTCGTTACGGCGGTCGTGCTGTTGACGTACTCGCCGCTTGCGGCCCAGGAAGAGTCAAAGACCGTCATTGGGCCGCGCAACGTCTACCTGTCTGACGGCGCCGATGCCCTGGTTGCGGGTGACGGTGAAGCCGGTGTTCGCCTGACCGTGCGCGGCCTCGAATTGGCGCAGGGCATCCGCGAGCGCAAAATCGGGCACGCGAATCTCTGTGCCGGCTACGTAATGATCGGTGAGCCGGGCAGGGCGCTGCCGCACTGCAACTGGGTGCTGGAGCGTGACCCCAACCACTGGCGCACCTACAACAACCGCGCCCTGGTCTACCTGCAGCTCGAACGCTTCGAAGAGTCGGAGGCGGACATTGCCCGCGGCCAGGCGTTGCGCCCGCGCTCCAGGCACCTCAAGGTTGCGAAGGGCATGCTGCTCGATGAAACGAATCCCGTTACGCCGAGCGTCGAAATCGATGAGCGCCGTAGCGCCATGGACGAAGGTCGTGAGGACGAGCCTGAGGATTAGCGCTGCCTGTCTGTGCGCCGTTGTGTGGCCGGTCCTTGCCGACGACTCGGCGAGTGTCGCCAGGGTCGATTCCCGGACCGATCGCGTGCCGCTGCAGACCATCGTTCCCCAATATCCGCCAATTGCGCGCAGGGACCGCGTTGAAGGCACGGTCCAGGTCTGTTTCAATATTTCTCGTGACGGCTATCCGCGACGCATTGCCGTTCGCCGCAGCACCGACAGGCAATTTGAAAAGGTGGCGATGAAGGCCGTTCGTCGTTCGACCTGGAAGCCGTTGGCAGCAGGTCAGGAATCGTCAGGCATCAAAGCGTGCCGGACATTTCGATTTTCCCTGGTGCCGATTACAGCGGGCGAAGCAGGCTGAGCATCCGCTGAGCCGCTTCCTCGATGGTTGTTCCGAAGCTGATCAGACCATCATCATGTCCGGCCATGACGGCCACTCCGGATTCACGCAGACCCTCCATCCGGTAGAGCCGGTCGAGTTCCTGCGCCATGTCAGGGGTTCCGTAAGGCACATCCGGATTCGTGGTGGGGAGTTCGCCGAGATAGCGCCGCCAGAGATCAGGACTGTGTGCATGCACGACCGCGCCGATCGCGTCGCCCAGGGCATAGATCGCGGCGTGCGTCATCGCCTCGGACGACGCCTGAATGGGGCCGCTGCACCTGACCACGTTGGCGCGAATGTCGCAATCCGTGACCAGTGAGTAGTGGCTCTCATCCGTGACCGGCAGGTTACCCGTTTGGGTGCCACTGATCAGGAACAGTCCGCTGGAGCCTCGCCGTACACTGAGGTTCCCATAGCCGATACCGTGCTCGGCATATTCGCCAATCAACTGCGCCTCGTACAAGGGCTTGCGCCAGCGTTCCAGTTCCCGCGCGGCGAGCACATGCGTTGCCGGCCCGGGCGTCCAGTGGCTCTCGTACTTGATATAGCCTTCATCCAGGCTCACGGGCCGCGCCTCTCGGGAAATAGCCCGAGCAGACCTTGCTCCGAGGCACTGCAGATGCCGCGCTCGGTGATCAGGCCGGTCACGAGCCTCGCGGGGGTCACGTCGAAGGCGTAATTGCTGACCGGGGTGTTATTGCTCGTCGTACATACGCGGATGGGTTTGCCGTCGTGCGTCCCGTAAATATGGCTGACTTCTTCCGGGTCGCGTTCTTCAATCGGGATTTCGGCAATCCCGTCGCGGCTGTCCCAGTCGATCGTGGTCGACGGCAGCGCGACATAGAAAGGGAGGTCGTTATCGTGAGCCGCGAGTGCCTTCAGGTAGGTGCCGATCTTGTTGGCCACATCGCCGCAGCGTGTCGTCCTGTCGGTCCCGGTGATGACGATGTCCACCATGTCATGCTGCATCAGGTGTCCGCCCGCATTGTCTACCACCAGCGTGTGCGGCACACCACTGGCCGCGAGTTCCCATGCGGTCAGCTGCGAACCCTGGTTTCGCGGCCGGGTTTCGTCCACCCATACGTGGACATCGATGCCGCGCCGCTGCGCAAAGTAGATCGGGGCGGTGGCCGTGCCGTAGTTGATTGTGGCGAGCGAGCCTGCGTTGCAATGTGTCAGGACGTTGACGGTGCCGCCTCGCTTGCGTTTTGAAATTTCCTCGAGCAACGCGACGCCATGTTCCCCGATGCCGCGACTGATCTCCACGTCCTCGTCGCAGATCGCCTGCGCATCATCGCGAATGCGCTGCACGAGGTCCGGCCCGGGCGTTGCGACGATGCGCAAAATTCGCTCGACCGCCCAGCGCAGGTTCACCGCTGTCGGCCGGGATCGCAGCAGGCTCTTCGCCGCCGCCTGCACGTTTGCCGGATCCGCATCCTCCAGGGCCGCCAGGTAGAGGCCCCAGGCCGCCGTGGCGCCTATCAGGGGCGCGCCGCGGACGTACATGTCGGCAATCGCCGTTGCTGCGTCCTGCCATGTCCGCAAGTCGTGCACCGTGTACTCGTGAGGCAGCCGCCGCTGGTCGATGATCTGCACGATCGCCGGGTCGTCAGGCTTAAGCCAGATCGTTCTGAAGTCTTCTGCTGTCACGCGTTGTCACCTAAGCAAGATTGATTTGCACAACGGAGTCGAGTAGTACAACGACTCGAGACAGGAGAGTGAAGCATGGGACCGCTGGCAGGCAAGCGAATTATCGAGATGGGTGGCATTGGACCGGCACCGGTGTGCGGCATGATGCTCGCCGATATGGGAGCCGAGGTGGTTCTCGTGGAACGCAAGGCGGATGCGAGCAGGCTACCGGGCATGCTCGAAAATGCGAATGCAACGATTATGAATCGGGGCAAGAGATCGATCGCATTGGACCTCAAAAGCGATGGAGCCGTAGACCTCGTGTTGCGGCTGCTGCGCGATGCCGACGGCCTCATTGAGGCGTTTCGACCCGGTGTCATGGAACGGCTCGGGCTGGGCCCCGAGGTCTGCCTCGACAACAATCCGGCCCTGGTTTACGGGCGCATGACGGGCTGGGGCCAGGATGGCCCGCTGTCTCAGGCGGCCGGCCATGACATCAACTACGTCGCATTGTCCGGTGCCCTCTGGTACGGGGGGCGCGCAGACTCGCCACCGACAGTACCGCCGACACTGGTCGGCGATATTGCGGGCGGCTCGATGCTGCTGACCGTCGGCATGCTGGCCGGCATGTTGAGCGCGCGGGACACAGGAAAAGGCCAGGTTGTGGATGCGGCGATTTGCGACGGTTCTGCCGCTGCCACGACGCTGCTGTATGCCCTGTTTCAGAATGGCCAGTGGACGTCACAGCGCCAGGACAACCTGCTGGACGGCGCATCACACTGGTACGACACCTATGAAACGGCGGACCGGAAGTTCGTGTCCATCGGCGCGATTGAGCCGCAGTTCTATGCCGAATTACTGGAGACACTGGGACTGGCAGAAGACCCGGACTTTGAGCGCCAGTACGACAGGCAGGGCTGGCCAGCGCTCAAACGGCGTTTTACAGAGATCTTCAAATCGAAGACGCGCGCCGAGTGGTGTGACTTGATGGAAGGCACGGATATCTGTTTCGCTCCCGTGCTCGACTTTGACGAAGCGCCCCGGCATCCACACAACGTGGCGCGGGGCACGTTCACCCGGGTCAAGGGCGTGACGCAACCGGCCCCGGCCCCGCGTTTCAGTGCAACCCGCTCGGAAATTGCGTCGGGACCGCCGACGGTCGGGCAGCACACGGACATGGTGCTCGGCGAGATTGGCTGTTCGGCCGAGCAGATCGCGTCCCTGCGCGAGCGGGGGACGATTTAGGCTTCGAGCCCCGCCGACAGGCGCGCCGAGCGCAGGGTATTGAACATGAGCATCGTGATGGTCATCGGGCCAACGCCGCCAGGCACGGGCGTGATGGCGCCGGCGACGCTGCAGACGTCGTCGTAATCGACATCGCCCGTCAACTTTGACTTCATCTCACCGTCGATTTCTTTTTCGACACGGTTGATGCCGACATCGATAATCACGGCGCCGGGTTTGACCCAGTCCGCCTTGACCATGTCCGGTCGCCCGACGGCTGCGATGACGATATCGGCATTGCGCACAACGCCAGGCAGGTCCTTGGTGCGGCTGTGCGTCATCGTCACCGTCGCGTTGCGCTGCAACAGCAAGGCGCCCATGGGCTTGCCGACGATATTCGACCGGCCGACGACGACCGCATTCAGACCCGAAAAATCGCTGCCGAGTTCGTCCTCGATCATGAGGATGCAACCGGCCGGCGTGCAGGGCACGAAGGCGTCGGCCGTGTGCCCCGCCGTAAGTTTGCCGATGTTGACGAAATGGAAGCCGTCGACATCCTTCGAGGGCGAGATGGCCTGGGTAATCGTCTGCTCGTCGAGGTGATCGGGCAGCGGCAGCTGCACGAGAATGCCGTGGATAGCGTCGTCGCTATTGAGATCGTCGATCAGTGCAAGGACATCGTCCTGCGAGGTGTCCGCAGCCAGCGTATGTTGAATCGAGTGGAAACCGCAGGCTTCGGCGCGCCGCTTCTTGTTGCGCACATACACCTGGCTTGCGGGGTCCTCGCCGATAATCACGACCGCGAGGCCGGGCTTGATGCCGTGTTCGGCGAGCAATGCCGCCGTCTGTTCAGTAATGGATTCAGCGAGTTGCTCGGCTTTGGCCTTGCCATCAATACGTTTGGCGGTCGTCATCTTGGTTGTCCGGTTGAGATTGGAGAGCGGGCCGCATGGTAACGGCTACCGGGAGCGGATTCTACTTGGGGAAATCCCTGACAGGCGACCGGGCCGGCGGCCGAGCGTGGATTCTACGTTGGCACCCCCGTAACCGGCGACCACCGCTCCTCGCGGCGCGTTACGCGGCCCGCTTTGGCTTCCTGGTCATAGTGCATGGCCAGCGGCGCAGCCAGGTCCGCGGGCGGCTCGGCCAGAGCGTGCGTGTTGATAATGCCGAAGCGGCCTTTCGGGGTCTCGATCAGGGCGCCGATGTACACGCCGCAGCGTCTGCACAACAGGAAGTCCGCCGTCTTCAGTCCGAACCGATAGCGCTGCAGGAATTCGGGCTCGCGGGCCTCAAAGTCCAGGGTGGCCGCGGGGTCGGATGCGCTAAGCGCGTCGTGAGCCCGGCAGAAACGGCACTGGCACGCACGGATGGTCCACGTAGCCGGTGGTTCGTCACAGTGGTAGCGATAGCCGATTGCACCGCAATGGCAGTGGCCGCTGTAGTCAGGCATCGCGCCTCCGATGCAGCCCGAGCAACAGGCTCGCGCCGGCCAGCGCGGCCAGGACATGTTTGAGTGCGTGACCGCTCATCAACTGCCCGGCCGCATAAATTGGGGCATCGTAGTACTCGACGATTTTCGCGCCGGCGTAGAACACCATCATTCCAACGAGCCAGGGAGCGAGGTCGCTGCGCCCGCGTCGTAGCAGCATGATCAGCGGGACGATCAGCATCGGCAGGAACTGGACCAGCCCGAACGGTCGCAGGTCGCCTGCGCCGCGCGCTTCCGTCCAAAGCCAGTAGTACACGCTGCCCACGCCGATTAGCAGCAAGGGAACCAGCAGGCGATTCGCCCATGCGACCGACAGGTATTCGCCAATGACCAGCGTGAACAGTCCCATGAAGCCGATCGTCATGGCCGCCCGGTCCCAAGCAAGCGAAGCGTGATCGGGGCCCAGGTGGTAGTAGCCGGAACCGAACGCCGTGAGCAGAAGCCCACTGAAAAAAGCGGTCCAGACATAGGGAAGCGACTTCGCGAATTGCGGCCGTCTTGCGACGACCATGAGCCCCCATGCCCCGACGACCAGGAGTGGCAAATTGGTAACAACGTTCCAGAAGTTCGGGATGCCGAGCAGTGTGCGGCTGTCCGCGAATACGTGATACGCGGGATCCTGGGCGAACGGGTTGAGTATGATCTCGACGATACTCATGCCGGGTCTTCCCCGCCCGGCGGTCCCCAGAAGATCGCCCAGGTGGCGAAGTCATCGCTGAACTCGACGAAGCGGTGGTCGACACCGGCGGGTACGAACAGGACGTCACCCGGCGCAAAGGCGATGCGCTCGTCGCCGCGGATGAATACGCCGCTGCCCGTATGAATCACGTAGATTTCATCCTGCTCGTGCGGCGCTTGCTCATCGCTGTCGATGGGGCGATAGTAGCCGAGCTCCATGGTGCCATGCTCAAGCAGGACACCGTAGAGACCGTCATCGGAGGCCCTGACCGCGGCCAGCGCCTTTTCTGGTGTTATACGTTCTGTCATGGCTTCGCGATAGAATGCGCAATCTTTTGGTTTTGAGCAAACCTGATTGAAAGCTTTTTTTCGGAATCTTCGCGGCGTACTCGTGTTCGGCGGCTTCACCCTGAATACAGTCTTCTGGTTCGTACCGATTTTCGTGCTGGCGATCTTCAAGCTGCTGCTTCCAGTGCCCGTGATTCGACGCGGTATCACGCGCATCCTCATGGGTATGGGTGAGGCATGGGTGGCGCTGAATTCCCTGCTCTTGGCGACGGCAGGATCTATCGACTGGCGCGCTACGGGCATTGACACTGTGCGTCGCGACGAATGGTATCTCGTCCTGTCGAATCACCAGACCTGGGTCGACATCCTGGTGTTGCAGAAGGTGTTCAACCGGCGCATTCCGTTTTTGAAATTCTTCATCAAGCAGGAACTCGTCTGGTTTCCCATCCTCGGTATCGCCTGGTGGGCACTGGATATGCCGTTTATGAAGCGCTATTCGGCCCGCTATCTTGCGCGTAAGCCACACATGAAGGGCAAGGATTTCGAGACGACGCGCAAAGCCTGCGCAAAGTTTCGACACACGCCGACGTCCGTGATCAATTTTGTCGAGGGCACGCGTTTCAGCGTCGAGAAACGCGACCGCCACAAGGTTCCCTATCGGCACCTGTTGCGACCCCGGGCGGGTGGCTTCGCCGTGGCAATGTCATCCATGGGTGAATTGTTTGGCGCTATTCTCGACGTCACGCTCGTCTATCCTGCCGGGCCGGCAAAATTCTGGGACATGTGTTGTGGCGAGCATGTCGAGGTCCTGGTCGATGTGCGCGAAAGGCCGGTCGAGACCTGGCAGATCGAGGGCGATTACGAGAATGATCGCGAATGGCGCCGCCGCGTGCAGGAATGGCTCGGCGAGATTTGGCAAGAGAAGGACGAACTGATACAACAGACTCTCGATAGCCGAGAGTCTCAATGACCGAAAGCCGCCAATACGATACGGTCGCGTTCGATGTCCGCGACAATGCGACGATGCTGTTCTTCGCAAAAACGACCGAGGTAGGCGATATCAGCGACTATCTTCTGCTGATGCGCACGGTTGATGAAGAGTTTGACGAATCGATCTATATCGAAATCAACGAGCAGCAGTTTGGCGGACACAACCTGATCCGCGAAGCCGCATTGACGAGCAATGTGCTGACCTTGCGTTTGCGCCAGCCTGCAGAAGAGCTCGGTGGCATAAGCGATATCGTCCTGACCTGGGCGGAGACCACAGAGAACCTCGACAGCATCGAGCTGGGTGCGTTCCGCGTCCTCGGCGACACCCTGGTTGGCGGCAACGCCTGATCGCCGGGTGACCAGACCCGAATTCAGCCTGTATATCCTGCAGTGCGCCGACGGCTCCCTGTATACGGGCATTGCGACCGATGTTCAGAAGCGGCTGGCCGAGCATGAGGCCGGTCCTCGAGGCGCAAAGTACCTGCGCGGTCGTGGCCCCCTGGAGATTGTCTACTCGAGCGTCGTTGGCGATCGGGCGATCGCATCACAGATAGAGTACCGCGTGAAGCAGCTCAGCCGCGCACGGAAACTGGACCTGATCGAGGGACGCCGCGGCCTTGCCGACCTGGCGCCGGTTCAGGTCGTCGAAGAGGGTTGCGTATAAAGCGCGATCGGTTCGCCAAACTCAGGCAGGAATATCTGCGTGTCCTGGTCCCATTTCCGGCGAAAAGTGTCGAACCACAGCGCCGCTTTCCCCAGATTGCCGAGAAATTTGGGCGCCGCCACGACTTCGCCAAACGGCTTTGTGAAATCGTCGAAGTGCATCGGGTATACCGCCGTGGCCCCGGTTCGAGTGACCGTTTCGAGCCAGAGTTGCTCGGCAAAGCCTTCGTCGAGTGTCGTCAGACCCCCGATACTGAGCATTACGACATTGGCCGGTACATCCTCCAGGGCGCCCTCGACGAACCCGGCGCTTCCCTGGACCAGGGTCGTTCCCTGCGGGTGTTGAACGACAATCGAATAACTGCCGCCCTCGCGCCAGGCGTCGATGGATTGCGGCGTGGCCAGGGGTTCGTCAATAGTGCCGGGCATGGGCGCGCTCCCGCCCCAGCCGATCGGGGCGTGACTGGAGGGAAGCAGCTGAACCCGGAATGCCCCAAACTCGTAGGTTTGCTCACTGTCGGCGACAACAATCTGGTCTTCGGGAACGTTCACGCCGCGCGCGACGTTGGCGGTCGACTCGGACCCGAGCACCGATGCGCTGGTGCGGTTGGCGATCGCGCCGACATCCATTGCATGGTCAAAATGCGAGTGCACCGGGATAATTGCGGCCAGCCGGCGCATGTCGAATTTGTGCAGCGCGAAGTTGATGGTCGCTGCATCGTTAACGACCGGCCGACGCAGCAGTGATTCCCACAGTGTGGGGCGCGAGAAAAAGCCGTCGATCAGTATCTGCGTCTCGCCATCGTCAAACAGAATCGTTGTGACGCCAAGCCAGGTCGCCGTTACCGGGGCGCCTTTTTCGTCCGGCGAAGGCGGGGCAGGCCAACCCGCGTCGGCGAGCAGCGGTCGGTCGCGCCAGAGGAACGTTATGCCGGCCGCGAATACCGCAGCGACGACGACCACGACGACCGCGCCAAGTTGTGCCCGCCGTTTCCACGTAGCCAGAGTCATGCGATTACTGTCCCACGGCCATCCTTGCAAGGTGTCCGGTGAGCGGTGCCAGGTAGTTGCCGAGCGCGTAGCCCAGCAACGCCAGCAAAATAGATGCCGGCACCAGGTTTGGCCGGTGATGCGCCGCGACGATCGGGGCTGAGGCCGCGGCCCCGATGTTGGCAGCCGATGCAATGGCGACGCTGTGAACGTCCACACGGAAAATCCAGGCGCCGGCGAGCATGAAGAGGCCGTGGATAAAGATCCAGATAAAGGCGCCCAGGACGAATGCCGGCGCATCGGCGAGGCCGGCAACGTCCGCCCGCGCACCCATGCCCGCGACGAAAATGTAAATGAGGGCGGTGCCCATCGCCGTGGAATTCGGCAGGTCCGATACGGGCGTGGCCGAGAGCAGTAGTGCGATGGTGGTAACGAGCAGGATGCGAACCGTGGTCTCAGAGAAAACACCGCTCAGTGCCGGCAGCGACTCCTTGATCCCGTTGGCAATACCGGGAGCGAATGCGTGGCCGATCGCCGCGACACCGAGGACGACAGCTGCGAGAAACAGGTATTGCTGCATCGTCGGTGGGTGGTCTTCCTCGGCATGCAAATCCGCTGCGGCATCCATCGCGGCGAGCCGGTCGGCCGGCACACGTGCCCACTTATTGAACTTGTCGGCGTAGTCGCGCGACATCAGCAGGAGCGGGAGCCAGACGATGTACACTATGTTATCCGCGACAACGGCCAGTCCGAGCTGTGCTTCCGATGCCTCCAGCATTTCCTTAGTGGCCAGCATATTTGCTGTTCCGCCAATCCAGCTGCCTGCAAGCGTGCCGAAACCGCGCCATGAATCTTCCGGCAGCCAGCCGTGCACGATGACGTACGCCACGACGCCGCCGACCATGACGCCGGCCGTGCCCATGAGCATAACGAGCACACCTTTGCCCATGACCTTGACGACCGCCGGTACGTTGACCTTGATCAGCATGAGTACGATGAACACGGGCAACACGTATTTGCTCAGTCCGGAGTAGATCACCGAGGAGTTCGGGAGGACCGTCTGGCCACCGAGAGTAACGTTGCTCAGGAACACGGGCGTTGCATAAATGAACAGCAACGGCGGTACGTAATTGAAGAGTTTGGCTTCGCTAACTTGTGCCAGCAGGAAGAAGAAGGCGGCGACCGCGCATAACACGGCGAGCACGCCTATCGGTGAACTGATCAGAACGGATTCCATGCAGCATCTCTCGGGCCGAATCAAGCGACCGAGTATAAAGCATCGTGTCAGCCGAAGTTGATTTGTGCCGCGAAATCCTTGCGTGCAGCGGCGTCGCGCAGCACGGCCGAGTTCACCGTCAACCAGACCGCCTGCCAGTCCTCGATTTTGCTCGGACCGAAGACATGCTTCGCCACAAAACTCTCGAGCTGACTGACATGAATGACGTTCTTCGGCGGCGCGGATGTAAACTCCACCGAGCCCGTGAAGATCACGAGGTTTTCAACGGGTACATCGGGGACAATCTTTTCAAGTGCGCGCCGGCGCCCTTCATTCTGGATCGCCGGGTTCAGGAATCGCTGGCGGCGCACACCATCGACGTTCGTCCACTGAGCCTCGTCAGCGCCACCGAACACGATGCCGTTGCAGTGCTTGCTCTGGATGCAGAGAATGCCCCCGGCGGTGAGAATTGCATGATCGATCCTGGCGAGTCCGCCGTAGGCACCGGGAATCAGGAAATCGTGCATCACGTCGGGGCTGCGCTTTGCCAAAGCCGCCCGAATGCGGAACTGACCGATCTTGCCGGTTATGAATCGGGCAACGTGGTTTGCCGCAGACCGGAAAATCAGTGTCAATAACAGCGCGCCGGCAATAGTGAACAGGAATATCGCGGGTCCGACGCTCGTGATCCCGGTCTGCGCGCCGACGTCAGCGGCCAATGCCGGCGTCGCAACGAGCGGCGTACTGGTGATGATTCTGCGGACCGGGTTCAACATAAGTAAGAGAATAGACTCTCCGCGGCAATTATATCGCGTAGCAGGTCACGTTTTCGCGTCCCGACCGGGGTAGGCGAGGTAGTAACCGTCGATTTCAGCAATGCGGATGGCGGTCTTATAGACGGCGCTGAGCGTATTCTCGGTCAGTACCTCTTGCTTGCGGCCATCAGCTGCAATGCGGCCGTCCTGCAGCAAGACGACGCGGTCGATTTCCGGAGGGATCTCGTTCAGATGATGGGTGACGACAATGATATTGCGCCCCGCCGCCGCCAGGCGCCGGACTCGCTGCAGGTAGTCAAAGCTCGCCGCGAAATCCAGTCCTGCGGTCGGCTCATCAAGAATCAGCGTGCGGGGCCGGTGGACCAGCGCCCGCGCCAGGATGCAACGGCGCTGCTGCCCGGTCGACATGGATCGCAGCGGCGTGTTGGTAAGCGCCTCGATGCCGAGTTCGCTGAGTGTCGCTCTTGCTGCATCCAGTTGCCTGCTGTCGACCCGGTCCGCGAGTATTCCGTGAACGCCAATGCTTGAATGGAACCCGGAGACGACGACTTCGAGCGCCGTCGTGGTCGGTGTATAGCGCTGCTGCAGATCCTGGGACACGACACCGATATGTTTGCGCAATTCCCAAACGTTCCATTGGTCTCTGCCCAGGATCCTGAATACCGAGTCGGGACGCACGACAGGATACAGCTCCCGGTTGATCGCCTTGAGGAGCGTTGTCTTGCCCGAGCCGTTCGGGCCGACAATCGCGACGCGCTCATGCTGTTCGATAGTCAGATCGAGATGCTGGAAGACGCAGGTTGACCCGCGCCACAGCGTGGCGTTGCGGATCTCGACCAGCGGCGCTTCGGGCGTCATGAACCCACCGGGCGGCGGCCGGCGGGATACAGCGCGGCCTGGAGCGGTGCTATGCTGGGGTCAGGCAATTCCAGGGTGCATAGCGCAATGCCGAAAGGCCTTATTTTTCTTCTGGTCATGATTGCGGTGATCATCGTTTATACGATTGCCAAAGTCATCAGCTATAACCGCCTCAGCAAACAGCAATGGGAGGAGGTGGACAAGAGCAAGCTCAAGGAATGGGACGACGAGGACGAATGGGATTGACCAGGCAGCCCACTAGGGCTGCACATCGCCGCGCAATAGTCGCTCCAGTTCCTCTGCGGTGTCCTTGGACGACTGAATCAGCTTCTCTTCCGAGTCCTGTATCGCATGCTGTTCGCGCAACAGCTTCGCGTCATGCTCGCAAAACGCCTGCGCAATTTCCCGCGCT
Source organism: Chromatiales bacterium (assembly GCA_004282875.1). Classification (GTDB taxonomy): domain Bacteria; phylum Pseudomonadota; class Gammaproteobacteria; order Steroidobacterales; family Woeseiaceae; genus UBA1847. The sequence continues at coordinate 26,477 of SHLT01000002.1, read as the reverse complement.
TGTGTATCGGTCCGCCCCAGCGCCGTCAATACGGCCCTGCTCATCGACAGGCTCGACTGCAGCGTCTCGCGGTAGATCAGATCAATGCCGAGGTCCATCAGCTTGTGGGCGTGACGCCGGTTTCTCGCCCGGGCAATGATCTTCAGTTGCGGAAAATGTCGAGTGACGGTCTCGGCGATCCGCACAGACTCTTCGAGATTTGAAATCGCGAGAACAAATACTTTGGCGCTCTCGGCGCCGGCCGCACGCAGCAGATCAAGGCGCGACGCATCGCCGAAGTAAACGGTGGCGCCATACCGCCGCAGCAAGTCGACCTGGTCCATGTCTCTTTCGAGGGCGGTAAACGGCTTGCCGGCCGCCGCGAGCAGGCGCCCGACAACCTGCCCGACGCGACCGTTGCCGGCAATGATGACGTCATGGCCGTCGTCCTCGGGAACGTCAAACGCTTCGTCCTCGGTGTCCTCCTCCTGCGTGTCGGTGCGTTCGGCAAGCCAGTACAGCAGCGGCGTCATGATCATCGATACAGCGACGGCAAGTACCATTTCATCGACGAGCGCTGCAGGCAGGGCGCGCGTATTGCTGGCGATAGCGAGCAACACGAAGGCAAATTCTCCACCCTGCGAGAGAACCGCTGCGAGTTTCAGGGCCGCCCTCCGGTCGCACATGCCGAAAAGCCGGGCGAGCGGATACAGCACCAGTGCCTTGGTCAGCATCAGTACGGCGACAATGAGCAGAATACGACCGGGAATGCCCAGCAACAGGCCGACATTCACGGACATGCCCACGGCGATAAAAAACAGCCCCAGCAGCAGGCCCTTGAACGGCGCGATATCGGCTTCAAGCTGATGGCGATATTCCGAATCGGCCAGCAGCATGCCCGCGAGGAATGCGCCCAGCACCATCGACATGCCGGCCGCCTGCACCAGCAGGGCGGCGCCAATAACCACCAGGAGCGCGGTCGCGGTGAATATTTCCGGGATGCCCGAATTCGCGGCAATTCTGAGCACCGGTCGCAGCAGCAATCTGCCGCCAGCCACGAGACCGACCAGCGTTCCGACCATCAGGGCGATTTGCGCGAAATTGACACCGGATTCCAGCGACGCATTCGCGCCGAGCAGCGGCAACAGGGCGATGAGGGGGATAGCGGCCAGGTCCTGGAATAACAGGATCGAAAAGGCTGCGCGACCCTGGCTGCTTGCCAGCTGTTTCTTTTCGGCGAGCATTTGCAGCACGAATGCCGTCGATGAGAGCGCGAGTACCAGGCCCAGGACAATCGCGGTTTTGCCCCCGAATCCCAGCAGCCAGGCGACGGCGCTGATTGCGACTGCGCTGGCAACAACCTGCGACGCACCCAGGCCGAAGACCATGCGTCGCATGACCCACAGGCGGGATGGCTTCAACTCGAGACCCACGACGAACAACAGGAACACCACGCCCAGTTCCGCGAAGTGCAGGATATGCTCGGCGTCGTCGACGAAGGCGAGGCCGAACGGGCCGATCACAATGCCGGCAGCGAGATAGCCAAGCACCGATCCAAGACCCAGTCTGCGACTCAGGGGGACGCTGATTACGGCGGCCAGCAAAAAGATTAGTGATTCAGTCAACAGGCTCATAGGTAGGGTTCTTTCCCGAATTTCGATTACACTAGGCCGCTCCAGAATACTTCAGGTTCCGTGCATGTTCACAGTCAGACTTCGAGAAGCAGGCGTGCTTACCCTGCTGATGGCCAGTGCCCTGCTAATGACCGCGTGCGACAAGGAGGCACCCTCAGCCGGTGAGGACGACAAGGCTGCCGGGCGTGACAATGTCGAAGCTATGTCGCGTGAGCACGCAGCGGATACCACCGACCCGAGCCCGGCGGCTGAGTTCGAGCCGGCGCAGGATGTAATTTCAGATCCAAAAATGCCCTACGCCGAAGTAGGCGATCAGAATGTCTACGGTTACTTCGCGGCACCGTCGGACCTCCTGGAGCCGCTGCCCGCGATCATCATCATTCACGAATGGTGGGGGCTTAACGACAATGTTCGCGCCATGGCAGATCGTATTGCCGGCGAAGGGTATATGGTGCTGGCGGTCGATCTCTACAACGGCAAGACCGCAAGCTCTCCTGGCGAGGCTCGCGTAATGATGCTCGAAGTCGTCGAAGACCCGGAGCAGGCACGCGAAAACATTCGCGGCGCGTATGCATTTCTCGAGACAGCCGGTGCGCCGCGAGTCGGATCACTCGGTTGGTGTTTCGGTGGCGGATGGTCGCTCAATACGGCGCAGTTGTTCCCGGATGACCTTGACGCCAGTGTCATCTACTACGGCCAGGTGACGGATGACGAAGACAAGCTTCGCCCGATCAATGCGCCGATCCTCGGGCTCTTCGGCGCGGAGGATACGGGCATTCCTGTGGAATCGGTCGAGGCATTTCGCACGGCCCTGCAGCGCCTGCGCAAGGAGCACGAGATTCACATTTACCCGGGCGCGGGACATGCGTTCGCAAACCCGACGGGTAAGAACTACAACGCCGATGCGGCGACGGACGCGTGGAACAAGACGATCGATTTTCTCAATCGTCACCTGTCCGGCGAGAGTTCCTGATCCTCTACGGGGTCACGCGCGCAAACTAGCCTGACTTCGAGCGGCACACTCGCGAAGTGTGCGGACGAGCGGCCGTCGTCAGAGCAGCGCAAAGAGGCGTGGGCTGTTACGACGCCGGCCACGGTCAGTTCATCGGCGCTGGCCGGGTCCTGGGCGAGACAGAAGTCGCTGCTCGCTGCCAGGGCGACCTGTTGTGCGGGAACACTTAGCGAGACGTCGGCGGACGTTTGCTCGCTGAGGTCGTCCCTGCCCAGGGTCGTGACCGTATCGGCCACGCTCAAGGTCAGCGATTCTGCGCTGCCCCGGCAGCTAAGTGATGTGCGCAGGCGGAAATCGAGCGCCGGCAAATTCACGAGCTTCAGATCGCGAGCGCGTGGTGCGACACGCGCCTCAGCGTGGTGTGCCGCAATCGTCACGCTACCGTCCGCATAGGCGCAGGGCGTAAGCATCGCCGCAATAAACAGCGCTAGAATAGGAACCTGTCTGTCATTCATGTGCCTAAGGCTACGACACACCGCCATAAAAACGAAGGATTGAAAGCGTGATCAAACGGGGACTGCACCTGACTTACAAGGCCGCAAGACGCATTGTCGTCGGCGTTGTCGGTCTTACTGTCCTGTTGATCGGTGTTGTGATGCTGGTGACCCCGGGGCCGGCACTGGTTGTGATTCCCGTCGGGCTCGCGATCCTCAGTATCGAATTCACCTGGGCCAGGGCGTGGCTCAAGCGGATGCGGGAGTCGATTAGCAGCCTGAATTCGAACAACCTCAACGATCGCGCCGAAACTCACCGGAACAGGGTGTCCGGAGATTAACGGCTGCGCGCCGATGCGCCCATAAAAAATGGGGCGCCGGAAACCGGCGCCCCAGAGTTTGCGGCTTGGGGGGATGCCGCCGGACCGTTAAGGTCCGTTTGAGCCGAAAATGTTGCGGCTCGAATTCCGGACACGGCGGCCAGGTCTTCGGGGGGAGAGAGAAACCTGGCGTGTGCCGCACCCGGAGGGGGTTCTGTCAGACCTTACCTCTTGTCTGCAACCAACGTAGATGTGCGGTCTTGAAGTTTGATATCAAGGGCAATCCAGTTTTCCAGGGCTAGCGACTTTGCCGCCTCTGCTGCGGCGTCGGCATTGGCCTTCGCGGCGCCGCTGATGGTGCTGCAGCCAGCGTCGTGAATGGCGACAGCGGTGGTGGTGAGGTCGGCGGTTTCAAAGCCGAGAGCTTCCTCGGCGGCAAAAGAAACGCCAACCAGAACGATCAGCGCGCCGATCAGCGCGAGATTGTTTTCGAAGTTCTTGGCTTTCATCGTTGTTTCCTTAAAAATTCATCGTCCTGCGGTCGTGCAGAGACAATCTGTTTCACAGGGCTTATTGCACAAGCCGTGCCAACTTTGAATAATCATATAAATCAATAAGTTAGTTAATTTTATGGGGTTACGGAATTTCGTAATTTACGAAATTCCGTAGGATTATTTACGAAATTTCGTATAACATGCGCCGATGATCTCCCAGGACGACTACGAATGGCTGTTCCGCAAGGCGCCGGTCATGACGACCTCAATTGCCGAAGATGGCGCTTACCTCGATGTCAACGACGCCATGCTCGAGCGCCTCGGGTACTCGCTTGAGGACATGGTCGGGCGGCGGCCCGAGGATTTCGCGACGCCGGAGACCGCGGAGCGCATCACGAATGAGCTGCGTCCAGCCCTGCGCCGGCGCGGCAAGCTCGAGAACAAGCCCGTCAGTCTCGTGACCTCCTCGGGGGAAATCGTAGACTGCATAACCAACGCATTTGTCGAATACGACAAGACGGGCAAGTTCCTGCGCACGGTTGCCATGTACTCGGAGTTCTCCGACCAGGCGCGTGCCAATTTCAAATACCGCACCCTGTATCGCGCAACACCGGCAATGCTGCACACAGTCGACGGGCATGGCCTCATCATCACCGTCACGAACCACTGGCTGAGCAAGCTTGGGTTTACGCGCGAGGAGGTCCTGGGCCGACCGATCACCGACTTCATGAGTGTCGCTGACCAGAAGACCTACGCTGACGGGGGCCTGCGCGAACTGATCGCCGAGGGCGATTTCAACAACCTTGAACGCCAGATGGTGACCAAAGACGGTAAGACCATCGACCTGGTGATGTCGGCGATTTCGCACCGTGACGAAGATGGCAGGGTCGATCGCATGCTGGTTGCCTCGAAGGACGTCACTGAAAGGAACAGGGCCGAGCGGGAGCTGCGGCGCACGCTTGCGGAGAATGCCAGGCTACGGGAGGAGCTCGAACGGGAGCGCGATTACCTGCGAGAAGAGGTGAACGTCGCGCTGAATTTCGGGCGCATCGTCGGCACCAGCCAGGCGCTGCGCAGGATGCTCAAGCGCATCGAGGCGGTCGCCGACACGCCTGCCAACGTCCTGGTGCAGGGCGAGTCCGGGGTCGGGAAGGAACTCGTGGCACGCGAAATCCATGCGCGCAGTCCGCGCTCCGATGGCCCGCTCGTCAAGGTCAACTGCGCGTCCATCCCGAAGGAACTGTTTGAGAGCGAGTTCTTCGGGCACGTCAAAGGTGCGTTTACCGGGGCCCACCGCGATCGCGTTGGCCGCTTTCAGCTGGCCGACGGCGGCACGATATTCCTGGACGAGGTGGGCGAGATTCCGATGGAGTTGCAGGGCAAGCTCTTGCGCGTCTTGCAGGAAAGCGAGTTCGAGCGGGTGGGCGACGACATAACCCGGTCTGTGGATGTGCGCGTTATTGCGGCGACCAATCGCGATCTCGAGCGTTTGATCGTCGACGGCGAATTTCGCGAGGATCTCTTTTACCGACTGAGCGTCTTTCCCGTCGACGTGCCCCCATTGCGCGAGCGCGGCGATGACGTCGTGCAACTGGCGCAGCACTTCCTGGAACAGACCTGCAAGGATTTCGGGCGGGAGCCAATGACCCTCACTCGCGCGCAGGCGGCGAATATGAAAGCCTACAACTGGCCGGGTAACGTTCGTGAACTCAAGAACGTGATCGAACGCGCCGTCATTCTCTCACCCGGCAAGGCACTGCGGCTGGAGCTGTCCATGCCCGGTTTGAAGTTCGACAACGAGGAGGCCATTGTCGAGGTACCGCGCGACGAGGAAGTCCTCACGGAAAAGGACATGCGAGACTTGCAGAAAGCCAATCTTGTAAAAGCGCTTGAACAAACGAATTGGAAGGTGTCCGGTAGTGGCGGCGCTGCCGAATTACTCGGTCTGCGCCCGACGACGCTGGCGGACCGCATCCGTACGTTCAAAATCAAACGGCCGTCGCGATGAGTCGTAGCATGCTCAATCGCCTCGTCATGGTGGCGATCTTCCTGGCCCTTGTATATGCCGTCTACGTGCTGCCGATCGCGGAACCGGTCATGGCGCTGGTCGACTGGGCGCAGGCGCGGCCGCTGGCAGGCGCAGCGGTCTACATTGCGTGCGTCGTCCTGGCAACCGTGCTGTTTGTGCCGGGGTCTGGTTCGATGATGATCGCGGGCTACCTGTTCGGGCTTGGTGCCGGCACGCTCGCGTCCGCCGTCGCGATAACGCTGGGCGCGCAGTGCGCTTTCCTGATGGGCCGACTCGTCGCGCGCGACTGGGTAGTCGCTAAAGTGTCCGGTAACCCGCGACTTGAAGCGCTCGAGTCCGGCTTACGTGAGGAGGCTTTTCTGATCGTTGTGTTGACGCGACTCTCTCTTGTCATTCCTTTCAATCTTCTGAATTATGTGTACGGGGTAACATCCGTGCGAGCGGGGGTTCACCTCGTCGCGACGGGCGTCGGCATGCTGATTCCCGTTGCCATGTATGTCTATCTCGGAACGCTGGCTCGCGACATCGGCGAAATACTGTCGGGCTCCGCGACGCCATCTACGATGGGCTACTGGATCGCGGGTGCCGGCGTGGTCGTTGTCGCGGTGCTGACCTGGGTCATGCACCGTGCGGCGAGCCGCGCACTTGAACGCCATCTGCCGGCCCTGGAATCGGATAATGGGTGACCGTCTCCACAACGCAGGCCTCTTGCTGCTGCTGACGATGCTGCTCGGCCCGTCGATGGCCCTGGCGAGTGATGACTTGTTGCCCATCGGTGTGCGCAGTGCCTTGCAGGCACGCGAAATTCCCGCGGAGTCTCTGAGCATCTTTGTTGAAGACGTGGAAACGGGCGAACCGGTCCTGCAATGGCTGGCAGAGGAGCCCCGCAACCCGGCATCGACGATGAAGCTGCTGACGACGCTCGTCGCGCTCGATACGCTCGGGCCCGCGTACCGCTGGAAAACCGATGTCTACGCCTTTGGCGACGTGAACAACGGGTTCCTCGACGGCAACCTTCTGCTGAAAGGATACGGTGACCCGTTTCTCGTCACCGAACGTGTCTGGCAGATGCTGAGAGGCATCCGGCGCGCGGGGATCGACCACATCAGTGGCGATTTATTGATTGACGACAGCTATTTTGACATCGGCAGTTACGATCCCGCGGCTTTCGATCGGCAGCCACTGCGTGCCTACAACGTGGCGCCGAACGCCTTACTCATGAACTTCAAGGTCGTGCGTTACTGGTTTGAACCCGAGGGTCAGTCTGTGAGTGTGCGGCTTGATCCGCCGCTCGAGAACCTGCAGGTCGACAATCGACTGCGCCTCGTTCCCGGTTATTGTGGCGGTTATCAGCGCGGCATCACCGTGACGAACAACAGCGATGATGATCGTGTGACGTTCTCAGGCAAGTTTCCAAACGGTTGCAAGCGCTACGCGATGGACCGGACCGTACTGTCGCACAATGCGTTTGCCTACGGGCTCTTTACCTCACTTTGGCGCGAGTCGGGCGGCACCTTCAAAGGTGGCTGGCAGAATGTTGTCCTTGCCAGCGAGGCGGAGCCGATACTCACGTTCGAATCCCCACCGCTCGTAGACATGATCAGCAGCGTCAATAAGCACAGTAACAACGTGATGGCGCGCCAGATTCTCTACACTCTCTCCGCAGAGGTGCTTGGGGCGCCGGGCACCGAAGCCGGCGGACGCGAGGTGATCGACGACTGGCTGGCCAGGAACAAGCTCAAGTTCGGCAAGCTCGCCCTGGCGAATGGCGCCGGTCTGTCCCGTGAGGCCCGCATTACCGCACGGGACATGGGGGCGCTCCTGCAGTTTGCGTGGGTCCAGCCGTACATGCCGGAATACCTGGCGTCGATGTCGCTGGCCGGACTGGACGGCACTTTGTCGCGCCGGTTTCGCAATACGGATCTCGTCGGCAAGGCCCACCTCAAAACGGGATCGCTCGACCACGTCACCGCAATTGCGGGCTATCTACAGGCCAGGTCCGGCCGGCGCTTCAGCGTCGTCATGCTGCACAACTTCGAGGATGTTCACCGCGGCCCGGGTGAAGAAGTCCAGGAGGCCCTGTTGCGATGGCTGTACGAGGAGTAGGTCACAAAGCGCGTCGTTCGGCATGTAGTACACTCGCGGCGAATACTGGAGAATAACTATGCGTCTTTTGATTGGGGTTCTGTTATTGCTGCCGCTGACGGCTGTCGCCCAGACGGCGTACGTAACCGACAACCTGAGGTTAGGACTGCACACGGCGGAAGACACGAGCGACCGAGCGTTTCGCTACCTCGAAAGCGGGCAGGCGATGGAAATACTGAGTCGCGACCGGAACTACGCGAATGTGCGCCTGCCGGACGGCGCCGAGGGCTGGGTCAAGAACGCATACCTTGTTGAAGATAAACCTGCAAAGCTGATCGTTGCCGAGACCATGGCCGAACGTGACGCGCTGGCGACCGAACTCGAAGAGGCCAGGGCGGCGTTTGCCGAACCGGCCGCAACCATAGACGGCCTGCGGACAGAAACGGCAAGCCTGACGACTCAACTCGAGGCGTCCCAGTCCGAGGTCACGGGGCTGCAGGCGGAGCTTGCGTCTATCCAGGGGATGAAAGAGCAATACAAGGGGAGCTTGCCCCTGAGTTGGGTAGCGGCCGCGACGCTGGTCTGTCTTATCGTCGGCCTGCTTGGGGGATTGTGGTGGTCGGACTACCGTAGTCGCAAACGCCACGGGGGCATCCGGATCTACTGACCCGATCCATGCGGCCCGGTCAGGCGGCTACGGTGACGTCGTCGCCACATCCTTTGCGCAGCGGCAGTGCCGTGTCCTTGAAGAGCTGGTCGATATTTTCCTGTGTATTCGCGCGCCGCAGCTCATTCATCTGGGGCTCTGTCACGTGCGTTGCGAACAACTGGATGAAATCGAACATGTAGCGGCGCAAAACGGCGTCTTTACGAAAGCCGATCCAGGTTGTGCTTCTCGGGAACAGCCCTTCCGCATCGATCACCTGCAGGTCCTTGCGGTCGGAGCAATCCGCCGCCATGCTGGCAACGATCCCGACGCCGAGGCCCATGCGCACATAGGTCTTGATGACGTCGGCGTCGCGCGCCGTGAAGCCGACATTCGGTTCGAGTCCCTCACCGGCGAACGCCTGCTTCAGAGATGACTGCCCGCCGAAACTAAATACGTAAGTTACGAGCGGGAATTCCACGAGATCGTGTAGCGTGATCTTTCTCTTCAGCCGGGTCAGCTCGTGTCCCTTGGGCACGATAATCGAGCGATCCCAGCGATACCCTGGTACCAGTAACAGATCCGAGAACAATTCGTTGGAGCCTGTCGCAATGGCGAAATCAATTTCGTTTGCAGAAACCATGTCGGCTATCTGTTCCGACGTACCCTGGTGCAGGTTCAGACTGATGTTTGGGAAACGTTTGCGAAATTCGGCAATGATTTCCGGCAGGACGTACCGGGCCTGGGTATGTGTGGTGGCGATCGAGAGCTCGCCATTCTCTTCCTCATAATAGTTGGAAGCCAGGCTGCGAATATTCTCGACCTCCTGCATGATCACGCGTGCGCGTTCGATCACGCCTTTGCCCGCGGGCGTGATTCCGCCCAGGCTCTTGCCCTTGCGCGAAAACAACTGCATTCCCAATTCTTCTTCCAGCAATTTGAGTTGTTTGCTGACCCCCGGTTGCGAGGTGTACAAGCGCTCCGCGGCAGCCGTGATATTGAGGCCGTTGTCCACGATGGCCAGGAGGTACTTGAGTTGTTGAAGCTTCATGTTGGGTTTTTTGACCGCGATCGTCCCGTTCAGTTTCAATTTGCTGCCGAGCACCGTGTGCGCCAGCTATCGCCGATCATATAACGACGCGGCATAAAGGCAGAAATTAAGCGTCTTTTTGGTCGACGATATAGCTGGCTACAGTGCAGCGATAGGCCAGGGCAGGCCGCCGCGATGCACCATTTTCCGGGATTTACCGGCCTGACGCGGCGCGCCTATCTCACGCAGGGTGGGGAATTTTGTGCTAAACAAGTGTCATGATCTAGAAAAACCAAGGAACAAGAATGATCTATAACAATATCCTGGAAACCATCGGCAACACGCCGGTTGTGCGCCTGAATCGCATGGGCCCGGAGCATGTCGATCTTTACGTCAAGGTCGAGTCTTTCAACCCGATGGCATCCGTAAAGGATCGTCTCGCGTTCGCGATTATCAATGACGCGACACAAAAAGGCGTACTCGAACCCGGTCAGACGGTGATCGAAGCGACATCCGGCAACACCGGCATTGCGCTGGCCATGGTGTGCGCCGCCACGGGGCACCCTTTTGTCGCCGTGATGGCCGATTCGTTTTCCGTCGAGCGCCGCAAGGTCATGCGCGGCCTGGGTGCCAAAGTGATTCTGACGCCGGCCGCCGAGCGCGGCACCGGCATGGTGAAGAAGGCCGAAGAACTCGCCGCGGAGCACGGTTGGTTTCTTGCCCGGCAGTTTGAGAATCCCGCGAATCCCGAGTTTCACCGCCACACAACCGGACCGGAAATACTCTCCGACTTTGCGGGCAAACGTCTCGACTACTGGGTCACGGGCTACGGTACGGGCGGTACGATGACCGGCGCCGGCGAGGTGCTCAAGGCGGCGCGACCCGATTTAAAGATAGTTGCGACCGAACCGGCGGCAGCAGCGCTGCTTGCAGGTGCCGAATGGGCGCCGCACAAGATCCAGGGCTGGACCCCGGACTTCATTCCCGATGTGCTGAGTCGCGACGTCTATGACGAACTGCGCTCGGTGTCCGACGACCGTTCCATCGAGGTATCGCGCGAACTGGCCGCGAAAGAGGGCATCTTCACGGGTATTTCGTCGGGCGCAACATTGGCGACAGCGCTGGATGTTGCCGACGAGGCTCCACAGGGTTCCGTCATTCTGGCCATGCTGCCCGATACAGGCGAGCGCTACCTGAGCACGCCGCTGTTTGAGGGCGTGAACGAGGGGTCTGACGACGTTTGGCTCGGAGGCCTCTGAATACTCCGTAATTAGCTGAAACCACAAAGGAAATCGCCTGCGCTTGAGACCTGGGTCACAGCAGCGCAGGTCCGTGGCTGGCATCGTGGGGCCTGATACTGTGCCGTTGGCACGGAGCGAGCATGAGCGCGGATATTCAGGACCTGACACCGAAGAAGAAGATGAGCAAGGCCGAAGGCCTGCTGCATTCGCTCGTCCCACGCGCGCAGTGTTTCTGCTTCTACGACAATGACGGTGAGTGTGTCTGGAGCACTGACGGTGTCGATGATCGCGAGATTGATAATTTCGTCGGCGACCTTCCCGAGGATCTTGTCGAGAAGATCGTCGCACGAGATGAGATTGTCCGGCGCACCCTGCCGTCCGGCCGCACCGCCCTGGCCTTACCGGCATACGGTGACGACGAGCAGCGACTCGGGATGCTCGTGGCGCTGTTTTCAAGGAATGCCGGCAAGTCATCCTGGTTCAATCCCAGCCTGCTCAAGAGCATCCTGGAGCCGGCACTCGAAGTCATCGGCGAGAGTCTCAGCGTGGACCGTCAACTGGCTGCCGCAAGAGACCGTGCGCGCATCGTTGAGAAAGAACTCGAACTCGTCTACGAGGTAGACGAGAAGATTCATGGGGCCAAGACCCGGCACTCGAGCCTTGGCCAACTCGTCGGGCAGAGCGGGCGCTTCCTGGGAATTAACTACAGCGTTCTGTTGATTCCATCCAAGCGCATCCGGATCAGTGCGACGCACGCAAACTGGAAGGGCGTGAAACGCAAGGTTCTCGACCGCTACCTCGTCGAACAACTGCTGCCGAAACTCGAAGGCCAACGTGGCCCTGTCATCTTCCAGATCCCGGCCGTCGAAGGGTCCGAGGAACCGGCCGAACATGGCTACCAGGCCCTGTTGAGTCCCTTGCTTGATTCGCAGGGCAACGTCGAGGGTATCCTCGCGCAGCTCGGCCGGGTCGACAACAATGAATTTTCCACCCGTGACGTGCGTTTCATGACGCACATCGTGCGCAAGGTCGAATACGTAATTGAGCGGACCTTTGACGCAATGACCGGCTTCATGAATCGGAACGGCTTCGAGGACCAGTTGCGAGAGTCCTGGAAAGCACTAACGGCCGCCGACGATGCCCACCAGCTCATCTATTTTGACCTCGACAATCTCCAGCTCATCAACGATCGCTTCGGACAGGAAGCCGGTGATGCGGTCATTCTGCGCTTTGCCAGGCTGCTCGAGGAAGATCTACCGATGTCCGGCGTCTTGTCGCGACTGACCGGCGATGATTTCTGCATGATCCTGACCCATGCCGATACCGAGACCGCGCTCGAGTTTGCGCAAAACGTGCGCAGTAAAGGCGAGTCGCTGCGCTACCTTGAAGGCGACATGTCTCTCCAGGTGACCATGAGTATTGGCATTGCGGAATTCAGTCGCGCGAGTGGTGACATTGCGAATGCGCTGACGACGGCCCGCATGGCATGCGAATCCGCCAAGGATCATGGCAGGGACCGGATCGAAGTTTACGACGCGGGCGACCAGAGCATGCTCAGACGTTACGACGATATGCAGCTCGTCGCAGAAATTCAGCAGGCGCTGGATGGCGATGGCTTCGAGCTACTGGCGCAGCCTATCGCCAGCGTCAAAGACGGAGACGCTCCGTACTGCTTTGAAGTGCTTCTGCGCATGTCTGATGCCAACGGTGAGCGAGTGCCGACCAAGGCGCTGTTCTCTGCGGCGGAGCGTTACCGCATGATGCCGCAGATCGATCGGTGGGTTGTGTCGTCGGCAATCGCCAGGCTCCTGGAGCTTCAGGCTTGCGCCGGTGGACAAGACGCCAGCTTCTCGATCAACCTGTCGGGACAGTCGCTGGGCGACGATGAGTTTCTGAGCTTCATCGAAGAGGAACTGGAGCATAGCGGAGTTGCCGCATCGTGTGTGACCTTCGAAATCACCGAGTCTGCCGCCGTGTCGAACCTGAAAAAGGCACAGGAATTCATCAACCGCTTGCGCGAACTGGGTTGCAGGATATCGCTCGATGACTTTGGAACGGGTCTGAGCTCCTTCGCCTACCTGAAGGACTTTAGTGTCGATACGCTGAAGATCGACGGCGGATTTATCCGCGATATCGTGGACAATCGAATATCGGAATCCATGGTTGTCGCGATTACCCAGGTTGCCAAGGTGATGGGCCTGCAGACGGTAGCCGAATTTGTCGAGACAGACGAGGCGCGCGAGCGGGTCACCGCACTGGGTGTCGACTTCGCCCAGGGTCACGCGATCGGCCGGCCGGTCGCTATAGAGTCCGTGCTTGCCGATTTCTCCGACCAGGAAAAAGATTCAGTCGGCTAAGCGACGAAGCGCGCCGCAACCTCGTTTTTCGATAGACTGCACGCCATGAGTGCCAGTCTCGAGACCCTGCCCGATATTCTGCATGAACCGGTGACGCGCTGGCTCGAGCGCTACGGTGAGACGGGTGTCCCATCAGAACTGGTGCAGCTGGTCGCGTGCAGCGAGTTTGCCGGCCACGTTGTGCTGCGTGAGAAGCGGTGGTTCCAGGACAATGTTGCAGCGTTCTCTCACCCGCCCGCTACGCAGCACCTGGAAGCGTTTGTCACAGACATCGGTAACAGCCGTGCCGGCATCGCCGAGGTCCAGTCGAGACTCCGCATATTCCGTAATCGATTCCTGTTGCAAGTCCTCTGGCGCGAGGTTTTCGGCCTTGCCAGCCTCGACGAGACGCTGGCGTCGTTGTCGCTGCTGGCGGACCGTCTGCTTGACGCCGCGTGTCAGTATGCCGAGGGAGCCTGTCTGCCGCGCTACGGCGTGGTTCGCGATGCCGCGGGCAGCCAGGTGCCTCTCGTCGTGCTGGGGATGGGAAAGCTCGGTGGTCGCGAGCTGAATTTCTCGTCTGATATCGACCTGATTTTTCTCTACCCGGAGGCGGGCGAGACCGACGGACCCAGGAAGATCAGTGCACAGGAATACTTCGGACGACTGACACGCCAGGTAATTGCACTGCTCGATGAATCGACGGTTGACGGCTTCGTCTTTCGTATCGATACGAGGTTGCGGCCGTTCGGCGACAGCGGGCCGCCCGTCGTGAGTTTCGGGGCGCTGGAATCGTACCTGTTGCAGCACGGTCGCGACTGGGAACGCTATGCCTACGTAAAGGCGCGTGTCGTCGGCCCAATGCCCGGCGATGCGGTCGTCGCGGATTTGCACCGCAATCTCATCCAGCCGTTCGTTTATCGGCGGTACATCGATTTCGGGGTGTTCGAGTCGCTGCGCGAAATGCACGCGATGATCGCGGCCGAAGTGAAGCGCCATGATCTGCAGGGGAACGTGAAGCTCGGGCCCGGTGGCATTCGCGAGGCGGAGTTCGTTGTGCAATCGCTGCAGCTCGTGCGCGGTGGCAGTGAGCCCGCATTGCAATCGAGGGAACTTCAGAAAGTCTTGCCGCTCCTGGTCAGCAACCGGGGGCTATCGGAAGCGGGCGCCCAGCGGCTGCGTGAAGGATACCGATTCATGCGGCGCCTCGAGAACTTCATCCAGGCCATACGTGATCGTCAGACGCATGAATTGCCGACAGATGAGACAGACCGTGCACGACTGTGCCTGGCTATGGGTTACGCCAACTGGGATTCCCTTGCGTCCGCGATTGATGCGCATCGCGACGCGATTTCATCGCAGTTCGAGGAAGTGGCCTTTCGTGATTCCGCCGCTGAAACGCCGCTGCATAAACACGTTGAGCAGGCGTGGAAGGGCGATGCCGACGCGGCAGCCTGGCGCGGACTCTTTGAAGAGCAGGGGATCCGCCATGCGCAGGACGTGGCGAGTGCCCTGGCCAGCTTCGCGAATGAATCAGCAACACGGCAAATCGATGCCGCTTCCAGGGAGCGCCTGCAGCGCTTCATTCCACTTTTGGTATCGGAGGTTGCGAAAAGCGATCGGCCACTGCGCGCGATGACGCGCACGTTGTCGGTCGTTGAGCGCATCCTGCGGCGTAGCGCCTACCTTGCGCTGCTTAACGAGAATCATGCTGCGCTGGCGCGCCTGGTCGATCTCTGCGCTCGCAGCCACTACATCTCGGACCAGATTGCGCGCTACCCCGCGCTTCTCGACGAGCTTCTCGATCCACGACTGTATTCGGAAGCCGTGACGAAGAGCGAGCTCGCGGCAGATCTCGATGCGCGGCTGGCAAGTGCGCAAAACGACAGTGAGGCCAGCATGAAGGTCATCGGCCAGTTCCATCGCTCGACGATGTTTCGCATTGCCGTTGCCGATTTCAATGGTCAACTGCCGATCATGAAGGTCAGCGATGGCCTGACCTGGCTGGCCGAAGCCGTGCTGCAGGCCGTTCTGCGAGTCGCCTGGAGCGACCTGGCCGACCGTCATGGCGTCCCGCGGTACCGGGTTGATGGAGTCGAGCACGAGGTGGGTTTCGGCATTATTGCGTATGGCAAGCTGGGTGGGCTCGAACTGTCTTACGGCTCCGATCTCGATATCGTGTTCCTGCACAATGCAACGGGCGCAATACAAACGACGGACGGGGACAAGCCGCTCGACAGCGCGCTGTTTTTCAGCCGGCTCGTGCGGCGCCTGGTCCACTTCCTGACCACCCAGACCGGGTCTGGTCAGCTCTACGAGATCGACACTAGGCTTCGACCCGACGGTGGCAAAGGCCTGCTCGTAACGAGTACCGAGGCCTTTGAGCGCTACCAGGATGAAAACGCGTGGACCTGGGAACACCAGGCGTTGCTGCGCGCGCGCGCCGTGGCGGGTAGTACGGTGGTGGCGGCGGAATTCGAACGCATTCGGCGGGAGACGCTGATTGGGCGCGTGAGACGGGACCAGCTGCGCGCGGACGTTGTCGAGATGCGGCAGCGCATGCGCAGAGAGCTGGATAGGAGTGATCGTGAGCGGTTCGACCTCAAACATGGCCGGGGCGGGATCGGCGACATTGAATTCCTCGTTCAGTATCGGGTGCTCGACCAGGCGCAACGGCGGCCTGCGGTCATCGAGTTTTCGGACAATATCCGCCAGCTGGATGCGCTCGTGGCCGAGGGCTGCATGGCGGCGGACGTTGGCCGCGGGCTGCAGGATGCCTATCGCGGCTATCGCCTGCGCCAGCACCACCTCGTGCTCGACGATCAGCCACCGCTCGTGGCGGCTGGCGAGTTCGAGGAAGAGCGCGCGTTTGTCGCCAAAACATGGGACGACTGGCTGGGTTGAGCTTATAATTCGCGTCCAGCGATAAGAATGAGACGAGGAAGCACGTGGCATCCAGAGCGGGAACCGTAGACCAGAACCTGATACCGGCCAATGCGCAGAACAAGTACGGCGTGCGCCCGGGGGACCTGCCGCTGAGCTGCCCGATGCCCGGTATGTACCTGTGGAACTCGCATCCCAAGGTGTACATTCCCATCAAGGAAACCGGCGAAGCCAAGTGCCCTTACTGCGGCGCGCAGTATCATATGCTGGACGGCGCGGAATAGGGCCTGAAAACACTAATTGGATTGTCACTGTTGTGGCTAAAAAAGCGCCAATCGAGGCGCGAGGAGTGAAGTTTGGTTGTTCCAAATAAGCGACGAGCAACGCGGAGTGGCGCTTTTTTAGCCACAACCCGAAGGGCCGGGGCCATTTTTTCGGCCAGCGGCGTTATCCGTCACTTGAGTAGCCCGCTACGCGGCGCTCCGTCTGCCTTGCCGGCTAAAGAAATGACCGCCGGCAGTGATAATCCAATTAGTGTTATCAGGCCCTAGTGTATATCGTCACCGGCGGTGCCGGGTTCATCGGCAGTAACCTGGTTCGCGCACTCCTCGATCGCGGGCACGACAATGTCGTTGTCGTGGACGATCTCGAGGACGGTCACAAGTTCGTCAATATCGCAGATCTCGGGATCGCCGATTACCTCGACAAGGATGATTTCCTGGAACGCCTGTCTTCGGATGCGGCGTTCGGCAGCGGTATCAAGGCCATATTTCATCAGGGCGCGTGTTCGGCGACGACCGAGTGGGATGGCCGCTACATGATGAAGAACAACTACGCGTACTCGCAAACGCTGTTACATCATTGTCTGGACAACAAAATTCCCTATATCTATGCGTCGTCGGCGGCGGTCTACGGTGGCGCCAGGCAATTCATCGAAGATCCGTTGTTCGAGGGGCCGCTCAACGTCTATGGCTATTCGAAGCTGCAGTTCGACCGCTACGTCCGGCGGGTGGCGGCGGACGCGGCGAGCCAGGTGGTTGGCCTGCGCTACTTCAACGTCTATGGTCCCCGGGAGCAGCACAAGGGATCGATGGCCAGTGTCGCGTTCCATCTCAATAACCAGGTCCTCGCAGACGGGGAGGCGCGCTTGTTTGAGGGCACGGACGGTTATGGCGACGGCGAACAAGAGCGCGACTTCGTCTATGTCGACGATGTGTGTGCCGTAAACCTGTGGTTCCTCGACAACCCGGCCGTATCAGGAATATACAATGCCGGTACCGGGCGGGCCCAGACGTTCAATGATGTCGCGAACGCCGTTCTTGCCTGGCATGGCAAGGGCAAGATCCGTTACATCCCGTTCCCCGATCACCTCAAAGGCGCCTACCAGAGCTTCACCGAGGCAGACCTGACCCAGTTGCGCGACGCCGGCTGCGACGTCGAGTTCAGGCCTGTCGAAAAGGGCGTCAAAGACTACCTGGACCAGCTTTGCGGAACGCAGCAACACTGATTGTCGGTCCATCCTGGGTCGGTGACATGGTCATGGCCCAGTCGGTGTTCAATTTCCTCAAACGTCGGGACCCCGATCGGGACCTGGACGTGCTCGCGCCTGAGTGGTCATTGCCGATCGTCGCGCGGATGCCCGAAATTCGTCAGGGTATAGCCTCGGAAACGGCGCACGGCGAGATCGGTCTCGCAAAGCGGCGGCGGATCGCGGCCGAGCTCGGACAACGCGGCTACGATCGCGCCATTGTGCTGCCGCGGTCATTCAAGGCGGCTCTGATTCCCTGGCTCGCCGGAATACCGGTGCGGACAGGCTTTCGTGGTGAGACACGTTTTTTGCTGATCAACGATGTCCGGGCATTCGACCGGGTGGTCCTCGACCAGACGGTGAAGCGTTTTGTGGCTCTGGGGCTCGAAGCCGGTGAGACGCTTCCGGAGGTGTTGCCCGATCCTGCACTGGATATCTCGACACAGAACCAGGCGAACGTGTTGCGCAAGCTGGGTCTCGATGCTGAACGACCCGTCATCGCCATGATGCCGGGTGCCGAATACGGGCCCGCCAAATGCTGGCCCCATGAATACTTTGCCGAGCTCGCCGGCAGGCTCGACGCGGCCGGGTACGCGGTCTGGGTTCTCGGTTCGGCGAAGGACGGCGCGGCGGGTGATGCCATCGCGGGCGCCTCAAAGGCCGTCAATCTCTGCGGCAAGACCTCGCTCGAGGACGTCATCGACGTGCTGGCCGCTTGCGAGCAGGCCGTGTCCAATGACTCGGGACTCATGCACATCGCGGCGGCGGTCGGGATTCATGTACACGGGATTTATGGCTCATCGTCGCCGAAATTCACGCCACCACTCACGAAAAGCCGCGATATTCATGAAATGGGCCTGGAATGCAGCCCCTGCTTCGAGCGTGAGTGCCCGCTGGGTCACCTTAAGTGCCTCAAGGACCTGCGGCCCGAGCAGGTTTTCGACAAAATTGTCGCAAAAGGTCGTTAATTAGCGCGATCGTCGAAAAATAAGTCGACTTTCTCGATCACATCGCTAAGCTGTATGAGATCCATAGCGTCCGGGTGCCGCACCCGCTGACCCCAATGCACCGCATCGACGTTCTTTCCAAGATAGGTTCTGATCGCGTCAGGATAGCGGTTGATCGTGTATTTTCGCGAATTATAGGGCCCGGTTCGGTCTGGGTTCGAGGTGGCGTAGAGGCCGATGACCGGGGTTCCAAGCGCGGTCGCCATGTGGGCCGGTCCGGAATCGGGGCAGATGACCAGGTCGGCCGTTCTGATCAGGGCGGCCAGCTGCTGCAACGTGGACTGGCCGACGAGGTTGTCTGCCCGGCTGGCTTCACTGAGGGCGGCGCCATAGTCTTTTTCCTTGGCGGTGGGTCCGCCCGTTAGCAACACGCGGGCATCGTGCTCTGATTCGAGGTGCGAGATCACGGCGGCATAGTTTTCGATCCGCCAGTCCCGGTAATTCCTGGCCCGCTGGCTGCTGCAGGCGCTGATGACGACCAGCCGCTTGCCGGGCGCTCTGTAGCCGTCCGCGAACGACTGATCGGCAGCGGCGATCGGAATGTCCCAGCGCAGCGCTTTGCTGTCTGCACCAATGGCTGTCGCGAAGGCCATCATGGCCTCCATCGCGTGTTCGCCTTGCGCGGCGTCGATGCGCCGATTTGTGAACAGCCACTGCAAGTCTTTTGCTCGCGCCCTGTCGAAGCCGAGCCGGATATCAGCGGGCAATGACCGGATCAGCAGGTTGGCGCGCAACGACGCGTGCATACACAGCGCGACGTCGAAGCGCTGCCCCCGCAATGCGTTGCGCACATCCCGGTAGGCGGCGCGGCCTCGTGCTTTGTCAAAGATGACAAACCGGATGTCCGGGATGTCTGCCATGAGGGACGCTTCGGTCTTGCCGATGATCCAGGTGATGTGGGCGTCCGGCCAGTTGTCCTGTAAGCGCCGGATCACTGCGAGGGCATGGCAGGTATCACCAATGGCCGACAGGCGCATGACGCAGATACGGTCAGGCTTCGATTGCAGGAGCAATTCAGGCACTATCACGTCACCAGGGACTAAGGAATTGGGTCTGTTGACCGAAACTGTCGAGAAGACCAGAAACGGCGCCATCCTATACGATAAGGCCATCATCAACCAGATTTCGGATGAGCGCTTCACGCCGCAGGGGTGGATGCACGCCGAGTTACTGACGGGCGCCCTGGGGTCGGGTGGCCGCGGTAGCACGATGTTCGTTGGCAACGTGCCGCGACAGTTCGTATTGCGCCACTACATGCGCGGCGGTCTGCTGGGCAAGCTGATCAAGGACACCTACCTGTTCTCCGGTGCCGAGAAGACCCGACCGTTTCTCGAGTGGCGGCTCCTCGACAAACTGGCGTCGAACAACATGCGCGTGCCGCGGCCGGCGGCGGCGCGCTACGTGCAGCGCGGGACGTTTTATACGGCCGACATCATTACGGTGCGCATCCCCGGCATTGTGCCGCTTTCGCAGTATATTGCCGACAACGACCCCGACGAGGCGTTCTGGAACTCGGTTGGTGCGGCGATCCAGGAGTTTCATGCGACGGGCGTCTACCATGCCGACATGAATGCCTACAACGTGCAGATCGATACCGACGGCCTGACGTGGTTGCTCGACTTCGACAAAGGCAGGTTGCGGAAGCCCGGCCCGTGGCAACAGGAAACGCTCGGCCGCCTGCACCGGTCACTGCACAAGATCGTCGGGCTCGACCCGCGACTGCATTTTCGCTCCAAAAACTGGGAGCAATTGCTGGACGGCTACTTCAACGCATCGAGATCGTCGTAGTAGTCCGGGTAGCCGTCGGGCAGATCCTTGAACTTGCGGTGAATCCAGAAGTACTGCTCGGGACAGGATCGGATGTGCTCCTCGAGCAGCCGCACGTAGCGCCGCGTGTCTTCAGCCGGATCATCGCTCGGAAAGTTGGTGAGGGCCGGCAGCAGCACGAGTTCGTAACTGGAGTCAGGCAGCCGCCGTGGAAAGAAGGGAACCACGGCCGCCTTGCCGAGGCGCGCCAGGGTCGATGTCGCCGTCGTGTGCATTGACGGTACGCCAAAGAATTCGATGACTTCCGAGCCTTTTCGATTGTAGCTCTGGTCGGGCGCATACCAGACGGGCCGGTTTCCGCGAAGGCTGCGGACCATTTTCTTGATGTCGCGCTTCTCGATGGTCGTGTCCGCGGCAACTTCGCGTCCCGACCGCTGTAGCTCTGTCATGAATTCAGAGCGGTTCTTCCGAAACACGGCGTCGAAAGGCGGAATGGCTTCCGCGAGTACGCGGCCGGAAATTTCGAGTGTCGTGAAATGCGCGCTCAGCAGGATAACGCCACGACCGGTGGCCAGCGCCTCGTTGACGTGTTCCGCACCCACAAGCCTCATTATGGACTGCAGGTGCCGTGTACTCGCCCAGCGGCCCAGCCCCATCTCGATCAGCATCATGCCCAGTGCCTGGAAGTGGCGGTGCGCCATCGCGTTGCGTTCGGCGGCGGTCAGGTCAGGAAAGCAGAGCTCGATATTGCGTCGCACGACCGCGCGACGTTTACCGCCAGCCGCGTGCGCAGCCCGGCCGAGTGCACGTCCTGTCGCCAGCGCGGCGCGATGCGGCAACAAACAGATCAGGCGCAGGAAACCCATACCGAGCCATACCGGCCAGTATCGGGGCGCCCAGTAACTGGATAGAGGTTTGCGGTCGCCGCTCATGCGTTCTTGTTTTCAGGGTGGAGGCTGGATATTACTCCGACATTCCGTCCACGTAACCACCGGCATCGTCGTGCCGCGGCACATCCGACACCGCTTCTTCAGAGACCACGTCCTCTGCCTGGATGCCGACATGGAATGCGGCGAAGCCGGGCATCACGACCTGGTTGCGAGCCATGCCGATAATGCGACCCGAGTAGGGCGACCGCAGTTCCGAACGCGCATTGCTCATCGGGTCTGTAATCGTGCCCAGCAAGTCGCCCTTGCGCACGGTGCTTCCCAGGCTGACATCGGCAAGCAGGATACCGCCGTTGTCGGCGCGCACCCATGACGAGCGGTAGTAGACCGGTTCTGGATGATCTCCCCAGCGCCGCCGCTTCTTCACCATGCCCAGCGTCGTAAGCAAGGTTTCGATGCCCTTAACGCCATGCTTCACTTCGGCCAGTTCCAGCTGTGCCGGACCACCGGCCTCAACCGTAACGGCGGGAATGCCGGCCAGCGTCGCGGCGTGGCGCAAGGTGCCGACCGTCGGCTGGCTGTGCAGCACGACCATCGAGCCAAAACCCAGGGTTAGCGTAACGACGTCCGGATTGCGCAGATCGGCACGAATCTGTGGGAGGTTGGCTCGTTCGAACGAGCCCGTATGCAGGTCGACAAGCGCATCGCAGTGCGCGACGACGTCCTTGAACAGGGCGTGCGCAATACGTGCGGCGGCACTGCCGTTCGGATTGCCCGGAAAGTAGCGATTCAGATCGCGGCGGTCGGGCAGGTAGCGTGAGCCGCGTCGAAAGCCCTGCACGTTGACAATGGGGACGCCGATGACCCGGCCGGAGAGTTTGTCGGGATCGATGTCGTGCAAAACGCGCCGGACCATTTCGATGCCGTTGAGCTCATCGCCATGCACGGCAGCCGTAAGGCAAAGCGTCGGGCCCGGCCGTTCTCCGTTGACGACGAGCACCGGCGTCGAGACCGGTACGCCCTCGAACAGCTCGGTGGCCGCCCATGCAAGGCGCTGCGCCGTTCCCGGCGGTATTTCCTGCCCGAGCAACAGCAGCGGCTCGGCCTGGCCCTCGGCCGTCGTCACGGCATCGGCCAGGGGCACATCGTGTTCGTGGGCCGGGACCGCTTCGACGAGTTCCTCGGCGGCGACGGCGGTTTCGCTGGAACGCGAATCCTCATCGAAGGTCGAATCCTCACGCAGGTCGACGCCATCGCCGGTCTGCTCAACGGCAGTCTCGCCGCCGAGTGCGGTGCTGGCCGCAAACGACAGGCACAATAGGGCAAACGCGCTGACAAAATGCGTGGTCATTCGGGTCTGTCGGCAAAATGCGGTCATAATACGGTTCAAAATACGGCAAAATGCCGGGAATTTCCGTGAACTAATCAATAATTTGCGATTGAAACCTGAACGAAACCAAATGACAAGTATTTGCCGCTACCTGATCCTCGTCGGTTTTCTGGCCATGGGCGCTGCCCGGGCTGCCGAGCCGTTCCCGCAACCGCCTGAATTACAGCCTGATGTCGACTTCTGGGTTGCTGTCTTCACAGACTATTCGACTGACGAAGGCGTGCTGCATGACAATCGCAATCTTGCCGTCGTCTACGACCGCCTCCAGATGCCGGCGAAGCTGTCCCGGCGCGAGCGCAATCGGCGCGTGGACAAGCGCCGCAAGGCACTGCAGGCGACTCTGCGTGGCCTTGCTGCCGGCAAACGCGATAACCTGAGTGCCGAGGAAGCTCGCGTGCTGGCGCTGTGGCCCGAGAATGTGAGCAACAGCGAACTTGCCGCCGCCGTGCAGCGCATTCGTTATCAGCAGGGACTCCGGGAACGCTTCAGGAGCGGGCTTGAGCGTTCCGGACGCTGGCGCGACCACATCAATAGCGAATTCACCGCGCTCGGCGTCCCCGTTGACATCGCCGCACTGCCGCACGTCGAGTCGTCCTACAATCCGGATGCCCGGTCTCATGTTGGCGCCTCCGGTATCTGGCAATTCACGCGTAGCACGGGCCGCCGTTTCATGCGGGTCGATCATGTCGTCGACGAACGCAACGACCCCTTTGCGGCGACACGCGCCGCCGGCCGCCTGCTCGCCTATAACTATTCAATAACGGGTAACTGGCCGATGGCCATTACCGCCTACAACCATGGCCTGGCGGGCGTCAGGCGCGCGATGCGCAAATACGGCGACACGGCCTACGTTGAAATCCTGCGCAAATACAACGGCCGAACCTTTGGCTTTGCGTCGCGAAACTTCTACGTGGCGTTTCTGGCTGCGCGCGAGGTGGATCAGAATGTCGACAAGTACTTCCCGGGCGTCGTCCCCGAGAAACCGACACCCTACGCAACCGTGAAGTTGCCCACTTATGTATCGGTGAAAGGACTCAGCAAGGCGCTCAACGTGTCTGCGAAACAGATTGCGAGACACAACCCGGG
This sequence comes from Chromatiales bacterium, assembly GCA_004282875.1. Lineage (GTDB taxonomy): Bacteria > Pseudomonadota > Gammaproteobacteria > Steroidobacterales > Woeseiaceae > UBA1847. Next base: position 2,689 of record SHLT01000002.1, on the reverse strand, counting down.
CCTGCAAGCGACGGTGTGGCAGGGCAGCAAATACCTGCCCAAAGGCTACGATCTGCGCTTGCCGACGGCTGCGACAAACGCGCCTCTGGATCGGCTGATTGCATCATTGCCGGGCGATGCGACGTTCGCGGAGCAGCTGCCGGACATGTACCACCGGGTCGCACGCGGTGACACCTTGTCGCAGATTGCCGAGACTTACGGCACGCGCGTGTCGACGCTCGCTGCGCTCAACCAGCTGGGCAGCAGTCACCGGATTCGGGCGGGTCAGCAGTTGCGGCTGCCCGCGGCAGGACCACTTCCCGCGGCACCTGCACCGGCCGCGCCCGTGGTGCAGACGCCTGCCGCGGAGGAGCCTGCGGTTGTCGCAAGCGCAGCCCCGGTCAGCCAGCCGGTCGAGGAGATGACACCGGGCGCGATGGCAAGCGACCTTGCGTCCTCGATGCTCGGGACTATCCAGACCGCCTTGCTCTCCGACCCGAGTGACTACAGTGTCGCAGACGACAATACGATCGAGGTGCAGCCGCTGGAGACGCTGGGTCACTTCGGTGACTGGCTGGACATCAAGACACAGCGCCTTCGGGATCTGAACGGGCTGGCATTTCGCACGCCGGTTGCGGTTGGGCAGCGTATCCGTCTCGATCTCGGTACCGTCGATGCGAAAGCCTTCGAAGAGCGGCGTATCGCCTACCATCGCGCACAGCAAGACAGTTTCTTCCGGCAGCACGTCATTTCCGGCGCTACCGAACACACGATCAAGCGAGGCGAGTCCATCTGGATCATCGCGCTGCGTCAATACGACGTGCCGCTGTGGCTGTTCCGTCAGTACAACCCGACGCTCGACCTGCAAAAGGTACGACCCGGCACCAGGGTACAGATACCGCTCCTGACGGACGCGGGTTAGTGGAGGCGCGCCACCAGTACCTGGCTATCCGCCTGCTGCCGGTCGTCTTGCTGGCAACGGCCACGGGATTCTGGTTTGTCGACGTGCAGCAGAGCGGGCCCTGGGCGATGCGCAACCTGCTGCCGTTGCTGGTGCTCGTCATCCTGTCTTTCCTGACCTTATACAAGGGAGACGGGCGCTGGTCGGGCCGCGGTATGCGTATGCCCCTTGGTACACTGGGTTTCGCGATCCCCGCGCTGGGTCTGTCGGCCTACCTGCACTATGCCTATGCCGTTAACCTCAATGACATGTTCAGCGATGCGCAATTTCCGGAACGGGTTTTTCGTTTCCTGCCGGCCTATACGCTGGGTGCCGGCGGCATTGGCTTTGCGATCGGTTGGATCGTTGGCCGAAATGTCTGAGCGTGCTGGTCACGGAGCGCTCGCCGTGTTTGTGAAGCGGCTCGTGTTTTCCGTGAACAAGTTTTGCTAGGCTTGGTGACATGAAAAAAATCGCATTGGCAATGATTGTGCTGTTGGTGCCTGGCCTGATGCAGGCCAGCGAGTTCCCAAAAGCCGACCATGTCGTCATAGAGAAGGCGGCGCGCCAGCTGCACCTGCTGCAGGGCGGCAAGGTCTTTCGCACATTCAAGATAGCGTTGGGCATTCAGCCGACCGGTGACAAGAAGCAGGAAGGCGATTTCAGGACCCCCGAAGGCCGCTACACACTCGACAGGCGCAATCCAAACAGCGACTTCTTTCTCTCGATCGGTATTTCCTACCCGGATTCCGCGGATCGTCGGGAAGCGGCCAATCTTGGCGTCAGCCCCGGCGGCGCGATCATGATTCACGGCCAGCCCAACACGCCGACCCGATCGGAGGCCTATTACCGGACGCAGGACTGGACCAACGGCTGCATTGCTGTGTCCAACTCCGACATGATCGACATCTGGCTCATGACCGGCGAGAACACGCCCATCGAAATCCGTCCTTAGTGCGAACTGACCAGACAGGGCACTAGAATGGCAGGACAATTCATCGATGCCGAGGTTTGGCCAGAAGGCAGCCTCGAAGTACTTTCGCAATTCGAAGTTGACCAGCTGCAGAATAGCGGCACCGGTGGGCTGTACCCGTTGCTGCGGCGCTGCATGCTGGCGGTCCTGAATTCGGGTAGCGAGTCCGACGACGCGCGTGAGCTGTTTGAGACGTACAGCGATTTCGAAGTTGGTTTTATTCGCCAGGATCGCGGGCTGAAGGTAACGCTCAGGAATGCCCCGGGCGAGGCCTTTGTCGACGGCAAAATGATCCGCGGCACGCGGGAGCTGCTGTCAGCGGTGCTCCGTGACATCGTCTTCACGCGGAACGAGGTCCTCGACAGCGGCCGTTTCGATCTCACGGCATCGGACGGCATTACCAATGCGGTCTTCCATATTTTGCGTAATGCCCAGCTGATGAAGTTACCGGCCCGCGTCAACCTGGTGGTTTGCTGGGGCGGCCATGCGATCAGCCGCGAAGAGTACGACTACTCGAAGAAAGTGGGCTACGAACTCGGACTCCGCGGACTCAACGTGTGCACAGGATGCGGGCCGGGTGCGATGAAGGGCCCGATGAAAGGCGCCACGATCGGTCACGCGAAACAAAGGATAAGGGATGGCCGCTACGTGGGCATCACCGAACCCGGAATTATCGCCGCTGAGTCTCCGAATCCGATTGTCAATTCGCTGGTCATCATGCCGGACATGGAAAAACGCCTCGAGAGTTTCGTCAGGGTTGGACACGGCATCATCGTGTTTCCGGGCGGCGTTGGCAC